>DASWAR010000032.1:0-10564 GCA_036391015.1 Terriglobales bacterium
AATTGGAAACGAACGACTGCACCGCCTGGAGAATTCCGATGGTGGCCAGGGCGAAGTATGCTCCACGCAATCGCAGGATCGCCAGGCCGAACAGCAGGGCAAAGGTCATTACCACCACGCCCGCCACCAGCGCCGCCACCACCAGGTTCCAGTGATGCACCGTCGCTAAGTAAAGCCCGACGTACCCGCCCAACCCGTAAAAAACGATGTTGCCGAAATTGACGTACCCGGTATAGCCGATCATCAGGTTGAGGTTGCTGGCCAGGATGATGGCCACGGCGACAAGAAGAAGATCCTCCCGCATTGGAACGTTATTGGTTCGCACCGGGATGGCGATGAACAGCGCCGCAACAATCAGGATTAGCCAGAACACCGGCCGGCGGACAATCACGCGTTTGCCCTCGCGAAAATACCTCGTGGGAAAAAGACAAGCACTACAACAAACAATCCGAACTCAATCAGCGGGACCCAACTGACGGCGATGAAGGGTGAAACCAGTCCTTCCAGCAGGCCCAGCAGCACACCCGCGACCAGCGCCCCGAGCGGTTTGCCCAGTCCCGCCAGTACCGTCACCACGAAACTTTTCAGCTCATAAACCCCGCCGGAAAGAATGGTGAAGGGGAAAAGTGTTGATACCAGCGCACCCGACGTTGCGGCCAGCGCGATGCCGATACCGAACGCCGTGGCCAGCACCGCGGTGGAGGAGATGCCCATCAACTCCGCGGCATCACGGTTTTGGGCGACGGCGCGGATGGCTTTGCCGGTTCGGGTGCGGAACAGGAACAGCTCCAACGCCAGCGCCACCACGACGGCCGAAATCGCTGCCGCGATGTGGTTTCCGGTAAACGTATACGCGCCAACCGTGATTCCCGGCAGGCTGAAGTTCACGTTGTACGGGCTCGTGCTCCAGATGATCGTGCCGATGCCGATCACCATCATGTTCACCGCAAACGTGGACAGCAGGCTCATCAAAGGGGGGCGCCCCACCACCCAGTGCACCGACATCCAGTACACGATCACTCCGAGGACTAGCCCCCCGACGATGACCGGTAACAGCAGGATGTATGCATTGGTGGAGAATGCGGCAAACAGCATGTACATGCCGAACATCCCCAGGGCGATCATCGAGCCATGGGTGAGATTGATCACGTCCATCACACCCCAGATCAAGCTCAGGCCCATCGCGGCCAACCCGTAAACCGAGCCGACCAGCAGGCCATCAATCATTGAGGCCAGTATGCCGCCCATTCCCTACCTCGTCTTGTCCATAAATTAGCCAGCAGCAAGCGTTGCTACAGCCTTGCCGCTGGCCCGTTTGTGTCATTGCATGGGATAAACCAGGTTGGAGCTCTTGTTGGCAAGAGGCCAGACCACTTCCTTGGTTAGCTTCCCGCCCTTTTTCTGCCACTGCGCGATCACCATGCTGTGGCCCAGTTGCAGACCATGCTCTTTGGAGTCGGTAGCAAACTTGGTCCGCCCATAAAACGTGGTCGCATCCAGCCCGTTCAGTACGCCGGCTACCTTCTCCGAGTCAAGGCTCCCGGCCTTCTCGATGGCGTACTGCAGGACCAGTCCCGCGGCGTAGCCGCCAGCGGATTCATAGCTCGGCTCCATGTTGTATTTGGCCGTGTACGCCTTGTTGAACTCCGCCACCGTCGGTCCGAACTGCGGTTTCACGCTAACCTGCGGTTCCCATTGCGAGGGCACGCAGATGCCGACTGCGGCATCACCCAATTCCGTCCATTTCGGGCTGTCGGGCGCTACCAACACCGTGACCATATTCATCTTGGCCTTGCGCGCAAACAGTTGCCGCGCCAGGGTGGAACCATCGGCGTAGTGGCCGCCGCCCAGCAGCACCGTCGCCTTGGAAGAGGTTACCTTGTCGAGAATGGCGCTGAAGTCCGTGGTATTGGGAGGATAGGCCTCGCTGAAGACCACCTTGAACCCTTGCTGCTCCGCATACGGCTTCGCCGGAGTCGCGACAGCAACCGAGAAAGAATGGTCCTCGTATACGAACGCGATCGTCGCCTTTGGGTCTTTGGACTTCAGTAAGTCAATCGCAGTCTCCAGGTATTGCGTCGCCGGCGCAAACATCTGGAACAGGTACTTGTTGCCCTGTCGGTAGGTTTTCTCGTCGGCCGCTCCGGTGGTCAGCATCACCTTGCCGTACTGCTCCGAAACAATGGACGCGGTGGTGGTCAAACCAGAGGAATAGGGGCTGAACAGGTAGTCGGCCTTGTCTTCCAGGATCAAACGCGAGTAAAGCTGCTGGACTCGTTTTGCCTGTGATTCGTCATCGTAAGAGGCGAACTTGATTCGGTAACTCTTCCCGCCCGCTTTGATGCCGCCCTTGGCATTCACCTGGTCGCGCCAGAGTTCAAAGCCGTTGTACTGCTCGGTTGAGTCAACGTTGAGGGCTCCCGTCTTCGATACGGTGAACCCGACAGTAATGGTTTGCGCCTGAGCGGTAAGGGAGAAGAAGAACAGAATGGCAAAGAAGCAAACGCCGATGCGCTTCACAATAATGACCTCCAAAGACCTTAAATTTCGCCTTGGGTTTATACCATGGTCGCCCGCGAGGATACAGGGCCGGTTTCACATTTGCCTGTGACTCCAATCACAGCCCCACTGTTAACCACAAAGTGAATAGGGCGCCGGTTAACCGCTGCGGCGAATGCACGCTTTGGCTCGGAGTGAGCGGGCTTTCTCTGTGACCGTGCCGCCGCCGGGCTTGGCTCGCGCTTCGGAACTCGCCGTTCGCGGCTTCCCGCGTTTGACAGCCATTTCCGCCGCAGGGTAACGTTTTACGTTTGGACTCGCCCCACGGAGGTCGCATGCGAAGGCTGCTTTCGTCCCTGCTCGCCTTCCTCTTCTTTGCTTCTGTCCCGCTCCTCGGCCAGGACATTGCGTCGTTGGAAAAACGCATCACCGTCCGCAAGCTGCCCAACGGCCTCACCCTGCTGCTGATGGAGCGCCCCGAAGCCCCGGTCTTCTCCGGATACACCTTCGTGGACGCCGGCTCGGTGCAGGACCCGATGAACGAAACCGGCCTGGCTCACATGTTCGAGCACATGGCTTTCAAGGGAACGACCACCATCGGGACCACCAACTGGCCGGCTGAAAAAGTTGCCTTGCAAAAAGTCGAGCAGGCCTATGCCGCCTACATTCATGGAGTCGAGCAACGCGTTGGCCGCGACGACAAGCAGGTCGCCCAGCTCGAAAAAGCGTGGCATGACGCCATCAAGGAAGCCGACAAGTACGTCGTGCGCAACGCCTTTCCCAAGATCATCGAGGAAAACGGCGGCGTCGGCATGAACGCGCAGACCAGCGTCGACCAGACCATCTACTTCTATTCCTTCCCTTCCAACCGGCTGCAGCTTTGGTCATACCTGGAATCGGAGCGCTTCATCGAGCCCGTGATGCGCGAGTTCTACAAGGAGCGCGACGTCGTCTTCGAAGAGCGCCGCGGGAGCACCGAAAGCAATCCCATCGGCCGCCTCATCGAACAGTTCATCGCCACCGCCTTCATGGCGCATCCGTATCATCGCCCGACCATCGGCTGGGCCTCCGATCTCCATCGCTTCTCGGCGACCGACGCCGAACGCTTCTTCCACACCTACTATGTTCCGCCCAACATGGTGGTGGCCGCTGTCGGCGACATCAAGTCCGCACAGGCACTGCCCGTTCTCGAAAAATATTTCGGCCGCCTGCCCAAGGCACCGCAGCCGGTTGAAGATCCCACCCGCGAACCGCCGCAACAGTCCGAGCGTCGCGTCGTGCTTACCGAATCCGCACAGCCGCTCTACATTGAGGGCTACCATCGTCCCGACTATCGCGATGCCGATGATTCCGTCTACGACGCCATCTCCGACATCATGTCCAACGGCCGCACCGCGCGCCTCTACCGCTCGCTGGTGCGTGACAAGAAGATCGCGGCCGACTCGGGCGGGTTTAGCGGCTGGCCCGGAAGCAAGTATCCGCATCTGTTCGCGTTCTATGCCGTGCCCACGCCCGGCCATACCAACGACGAAGTCCGCGAAGCCATTCGCGCCGAGATCGAGCGGCTGAAGACCTCCGACGTCACCGACGACGAACTCGCCATGTTCAAGACCCGCGCCAAGGCCGACCTCATCCGCGGCCTCGGCAACAATGCGGGACTTGCCGCTCAGCTCGCCACCTTCCAGGCACGCTTCGGCGACTGGCGCGAACTCTTCCGCCAGCTCGATCGCTATGACAAAGTGACCCAGGCCGATATCCGCCGCGTTGCCAACAAGACTTTCGCGCCCGCCAACCGAACCATCGGCATCATCGAGAGCACCAAGATGGCCGGCGCCGCGCCCGCCCAGCAGCCGGAGCAGAAATAATGACGCGCACCTTCCTCCGCAGTTCGACAGCTCTTTCGCTTCTCTTCCTGGTGACGTCCGCAGTCTGGGCGCAAGCGCCGCCACAAAAAAACGCCCCGGCGCAATCCACGCATCCTCCGACCGGTGCGAAAACTGTCAAGCCCGGTACCGGCGGGCCTGCCGCCCCATGGAAGCGGATCCCTATCCCGCCCTTGCCGCCATTTCGCCCGCAGGAGCCCCGGCGCATTCAGCTCGCCAACGGCATGGTCATCTTTCTCCAGGAAGACCACGAACTGCCGATCGTCGGAGGCACGATGCGCATCCGCGGCGGCTCTATCCAGGAGCCCGCGAATAAGGTCGGACTTGTCGAGGCGTACGGCGCCGTCTGGCGCACCGGCGGCACCACCAGGCGGTCCGGCGATCAGCTCGATGACTTCCTCGAAACTCGCGCCGCCAAGGTCGAAACCGGCGGCGGCTCCGAATCCATCACCATCAGCTTCAATTGTCTTAAGGACAAGCTGGACGAGGTCTTCCCAGTATTTCTTGAAGTGTTACATGAGCCTGCCTTTCGTGACGACAAGCTCGAACTGGCGAAAACCCAGATGAACACCGACATCGCCCGGCGCAACGACGACATCGGCGAAATCGCCGGACGCGAAGCCGTCCGCCTTGCCTACGGCCGAGACAATCCTTACGCTCGCGTCCCCGAGTATTCCTCCGTCGCCGCCATTACCCGCGACGATCTCGTCAAGTGGCATGAGACCTTTGTCCACCCCAACAACATCATCCTGGGCGTGCACGGCGATTTCGATCCCGCCGCCATGGAACGCCGTCTGCGCCAGGCTTTTGAATCGTGGCCACAGGCGCCCCTCCCGCCTCCGCCCAACATTGTCTTCCACGATCCCAAGCCCGGGCTGTACTTCATCGAAAAATCCGACGTCACCCAGAGCGAAATCCGCATGGTCACGCTCGGCATCCAGCGCAACAATCCCGACTACTTTTCCGTTGACGTGATGAACGATGTGCTCGGCGGCGGCTTTGCCTCACGGCTGTTCAAGACCATCCGCACCGAAAAGGGCCTGGCGTATTCCGTGGGCGGCGGCATCGGCGCATCTTTCAGTCATCCGGGCATCTTCCGCATCGCGATGGGCACCAAGAGTCCCACCACGGTTGATGCCATCCAGGCGCTCCTTGCTGAGTTGAACGGCATGCTCACCGCCAAACCGATCACCCCGGAGGAAGTGCGCGAAGCCAAGGATTCCATCCTCAACCGTTTCATCTTTAATTTCGATTCCAAAGACAAGGTCCTCGGCGAGCGCATGCTGTACGAGTATTACGGCTACCCTGCCGACTACCTCGAGCGCTTCCGTGCCGGGATCGAGAAGTCGACCTCCGATGATGCCAACCGCGTCGCCCACAAATACGTCCACCCGAAGCAGTTCGCTGTGCTCGTGGTCGGCAACCAGGCGGAGTTCGGCAAGCCGCTGTCCTCGCTCGGGCCGGTGACGTCGATTGATATCTCCATCCCGCCGCCCGGCGCTCCGGCAGCAGCGGCGAATGCGCCGCAGCCCACCCAGTCCGATCCGAAGGCGCGCGCGCTGGTGGAAAAATTTGTCAGCTCCATCGGCGGCTCTGAAAAACTCGCCGGCGTCAAAGCTCTGCATCAAAAGCTGGTCAGCACGCAGCACACGCCCCAGGGCTCCATCACCTTCAACAACGACCTGACCGTACAGTTCCCTGACAAACTCCGCGCCGCCGTCATTGCCGAACAGCTTCCGGGCGAGATGCTGATCGTGGTTTCTCCAACTTCAGCGTTCATGAGCATGACGGGAGCGGGCACGCGCGACATGCCGTCGTCGATGAAGCAGGACCGGCTGAACACTCTGAAGCGCGACTGGATCGCCATCGCGCAACACGCCGCCGATCCGGCATACGTTTTCACCCTCGGCGGGACCGAGAAGGTGGGCAACACCGAGGCGCAGATCGTCAACGTCGCCGGCAACGGCATTTCCGTCAAGTGGGCGCTCGACCCGCAGAGCGGGCGCTTGCTGCAGGTCTCCTACCAGGATGTCGGGCAGCGCGGGCCGGGGCAGCGCGTCATCGACTACTCGGACTGGCGCCCGGTTGACGGGCTCACCGTTCCCTTCCAACGCAGTGTCACCGATGATGGCCAGCCCAGCGCGACCGAGCAGATCCAAATCTGCGAAATCAACCCGCCGGTTGACGCCAAGCTGTTCGAAAAACCGCCGGACTCCCCGCCGAAATAGGCATCCCTCCCCGCCGCCTCTACTATCCAAGATGACTCTCACTCCTTGCCGGGGACGAAAGGCGGGTTTGGCGCAAGTCGGCGCTGCAGGCGCAGCAAGACTGCTGCATAATCTTGCAGTTCGCGATGGGTTACGTGCCATGCCTTACGAACACATCGAGAATCGCGGCGCCATCCTCCTGGTTGACGACCGTCCGCGAAGCCTGGTAGCACGCGCTGAGCACCTCATGCGGCGCGGCTTCGAAGTCGAACTCGCGTCCACCCTCGAGCAGGCCGAATCCCGCTGGCGACCGGGCCGCTATATCCTTGTTCTCTTCGCGGTTCGAAAACACCTGCTCCGCGCCGCCGAATGTTGCGAGCGCATGAAACAGCAACGCCCGCGTCAGATGGTCGGTATGCTCGTCGCGCCGGAGGCCGAACTTCCGCCGATGCACTGCCCCGACCTGCTTTGGCCGGAAGAAAATCTCGACTACTTCCTCGCTCGCGTTGACACCCTCGCTGATTTCGCCCGCGCCGCCTGACTAGCCCGCGAACATGCGCACCAGCAATACCGGTTCGGTGAGGAACTCGAACTGGTTGATGCGCTCAATCGCCATCCTGATGGTGCGCTCCGCCACGGTTTCCACGGTGATCACAAACGACAGCCGCTCCTTCGGCAGGTGCGGCTCCTGCAGCACCGAATCAATGTTGATCTCCAACTCAGCAAGTACGGAGGCCACCCGCGCCAAAATGCCGGGATGGTCGCGCACGCTCAGCCGGAGATACCACTCGCACGAGGCGCCGGAGGTCGTCAAGGGAAGCGTCGAGATCGGCCCGAAGCCGGGCATCGGGTTCCGTCCCGGAGTTTTCGACGCCAGTCCCTGCGCAATCCCGATCAGGTCCGCAACCACAGCGGTGCTGGTTGCCGGCCCGCCCGCGCCGCGGCCATAGAACATCTGTGTGCCGCTGCGCTCGCCTTCCACGAAGATGGCGTTGAACACGCCTTCCACCTTGCCGAGCATGGAATTTTGCGGCACCAGCCACGGCCGCACCGTGACCGCAATTCCATCGTCCTGGCGTTCTGCTGCTCCGACCAGGCGAATGCGCCCGTTCAGGCGCCGCGCATATTGCAGGTCCACCTGCGAAACTTGCCGCACGCCGGTGACCGGGATGTCCTCCGGATGCAGCCGCAGATTGAACGCCATCCTCGCCAGGATGCACAGCTTGTCGCGCGCATCGATGCCATCAATGTCGAGTCGCGGGTCCGCTTCGGCGTAGCCGGCCTGCTGCGCCGCTTCCAGCGCTGCCTGGAACTCCAGGCCTTCCGTTTCCATGCGGCTCAGGATGTAGTTCACCGTTCCGTTCAGTACCCCGTACAGCTTGATCACTTGATCGCTGGTGGCGGAGCGGCGTAGCGCGCGGACAATCGGGATTCCTCCCGCCGTCGTCGCCTCGATCCCAACCGGCAGGCGGCGCTCGCCGGCCAGTGCCAGGATCTCGTCGCCGTCTTTGGCGATCAGGGCCTTGTTCGCCGTCACTACCGGCTTCCCCGAATTCAAAGCTTGGTTGACGACCTCGCGGGGAATGCCGTTGCCGCCGATGGTTTCCACCACGATATCGACGTCCGGTGCGGACACCACGTCGGTCCACGACGCACAGGCGCGCGCCCCGGCGGGAATTGCTTCGGCAGGGATTGGGGTTCGGCGGCACACCACCGATACCGCCAGCCGCACTCCACTGCGCTCCTCGATTAGATCGGCGTTGGCCACCAGCAACTGCGCCGTCGCCTGCCCTACCGTGCCAAACCCGACGATTCCTACCCTGACTTCCTTCACACACCCTCCCCGGCCATGGCCTGTGCCGGCAGTTGGGTCCGGCAAGTACCCTGCTTCGCCATCTTCGTGAAAACCAGTTCGCCTGCAAGGCCCGCGGCGCGCAGCCGCTCGGAGACCGCGTCGCCTACCTCCTGCTGCGACGCGTCATGCCGCAACGTGAGCAGCACCGAACTACCCGCGCCGCTCAGCGTCACCGCCAGGATTCCGGCCTGCCCTGCCAGCGGTTGCAAGCACGGCAGCAGCGGGCACACTTTCGCGCGATACGGCTGATGGAGCGCGTCGTGCTGCGCCGTGCTGAACAGTTCGTCGCGCCCGAGCGCATACGCCGCCACCAGTGCCATGGCGCTTTGCAGATTGGCGACCACCACCTCCCGGCCGTACAGCGTCGGCACCAGCGCGCGCGACTTTCCCGTGGCCAGGTCGCCGCCGGAAATAACCAATAGCATCGGCCGCTCGCGTGCAACCTCAATCCGGCTCGCCTGCACGCGCTTTCCGTGTTTGTTCCGGTTCGCCTGCACGATCACGAATCCGCCCAGCCAGCACGCAGCCACATTGTCGGCGTGGCCCTCGAGTCGGACCGCTTCGTCGAGGATCTGCTCGTCCGTCCACGCCAGTCCGCCGAAGTGGACCGCCAGCGCCACTCCCGCCAACCGCGCCGCGGCGGATGACCCGCAGCCCTTCCCCACCGGAATCTGGTTGCCGATCCTAAGCGCCAGCGGAACACAACGCGCCTTCGCGTTTTTCAGCACCTCGCGATAGGAATCCAGGATCAGGTTGTGCTCGACCTTGCCACACACTTCCGCATCGCGTCCGCTCGCGGTCACCGAGAATGACGCCGCCGCCTCAGCCCGCACGTGCAGGTAGAGATCAAGGGCCATCGCCGCCGAATCGAAAGCCGGGCCAAGGTTCGCTGAACTCGCCGGCAGCTTCAGCTCGATCCCGCGCGTCCCGCGATCATGGTTGCTCCCCGCCGCACTCATGCTTCCCCCTGCAACTTCTCCAGCACCGCCATGACTTTTTCCAAATCCGCCTCGACCTGAATTGGAGGACGGCGCCGGCGGTCCAGTTCACTCCCCAGCTCGCTCGTGCGCTCAAACAACTGGCCCGCGTGGAATTTCATGATGTAGTCGGGATCTTTGAGGACATGCCCGGTGAGCACCAGCACCACTTTTTCATCGGCAGCGACGAACCCGCTGCGCAGCAGTTTCTTCAGTCCCGCCAGCGTGACCGCCGATGCCGGTTCGCAACCCAGCCCTTCGGCGCCGATCTCCGCCTTGGCCAGCGCAATTTCTTCTTCGCTCACCTGCTCGCAGGTTCCGCCGGTTGCCTCCAGCACCCGGATCGCTTTTCGCCACGACACCGGGTTTCCAATGCGGATCGCGGTTGCCATCGTCTCCGCCTTCACCGGCACAAGACTTCGGCCGCCGCGCTCGTGGACCGCCGTGTACAGCGGATTCGCTCCCTTGGCCTGCACCACTGACAGCTTCGGCAGACGCGCGATCAACTCCAGCCGGTGCATCTCCAGCAGTCCTTTGCCCAGCGCGGAGCAATTGCCCAGGTTTCCACCGGGCACGATGATGTGCTCCGGCGGGTTCCAGTCCAGTTGCTCCATGAGTTCGATCGCCGCGGTCTTCTGCCCTTCAATGCGGTACGGATTGATCGAGTTCAGCATGTACATCGGCATCCTGCGCACCAACTCCATCGCCACCCGCAAGCAACCGTCGAAGTCCGTCCGCAGTTGCAGCGTGACCGCGCCGTATTCCACCGCCTGCGATAACTTTCCCCACGCAATCTGTCCTTCCGGGAGCAGCACCAGGGCCTTCAACCCGGCGCGCGCTGCATAAGCCGCCATCGATGCCGACGTGTTCCCCGTAGACGCGCATACTACCCACTGGTACCCCCGCGCGTGCGCCACCGATACCGCCGCCGTCATCCCTGTGTCCTTGAAAGAACCCGTCGGATTCATCCCTTGGTGCTTCGCCAGCAGCGCCCGCATTCCCAGCCGGCGCGCCACCTGCGGCATCTCATACAGCGGCGTATTGCCCTCCGCCAGCGTAACTACCTTTTCCCCGTCGGGAACAATCGGCAGCAACTCCCGGTAGCGCCACACACCGCTTCCATCCAGCGCAGAAAACGAGCTT
>DASWAR010000033.1:0-9113 GCA_036391015.1 Terriglobales bacterium
CGCGTTCGGCCCGACATAGTTGACCCGGTCCAGCAGGAATTTGCGCCAGTCGTTCGGCGCCACCTGGTTGAGCGTGGCAACAACGTCGTCGAAGGTGTACGGCTTCACCTGCGGCGCGACGTTCGCCGGATTATCGGGCGGGCCATACAAGAGCTTGGCGAAGTCGTCCATGGATTTCTGATTGTTCGTCAGGCGGCGAATGGTGGCGTCCACGTCCAACCAGATGAGCGCGCCTTCGTTATAGAAATCCACGCCGCGCCGCCAGCTCGACCACTGCGACGGCGACTGGTATAGCACCTGCGCCGCCACCGTGGTGTCCTGCAACGGCCGCCACTGCCGGCCCGGGCGGTGTGCGAGCTCAGCCGCCAGCAGCGCGAAGTTGTCGCGAAGATCGTCTGCCGACCAGATTCCGCAGCGCGCTGCCAGCAACTTGCCGAAGTACTGTGTCAGGCCTTCGTACACCCATAGCAGCTCGCCCTTCATCGGCTGCTGGAAATCAGGAGTGCTCAGCCCCAGCGGACGCCGGTACTTGCCGTTCCATGAGTGCGTGTACTCGTGCGGCAGAAGATCGCCGAACGCGACCCGCCGCAGGTTGTCGTCAATCAGCGCGCGCTCGGAGGTGCGGCTGTCATTGGACTCGTGGTGCTCGAGCCCGAAGTGCGCCACGTGGTCGCTGAGCGACAGCAGGAAATGGTAGTTGCGGTAGTGCCGCGCGCCGAACAGCATACCCGCTTCGGCAACCAGGTTGCGGAGATGGTTCTCAACATCGGCGCTGATATCAATCGCGGCAGCGCTGTCAGCGGCGACATCCAGCTCGGCCGGCCGCGCCTCGCCCGCCGGCGACAGCGGCACGGCACGGAAGAACTCGCCCATGATGACCGGCGAATCCACCAGCGTAGTAAGTGTGGCGGGCTGAAACAAGATGGTGTCGCCCGCCCTCGTTTCCGATTGCGGCAGCGCCGTCCCGAATTTCCAACCTGCGGGCAGTTGCAGCGATGCCTGGTAGGTAAGCTGGTCGGTGGTGAATCCGGCAGGATAAAGCAGCAACTGGTTCCAACTGATGACCGTCAGCTTGTTGGTGGCGCTGGCGCCGCCCGAGAAGCCACTCTCGCCGGAAACGGGCGAGGTGTAATCCGTCGCGACTTCAAGTTGGTTCACGCCCGGTGGCACCGTGAGATGGTAGGTGAACATGTCCACGTCATCGCGCCGCCACGCGATCGTCTGCCCTCCGGCGCTGAATTTCACGCCCACGCTGTCCACCACCGGCCCGGTGGGCATGTGCTCGCCCGGAATCCACTTCGGATAGTGCAGCGTCAGCGGGCCGGGCGTCACCGGCATCGTCAGCCGCGCGTGAAACAGCTTCTGTGCCGCTTGGCTGGCATCCACCGCCAGCATGATTGTGCCCGGCGGCTTGGCGGAAGCAGGCGCAGGGCGGCGCTGCGTTTCGGCGGCGAGGCTAAGTGGGAAAATTGCGAGCAGTACGAGGGCAGCGAGTTGAAGACGAGCAACGTTCATTTCACTCCGCATTTGCTGATTGTGAGATTTTATGGATTTGCCGATCTAGTGCGGGCTTCGGAGAAATCACCCAATCAGCAAATCGGCAAATCAAGGAATCCCCACCGCGCAAAAGTGTAGCAGCACGGATGTTATTATGTCGCCCGTGAACCCCCGACAACCAGGCCGGTTCATCACCTTCGAAGGACTGGACGGGTGCGGCAAGAGCACGCAGCTTCACCGTCTCGCCGACGTTCTGCGCGCCGAAGGCATCGAGGTCATCGAAACCCGCGAACCCGGCGGCACTCCCGTCGGCGAGCGCATCCGCAGCATCGTGCTTGATTCCGCCACCGCCGGATTGGTCCCGACGGCGGAGCTTGCCCTGTTGTTTGCCTCGCGCGGGCAGCAGGTGCACGAGATCATTCTCCCTGCACTTGCAGCCGGAAAATGGGTGCTCTGCGACCGCTTCACCGATTCTTCCGAAGCCTACCAGGGTGGCGGCCGCGAACTCGGCAGCGAAGCCGTGCTCACCATGCATCGCCTAGTGTGCGGCAATTTTGTTCCCGACATGACCGTGCTGATGGACTCCGACTCGGCCGCCAGCGTGGCGCGCGCGCGGCGCCGCAACCTGTCCCGGGTCGCGACCGCGCCGGGTGGCGAGGCCGACGAGAACCGTTTCGAGCAGGAAAACCAGGCGTTCTTCACCCGCGTTCACGACGCGTATCTCGCCATCGCCCGGCGCGAACCGCACCGCGTGCTCATGCTCGACGCGCGCCGCCAGGCGGACATCGTGCACCGCGAGATCGTGGACGCCGTGCGAACCAGGTTCCTGGGCGCGGCCAAAACGGCGTAATCCTACCCGGCAGCCTTCTTCGGTCTCCCCCCGAGCCGGCCATTTTCGCGTGACGCCGAAATCTTCGATGCGCTCCTGGACTTCCCGCCGGCTGCTCCGAGTCTCGACGCCATCCAGCGCTTCGAGCCAAACAGTCCCTCGATGAGCGCAGGAAGGTACAGGTCGGCATCCAGCTTGGGAAAATGAATACCGAAGCCCGAGGGCGTGATTTCAATCCTGTCCAATTGAGAAGGCCGCGCATGCTCCAGCCCCTGGGCGCGTCGCGGAGGAAACGCCAACTCCACTCCCGAATCGAGGCGAACGACGACGCGATCAAGGCGCCGGTCATAATGCGCATCCACCGCCGCAGGGAATCTGGCACGCCGGTTCTTCGCTCTCTGCTTCGCCAGTTCGAATTCGTCACGGAGCGCCATGGATTCTCTCCCATTCACTGCATAGATGCGCCAGGTGCTGTAGCAGAACACGTTTGACGCGGCTCGTATCGATTCGCGAAAAACCGTAATTCTCTCGCAGCACAATCGGTCCTGCGGGACGGTTCAGCTTGAAAACCGCCTCATGCCCGTGCCCGATAACATGGACGTGGGCTGGGCGATGGTCATTGGGATAGATCCCCACCCGGAATGTGCCGAACCGCAGGACCGTCGGCATGCCTCTATCCTATCACACATCCCAACCGCTTAGGTTATTCGTTGTTTTGCCCAACGTACTCTTCATTCTTCCTTTCTCTGTGTCTCTGTGTCTCTGTGTTAGTTTGTCTTCAATGGGCTTCAACCAGTTCCACGGCAATCGCGACGTCATTGACCGCCTGCGCGGCATGCTGGCGCGCGACCGCTTCCCCCACGCCGTCATCCTTGCCGGACCCGAGGGCTCCGGCAAGTACACGCTGGCGCAGATGCTCGCCAAGGCAATGAACTGCCTCTCGCCGCCGCCCGGCGAGCTCCCGGATTTCTGCGGCAAGTGCAAGAACTGCGCGCGCATCGCCGAGGCCGACGACCTGGAGGCGCGCTGCACCGCCGCCCTGGAAGCGCGCGAGGGCCTGCGCGAAACCGACAAGAAGGACACGCGCATTTTCGTCCAGACGCACCCCGATGTCCTCATCATCCCGCCTGACCCGCCGCAGATGATGATCAAAGTGGACCAGGTCCGGCACGTCATCCACAGCATCTACTATCTCCCGGGCGAGGGACGCCGCCGCGTGTACATCTTCACCACCGCGGCCTTCATGAAGGAGGCGGCCAATTCGCTGCTGAAAGTCCTGGAGGAGCCTCCGGAATTCGCCACGCTGTTGCTGCTGGCGGAAAATCCCGGGCAACTGCTGCCCACCATCCGCTCGCGCTGCGTCACCTTTCAACTGTGCACGCTGGCCGCCGGCGAAATCGAGGCTGACCTGGCGCGCCTGCATCCGGAATGGAAGCCGGCGCAGCGGGCGCTGGTCGCCAGGCTCTCGGAGGGCGCCGTCGGACGCGCGCGCTCCTTCGATCTCGCCGCCTACACCGCCGCCCGTCAGGATGCGTTGCTGCTGCTCAACACCGCCCTCCATGCCGACGACCACACCGCCCTGTTTCGCGCCACCGAGACCTATCGCGCCGGCGCCGAGGGCCGCGACAAAACCGATCGGCTTCTCAGGACGCTGTATTCGCTGCTCGAAGACCTGATGTATCTGAAGTCCGCAACGCCGGAGCTGGTGCGCAACAGCGACATCGCCCCGGAACTGAACCGGTTTGCTGCATCGCTGGATTTCGCCTGGGTTTCCGCCGCCGCCCAGCGCATCGGCGAAGTCGAAAGCGGCATGCGGCGCAACCTGCTGCGCTCGCTCTCGCTCGACGCCCTGGTTGCCACGCTGGAAGAATAGTAGTTACCTGCCTGCAGCCTGGCGACTGGCGACTGATTATTGTCATGACCTACGCCCTGTGATACGGTATGCGCAAGTCCACACCTGTTCATAACGTCATTACTGAAGGCGTCACTGTAATCATTGGTGTGTGGCGTTCCGCCGGGACAGCCGCGTCGGAGAATTCCGGCCCGGGCAGCGCGTGCTGCTTCGGCCGGCAGGGGGAGCCGCCAATCATATGAAGGAAACTGATTCCACCGCTGTGGGAAGGGCGCCCGAACCCGCCGAGGGGTTTGCCAACCGCAAGCTGATCCGCCCCACGCTGAACCGCAGCGAGACCCGCGCCGATGGCGAACGCCGCGAGCGGCCCGAGCGCATCTCCTCCGCCAAGAAAATTCCTCCCGCGGAACAAACGCACGCCGAGAATTTTTATTACCAGAAGCAGATGCAGGCCAAGACGCCCATGGTCATCGTGCTCCAGGACGGCGATTCCATGGAAGGCGTCATCGAGTGGTACGACAAGAGCTGCATCAAGATCAACCGTGCCGGCCAGCCCAACGTCCTGATCTACAAAGCCGCCATCAAGTACATGTTCAAGGCCAGCGAAGAACGGCGGTAGGCTTTACGCCCGAAGCCTGCAGCCCGAAGCCTGGAGCCTACTTCTTATTCACCTTCGGCAGCACGATTCCTTTCTGCGCCTGGTATTTGCCCTTGCGGTCGGCGTAGCTGATCTCGCACTGCTCGTCGGACTGGAAGAACAGGATCTGGCACAGGCCCTCGTTGGAGTAAATCTTGGCCGGCAGCGGCGTGGTATTGGAAATTTCCAGCGTTACGAATCCTTCCCACTCGGGCTCGAAGGGCGTGACGTTGACGATGATTCCGCAGCGCGCGTAGGTGGACTTGCCGACGCAGATGGACAGCACATCGCGCGGAATCTTGAAGTACTCCACCGAGCGGGCCAGCGCGAACGAATTGGGCGGAATAATGGCGCACTCCGACTGCATGGTGACAAACGAGCGCTCGTCGAAGTCTTTGGGATCGACCACGGTGGCGTTGATGTTGGTGAAGATTTTGAACTCGTCGGCGACGCGCAGGTCGTAGCCGTAGCTCGACAGGCCATAGGAAATGACGCCGGCCCCGACCTGCTTCTCGGAGAACGGGTTGATCATGTCGCGTTCCTGCGCCATGCGGCGGATCCAGCGATCACTTTTGATGGACATGGTTTTTCCAGTCGCGAGTCCCGAGTCGAGAGTCGCGAGAGCGGAACTGGCCGAGGGCAATGAACTCACAGTCATGGCGAACACAATATCGGAAGTGCTCGGGACTCAGGACTCGGGACTTGGTTCTGACAAGATTCGCAAGAATCGCCGTCTGCGGCAAGTGCGGCCTCGGGCTAATGGTGTGAAGAATCTGTGGAATACCAAGAATCTTGTGGAGAAACGACGCCCCGTACGAAGCAGCAACTAGCCCGCACCAAGTCGCGCCGCGGCCGATCCTGCTCGGTACCCGGTACCAGGTGCTCGGTACTGGTTGACTTTCGCCGCTTGTGTCTTTAGCATCAACACTTTGCAGTACTTTGGGAGCCGCAGGTGATCAAGCTCGATATCATCAACGAAGTGGTCAACAAGACCGGCATCACCAAGACCAAGGCGGAATTGGCGGTGGAGACCGTGTTCGACAGCATGAAGAAAGCGCTGTCGCACGGCGACCGCATTGAACTGCGCGGCTTTGGCGTGTTCAATGTTCGCCCGCGCAAGACCGGCATTGGCCGCAACCCGCGCACCGGCGCCGAGGTCAACATCCCGCCCGGCAAGGCAGTGCGCTTCAAGCCCGGCAAGGAACTGCAGTCGATTGACTAAGCACAACAAGTTTCTAGTTTCTGGTTTCTAGTTTCTCGGGGACCCGGAGCCATGCCGCACAAGAAACTGGAAACCGGAAACTAGAAACTCTGCAATGTCTGACCCGATTCCGCCCGCCCCCTCGACCTACGACCTTCGGCCCATCGAAGTGTTTCTGGTGCCGGAGCGCCCGCGCCGGCGCTACTGGCTGCACGCTGTGCTGCTGCTGGCGACCATCTTCACCACGCTGGTGGTCGGGGCGCGGCTCGAATTCAACTTCCTTAACAACCTGCCGGCGTTTTCCCTCGACGACAACACGCTGCCGCTGTTTCCGCTGGGCTGGGTGATGGCCGAGCCGTCGCGCCTGCTGCTGGGCGTACCGTTCGCGGGCACGCTGATGCTGATCCTGCTGGCGCACGAGATGGGACACTTCATCTACTGCCTGCGCTACGGCGTGAACGCAACCCTGCCGTTCTTCATCCCGGCGCCGACGCTGATCGGAACCTTGGGCGCGTTCATCCGCATCAAGTCGCCGATCCGCTCGCGCGAAGCACTGTTCGACATCGGCATCGCGGGGCCGATTGCCGGATTCGTGGTGGCGCTGATCACTTTGGTCGCCGCCCTGAGCCTGTCCAAGCCGCTGCAGCCAGGTGTGCCGGTATCCGACATTGTTTTCGGATACCCGCTGGTCTTTCACTTCGCGCAATGGTTGCTGGGGACCATAGGCATCAGCGGACCGGGACAGATTCCGCTCGGCGCGGCGTATCTGCACCCGACCGCCATCGCTGCCTGGGTGGGAATGTTCGCCACGGCGCTGAACCTCTTACCCGGCGGTCAACTCGACGGCGGGCACATGGTGTACGCGCTTTCGCCAAGGCTGCACAAGCACGTGTCGCGGCTGACGGTCGGAATCCTGCTGCCGATGGGATTTTTTCTGTGGGCGGGATGGCTGGTCTGGGCGCTGCTGCTGACCATCAGCGGCGTTCGTCATCCGCAGGTGCCGCTGTGGCCCGGCCTGCGTGCCAACCGAATATTGCTGGCGCTGCTGGCGCTGGCGATGCTGATCCTGACCTTCGTGCCGGAGCCGTTCAAGGGAGCGGCGCTGCGCTAAGAACGGTCTTTAGGCTTCAGTCTTCAGTCGTCAGGCAAACGCTGACGACTGAAGACTTCAAAGAAGCGACAGAGCGTCCACATCAACAATGACATTTGTGCGCGGGATTTTTTGCGCGACGGCGTGCGCCAGCATGGCTCGTAACAATCCGTTGAGCTTGGCGCGGCTGGAAGATTTCAAGACGAAATGGTAGCGGTATTCCGTCTTTAATCGTGAGAGCGGCGCGGCCGCGGGTCCGAGCGCACGGATTCCTTCGTGCGGCGTTTTCTCCAGCCAATTTCCCAGCGTGCCCGCCCACTTGAGCGCGTCCTCCAGCCGGTCGCTGCGCACCAGCACGTTCACCAAGGCGCTGAACGGCGGATAGCGCATCCAGTTACGGTAGCGGAGTTCCTTCTCGTAAAACGCCCGGAAGTCGTGCTGCGCGGCGTACTGCACCGCGTAGTGATCGGGAAAGTAGGTTTGCAGGATGACTGTGCCCGGCGTGCTGCCGCGTCCGGCGCGTCCCGCCACCTGCGCAAGGAGCTGGAACGTTCGCTCGGCGGAGCGGAAGTCGGGAAACATGAGTGCGAGATCGGCGCCCACGACGCCCACCAGCGTGACTCCATGAATATCGTGGCCCTTGGCGATCATCTGCGTCCCTACGACCATGTCCAGCTCGCCGGCGTGCAGGGCGGAGAGAACGCGCTCGAAATCGTCGCGGCCGCGGACGGTGTCGCGGTCGAGTCGCGCGATGCGCGCCTGCGGGAACATGCTGTGGAGCTGTTCTTCCAGCTTCTCCGAACCGGAGCCGAGGAATTGCACATACTCGCTGGCGCACTTCGGACAGGTCTGCGGCACCGGACGCGTAAAGCCGCAGTAGTGGCACTCGAGCACGCGGCGGCGCTTGTGATGAGTCATGGCAATGGCGCAGTTCTTGCACTGCACCGTGTCGCCGCAGGTGCGGCAGAGAACCAAGGCCGAGAAGCCGCGGCGGTTGAGCAGCAGCATGACTTGTTCATTGCGCGCCAGGCGTTCGCCGATGTCGGCGGCGAGCTTGCGAGAGATGAGCTGTTCGTGGCCGGTTTCGCGGAACTCCTCGCGCATGTCGAGGATTTCAACCTCGGGCAGCGGGCGGCGCTCGACACGATCCGGCAGCTCGACCAGCGCGTACTTGCCCGTGCGGGCGTTGTGATAGGACTCCAGCGACGGCGTCGCGGAGCCCAGCATCACCGCCGCGCCCGACATCTTGGCGCGCATGATGGCCACGTCGCGGGCATGGTAGCGCGGCGTTTCCTCCTGCTTGTAGGAGGTGTCGTGCTCCTCATCCACCACAATGAGCGCAAGGTCGCTGACCGGCGCGAAGACTGCCGAGCGCGTGCCGACCACAATGCGCGCCTCGCCGCGACGGATGCGATGCCACTGCTCGGCGCGCTCGGCGTCGCTGAGTCCGGAGTGCAGGATGGCCACTTCTTCGCCGAAAACCTGGTGGAGGTGCGCGGCGGCGGCGGGCGTGAGACCGATCTCGGGAACCAGCATGACGGCGGAGCGTCCGGACCGCAGCACTTCCTGCATGGCGGCGAGATAAACCGCGGTCTTTCCCGACCCGGTGATGCCGTGCAGGAGCGTGACAGAAAATTTTCTGGCGGCGACGGCGGCGTTGATCTGTTCCAGCGCAGTTTTTTGTTTTTGGCTGAAGATGAAGTCGAGACCACGCGTCTTGAGCGTCGAGACGCGGGACTCGGCGGCCTGGTTTTCGACGATGACGAGGCCGCGCTTGATGAGCGTCGCCAGCGTGGTGCGCGGAATTGGAAGCGCGTTCAGTTGTTCGACGGCGATGTGTCCGCCGGATTTTTTCAGCGCGTCCAGCAACGCGTTCTGATTCGCGTTCAGCGCGCGACCTTTGGTGGCCTCGGCGCAGCGCGGCTCCACGGACTCGTTCAGTACAGCGATGCGAATGGAGCGGGTGGCGTCGCGCACAGCGGAAAGATCAACGCGCTCAATCCATTT
>DASWAR010000034.1:0-3242 GCA_036391015.1 Terriglobales bacterium
TTCGGCCTCAGATCAGGTACTTACGTCTGAGGCAGGTGAACGGGTGAGCTTCTGCCATGAAGAAACGGCAGAAGCTGTTGACGGACGAACAGTGGGAGCTGATTGAGCCGTTGCTCCCCAAGCCGAAGCCTCGAGTCGATAAGCGCGGCCGACCGCCAGCATCCAACCGGCCTTGTTTCGAGGGCATACTGTGGATTCTACAAACGGGCGCGGCATGGCGATTTCTGCCGGATGAGTTCCCCTCGCCGTCGACCTGCTGGCGGCGGCTGCAACGGTGGCAAGAGGAAGGCGTCTGGCTCGATGCTTGGCGGGCGCTGCTGGGAGGACTGGACGAGGAAGGACTGCTGCGCTGGGACGAAACCTTCCTCGACGGCAGCTTTGCGGCAGCCAAAAAGGGGGCTTCGCCGTCGGTAAAACCAAGCGCGGCAAGGGAACGAAGTGGATGGTACTGGCAGACGGTGAAGGTGTTCCGCTGGGAGTTCGGCTGGAAAGTGCCTCTCCGAGTGAAGTTACGCTTGCGGAAGCCACGCTCGCCGAAGTCCGCGTCCCCCGGCCGAAAGGCCGTCCACGGCAAAAGCCCGAGCGCGTGATTGCCGACCGCGGCTACGATTCGGACCCGTTGCGCGAGCGGCTGCAGCAGCGAGGCATTGAACTGATTGCGCCATACCGGAGTAACAACAAGGAACGGCGGTACGAAGACGGACGCAAACTCCGCCGCTACAAACGGCGCTGGATCGTGGAGCGAACCAACGCCTGGCTCGGGCAGTTCCGCCGATTGCTGGTTCGTCATGAGCATCTGCTCTCCACCTACTACGCCTTCTTTTACCTCGCTTGCTTCTGGATTACGCTCCGGAGGTATTTTTGAAACACGCTCTAAGTCTTTTCCAATCGAAGGATGAGCCTGGGGGAGAGCCTAGCCGGTGGCGGAGGAAAGCTCCTTTCGGGGTTGGATTCTGAGAAAGTCTAGCAGCCGCAGCCGGGGCGGTGGAAATGTGGAAAGCGCGCCTTTGTTTTTTGCGCTTTCCAAGGAACCGGAAAATCCCCGCTCTTGGTTCCGGGGATTTTCCGGTTCCGTCATTTCCACGGCCCGTTCGCCGGGAGCCGCAACTGCTCGAAGAGTTTGCGCTTGGCCTGCTGCATGCGCTGGGCGGCTTCAGTGTCGCTGCGGGTTCCGGCGATGCGCTGTAAGACGGCGACGGTGAGTCCCGGGCGCAAGTATTGTTCGGGTTGGGGCAAGGCGAGCAGCGTCTCCAGCGGTGTCTGATAGCGGCGGTAAAAGCATTGCTGGCGGCCTTTCTCGTCGACTTCGATGTCGGCTTGCGCGCACGGACGATGGTAGTTGAGATAGGGATTGAAGTGCGCGCTGTAGAACTGTTGCAGGCGCTCGGCGTGGGCGGCGTCGATGGAGCCGTAGCCCATGTGTTTGCGGATCACGGCGCCGTTCTTGGTTTCCACCAGCCCGTTATCGTTGCTGTGCCGCGGCCGGCTTTTGGTCTGTTCGATCAGCAGTTTATTGAGCAAGCGAGCCACCGTCTGGTTGATAAACTCGCTGCCGTTATCGGAGTGAAAGCCGAGGATGCGGAAGGGAAACTGCCGGATCATGGCGCCGAGCAAGGGTTCCAGCCAGACCTCGCTGATGCGTGCGGCAGCGCCCACGATCTGCCATTGTGTGACTTGATCGACGGCGTCGATATGGAAAACGCCTTTGGCTCCCGGCGGATCGCCCTGATGCACGGTGTCGACACGCAAATAGCCGGGCTGACCTTGCGGATCGGGGGGTCGCCGTTCTCCGATGGAAACGGCGGTGGGCCGGGTCTTGACGTAGTGCAGACGCCGTTCGCGATAGCGCGCCTGTTGGCGCAGGTTATACAGGTGCGACACCGAGATCGAGGCCAGCCGCTCGAACTCGCGCTTGCCGTAGATCCGATACTCGCGCTCGAGAATGCGCCGCGTGGCCGGCCCGCTTAAGTTTTCGTGAGCCTCATCGACGGTGGCCAGTAGTTCAATGTCGGCGCGGGTATAGCGTTGCGGAAAGCGATGGCGCCGGTAAGCCACGGGCTGAAGCGCGCCGCTTTCCCGATAGCGACCGATCAGTCGCGTCACCTGCGCCCGGCTGAGACCGGTCATCTTCGCCAGGTAGCGCCGCAGCAATCCTCGTGCGGCACGGCTTTGCTTGCCGTACTGCTGCCGGCACAGGACCTGCTCCATCCAGTGATAAATCTGCTCTTGGCTTTCGCCTTCGAATCGGATGGCTTGGCTGGCGTTTAGAAAAGCCTCGATCTGCTCCAGGCTCAGTTTCTCTGCTTCGTGCACGCTGGTTGTCAATCCTCAGCATGCCACTTGCTCCAGGCTCATCTTGTATTGGAATCCCACTTCCCCTTCAGGCTCATCTTGTATTGGACAAGACTCGCGCTCGGTTTACGGACCGGCCTGTGCTATACTGTCCCAGACGCTAGTGACCACGGTTCGCTTGTGGTGCGGCAGACGGTTAAAACAGCCGGTCTGACCCTTCCTCCGATTCCCTGCTTCCCGTTAGTTCCCGGCGCTAAAAAACACTACGAGCGGCTTCCTTTGCACAGTCGCGAATCGCATCTTTGCGTGCGTCTCGCGAGACGCCTCTCCAGAAAGATAACGATTCGAATGACAAGCTTTACCGAACTGCCTCTCTCTCCTGCTTTGCAGCAGAGACTGGCTGCCTGCCAATTTCACACTCCCATGCCGATCCAGTCGGCCGCGATCCCGCACGCACTTGCGGGCAAAGACCTGATGGCCACTGCTCACACCGGCACCGGCAAGACGCTGGCTTTCCTGGTACCGATGATCGAGCGACTGCTGCAGTCGCCCCGGTCGCGGACCATCGAAGCACTGGTGCTGGTACCGACGCGCGAACTCGCCATGCAGGTGCATGAACAATTCGAGCAGTTGAGGGGAAAATCAATCTCGCCTGCGGCGCTGGTTATCGGCGGCGTCGGCGAAAGGGGCCAGTTAGACGCAATTCGCTCCGGCGCGCGCTTGTTGGTGGCCACCCCCGGCCGCCTCGAGGATTTCCTCGGGCGCAGGCTGGTGGATCTGCGCCAGGTGAAAGTGCTCGTCCTCGACGAGGCCGACCGCATGCTCGACATGGGATTCCTCCCGTCGATCCGCCGCATCATCCGGCAGCTCCCGGCGGAGCGCCAGACGCTGCTGTTCTCTGCGACGCTCTCGCGCGAGATCGAGCAGATCGCGGCCGACTTCATGCGCGA
>DASWAR010000035.1:0-2660 GCA_036391015.1 Terriglobales bacterium
CACGCGGCCGCCGCCATCGGTGACGACCGCATTCAACGCATGAGCGGAGGCCAGATCAGCCCCGAAACCTTTACCCACGGCTCATCCGCCCAACGCGTCCATTGGTTTCA
Source organism: Terriglobales bacterium (assembly GCA_036391015.1). GTDB lineage: Bacteria > Acidobacteriota > Terriglobia > Terriglobales > Acidobacteriaceae > JAIQGF01. The sequence goes on from DASWAR010000035.1 coordinate 111, forward strand.
ACAGGGGATGACCAGCGGCTCCCTCGAAAACTGCGATACCTTCGCGCACTAGCCTCCTTTATTCGCCAGGGCGGGCCACTCGGCCGGTCGAGAAATGTAGAATTGAAGGCTCCCCTCTTCTATTCTGAAAGGAGATTTCGTATGAAAGTTCGCGAAGTGAAGACTGCAAATCCAGTCTGCTGTGTCTCTACTGACACAGCGCAGAAGGCCGCGCAAATCCTGCGCGACCAACACATCGGCTCATTGCCGGTTATTAGAGATCAACAATCGCGCCAGCTTGTTGGCATGATCACTGATCGCGATATCTGCTGTTCAATCGTCGCGGATGGCTTGGATCCTAAAAGCACGTCGATTGAGAAATACATCAGCACCGATCTTGTGACTTGCCGCGATGATGACAATCTGGACAAATGCGAACAGGCAATGCAGGAACATCAAATCAGGCGCCTCCCGGTTGTAGACGACGAAGGCCGATGCATCGGGATTGTGTCACAGGCTGATCTGGCGCTGAAGGACAAGCCCGAGAAAGTATCTAGAACTGTTGCCGAAATTTCCAAACCTGGACCCGAACGCCCGACGATCGCGGCCTGACTTATTCCTGGCGCGGGATCGGCCCTCTTCGAGGTCGAGCCGATCTCGAATTCTGCCAACCGACGGCATCCCGCGAAACGCCTTAAAGGGACCACCACAGAAGCAGATTGTGGGCGCATGATGGTTGTGGAAATGGGAAGCCATGCGGGTGGCCGAGCAGGAAGCGGAGAAGTGCGCCCGCGCCTGCCGCTTGGCGCCAGGGTTTTCTTTAGAATTCAAGGGTCACGTAGCGAGCGGGGGTGGCGCTGGTGTTGCGCAGCTTGTGGTGCCCGGCGGGGAGCCAGCGGGCCTCGCCGGGGCGGAGATTGATGGTGGCGCGGGCGGCATTGGGAGAGGTGTCGCGGGCGTCGTCGGCAAGGGTGAGGGGCGAGAGCGCGACGAGCAGGGTGTCGCCGCGCTCGCCGGCGGACTCAAACGACTGCCGCGGAGCCAGGACGGTGCCGCCAATCACGACACTGCCAATGCCGACGGCCCACATGGCGGGCAGCGGGGCGGCTCGGGGGCATCCGCAAACGGCACGCTCGGCGTCGCCATCGCAGTCGCAGGAGGAGGCCAGGCCGCGGGGCTTGATCTGGACCAGCACGGCGCGGAACGGCTCGGCGGCATCATTGGTCATGGAGCTGGTGCGGAAGCTGGGAAAAAAACGCGTGTCGCCGGGGCGGAAGGTGACAGGCGTTTTGTTGCCGTCGCGATCGGACATGGTGACGCGGCCCGGGTTGAGAGCGATCCAGAAGATGTCGTGCGTGTTTTGAAAGACGGCGGCGCGTTGGCCCGGCGGCAGGTCGAGGGAAAAGACGCTGATTTGGCGGTTTTCAAGGACGGGCTCGAAGCGGGGCGATTGCGCGGGCGCGGCTGCGACCATGGCGAGGACCAAGAAGCAGGCGCGGGCGGCGTGTAGACTCACAATTATGAGATGCGGAGAGGAGTCGCGAGTTGCGAGTCCTGAGTGCCGAGTACCGAATCGCGAGTCGCGAGTGAGAGGTGAGAATGACGATGCGCGTGCTGATAATTTGCATGGTGGCGATGATGGCGGTGGCGCAGGCGCCGGGTCCAACGGAAAAGCGCGAGAGTCGTCCGCCGGTGTCGTCGGTGGACCAGCAGGAGATCCAGGCCTTGGCCAACGACATAGCCCGAATGCAATCGCTGGTCCGGCAAATGGAGATGAACCTGGCGTTCGTGCAGACCACACAGACGCCGCTCAAGCACCAGTTTGAGCTGGAGATTGAGATGTGGCGGGTGGTGCTGAACGGGATGGAGCGCCGCGTGCAGCGTATGCGGGGAACGACGACAGGTGGCGTAGTCCCGCCTGGCACGGTTCCGCTTCGGCAAGACTCAAGGCAGGGAAGACCGTAAAAACCTGCCGCCGCCACCGGTTTGACAGTGAGATGCGGGCCAGAGGCTGTGGGTGAACCCCGGAGGCAGTCCGGGTACAATAAAAGACCGGGGGCCCGTAGCTCAGTTGGATAGAGCATCTGCCTTCTAAGCAGAGGGTCGCGTGTTCGAGTCACGCCGGGCCCGCCATTTAACTCTTCTGCTCTGTGGGATTTGCCGCAGAATCAGAACGACCATCGGGAAGCTGCTTTTCGGGCTTGTGCCCAATTTTGTGCCCACCCAGGTTATAAACCGCATCTAGCACCCGCTCCGCTGAGGGGTGAACGTAGCGGCTCGACATTGTGATTGTGCTGTGCCCGGCGATCCGAGCCAGCGTCCATGTATCGCACCCGGACTCGCCCAAGCGGGTCAGGAACGTGTGCCGGAACGAGTACAGTACCCAGGGCGTCACTTGAGGCTGCTTGTTCTTCTTCGCTTCAGCATTCACCAGCCGGAACGTGCGAGCGTGTTGTTTCTTGAGGCTCGATGGCTCGATATGGCCACTCTGAGTCGGCGCAGTGAACACCCAGCCCTCCTGCGGCTTCCCAGCGCGTTCCCAGAGGCATTCCAGAACCGCGTTGACCCTCA
>DASWAR010000036.1:0-8429 GCA_036391015.1 Terriglobales bacterium
CGCTGACCAACTCGGGCCGTTCCGAAAAGGCGATCATGAAAAATTCGTCCTGCGGATTGGCGGTGCGGAAAAACTCGACCACGGCCTCGCGGGACTTCTCGATCTTGTTGCTCATGCTCCCGCTCATATCGAAAATGACGCCCAGCGAAAGGGGCGCGTCTTCGCTGGAAAAGTGCCGGATTTCCTGCTTCTCGCCGTTTTCGAAGAGCTGAAAATTGTCGCGCTCCAGGCCTGTCACCAGCCGGTTCATCGGGTCGGTGATGGTCGCGGGGATCAGCACCAGGTCCACGTCCACCCGCATCGGTTTGGTGTGAGTCTTCAGCGCCGGGTCGGACCCCTTGGCCGCCAGCGGCGGGTCGGACGGCTTGGCGCGTGGCTGCACGTGCACTTCGTCCTGGACTTGTGCCCACCCGGCGGGGACGAATATCAGCGCCGCGAACAGCAGGAATGCGAGCAGCCGCAGATATCTGGAGGGATGCGACGGGTCTGCCGCCGATAGTGACCGAGTCAGGAGCACAGTCTGAAAAGGATGCGTCCCCATGCGGCGAAACCCGCATTGGCTGCGGCGGCGGGTCATAGTGCCTCGTATGGTTCGATGGTACCACAGCCAGGCAAACGGGATTTTCAATCGCGCGCCCCGGCCACGGCCTGCCCGGGACGAGTCGCGACGGATTACAATCGCCGGCATGGAGATCGCACCCTTTTCTGCTTTCCGGTATGACTCGATGAGAGTCTCCATCGGCGATGTGGTTACGCAGCCCTACGATAAGATTTCGCCGGAATTGCAGGTACGCTACTACCAGGCCAGCCCGTTCAACCTGGTACGGATCATCCTGGGGAATCCGGACGTGGAACAGCCTGACGTCTATCAGGCGGCGGCGGCGCATTTTGCGTCGTGGCGCCAGCAGGGCATCCTGCGCGCCGACCCGGAACCGTCCTTGTACGCGTATTCCCAGCGCTTCATGGTTTCAGGAACAGGCGAGGAGACCGAGCGCCGCGGGTTGATTGCGCTCGGGCGCATTCATGACTATTCCGAGGGCGTCATCTTCCGCCACGAGCGCACCCTGGCCAAGCCCAAGCAGGACCGGCTGAATCTGTTGCGCGCCACCCGCGCTCAATTCGAGCAGCTCTTCATGGTCTATAGCGACCCGCGCGGCGAAGTGGACGCGCTCCTGCGTGTGGCCTTGCCGCCCGACATCGACGTGCGCGATGAATACAACGTTCAGCACCGCATGTGGCGCATCTCCAACCGCGGAACGATCCGGCAGGTGACGGCCCTGATGGCGGACAAGAAGACCATCATCGCCGACGGCCACCACCGCTACGAAACCGCCCAGGACTACCGCGACGAGCGCCGCGTCGCGTCCTTGCGATCCGTCAGCGAAGAGATGAGAGCCAAGATGGCAGCGAGCGGTGAGAGAGGTTGGACGGCATACCGGCCGATTCGGGAAGCTCCGCCGTACGATTACGTGGTGATGACCTTCGTCAACATGGACGCGCCCGGGCTGGTGATCCTGCCTACCCACCGCGTGGTGAGCGGCCTGCCCGGTTTCGATAAAGACCTCTTCCTGCGCAGTGCTTTTCCATACTTCGGGGTTGAACAGGCCAACACCACCGATCCGGCCAGTCTGGCCGCTCTTCTCCATCATGCCGGGCAGCAGGGGACCGCTTTCATCGCGGTGATAGGACACGAGGCATTTCTGCTGCGCGCTCGCCCAGGCGCCGCCGATGCGGTGCTGGCGGCGGTATCGGCACGCCAGCGCCAACTCGACCTGGTGCACCTCCACAAGGTCCTACTCGAGCACGTCATGGGAATTTCGGAAGAAGCGATTCGCCAGCAGCAGAACATCAAGTACGTGCGTGAGGCAGGCGACGCCATCCGCCAGGCACAGGCAGGAGCCAACGTCGCCCTCCTGGTGAATCCGGTACGAATTGACCAGGTGCGCGATATCGCTTTCGCCGGCGAAGTCCTGCCGCAAAAGTCCACCGACTTCTATCCCAAGCTGCTCAGCGGGCTGGCGATTTACGCGATGGAGTAACACAGCCGAAAGTCCCGAGACCTGAGTCGCAAGCATCGGAACACCGGGACTCGGGACTCGCGACTCGGGACTGCGTTAAGATTCTCGACACACTGTGAAATCTTGGAACCATGTCGTCGCCATCGCGCTCGCGATCGCTTTCCTGACCGCTACCGCCGCCGACGACAAGCGCCTCAGCATCTACACGCCGCAGTCCTTCTACGGAGTCAGCGTGCTGGATCGCGACGGACGCGAGTACGTGCCGCTGCTCGATGTCCTGACACCATTGGGCTCCGCCACCGCCCGCCAGGACGGCGACAAATGGAAGCTGCGTTTCAACAACATCGATTCTGAATTCAAGAACGGTAAGAAGAAGGCGCAGCTCAACCGCAAGCACCTGGATTTGAGCGCGCCGTTCGTCATCGACAATGGCCGCGGGCTGGTGCCCTTGCAGTCCCTGTTGGCAGTGCTCTCGCGCCTTGTGCCGGGTACCATGGAAGAGCGTGAGCCGGCGCATCGTTTGTTTATTGGCGGGGCGGCCACGCAGTTCACCGCCGAATTGCAGCCCGCTGGGGGAAAGCTGGTTCTGCATTTTTCCGCACCGGTGAACCCCGCCATCTCAACCGAATCCGGCAAGCTGCGCATGATCTTTTCGCGCGAGCCCGTGGTTGCGCCCGCCGGCACGCAGGCCTTTGACGACAAGGTGATTCGCGGCGCGAACTTTTCCGAGCACGATGGCGTGGCGGAATTGCTGATTCACACCGGCGCGCCCGTCCTGGCCAGCTTCAGCGACCAGAATCGCACCATCACCATCGCGCCCGTGCCGCAAGTGCACGCCCAGGCCCCTGCCCCCTCTCCCGCACCTCCCTCGCTGCCCCCAACCTCGCCCACTGCTCCTGCGCCGGTTGCTCCGGAAGCAGCGCAGGTCGCTCACCCCCGCGCCACCGTGGTCATTGACCCTGGCCACGGCGGCGACGATCGCGGCGCGGCGCTCTCTGCAACGCTGGCGGAAAAGGACGTCACGCTCGCCTGGGCACGGCGCCTGCGCGCGGCGCTTGAACAGAAGGGAATTCCGGCGACGCTTTTGCGCGATGCCGACAACGCGCTCACATCCGACCAGCGCGCGGCCATCGCCAATGCGGCACGCCCGCTGGTTTTCATCACCTTGCACGCCGGGACCACCGGATCGGGGGTGCGCGTTTATACCGCCCACCTGGGCGAGAGCGCGCCGCGCGCCGGCAGCTTTCTTCCGTGGGACACCGCACAGAGCGCCTTTCTCGACGGCAGCCGCGCGCTGGCGGGCAGCGTTGTAGCGGAGATCACCAGGCGTGAGATTCCGGTGGCCTCGGCGCCAGTCTTGCTGCGACCGCTGAACAACATTGCGGCGTCGGCCATCGCTATCGAAATCATGCCGCCGGCAGCCGACGTCGCGGGGCTGACCAGCGCTGCTTACCAGCAGACGGTCTGCGCTGCTATCGCCGAGGGCATTGCCGGGTCATCGAAGCCGGTGGTATCACCGCCTGGTGCGCCGGGAGGTTTGCGATGACCCCGCGTGCCAAGATCGCGCTGGCTGTCCTGGTGATCCTGGTAGCGGCGATGGGCTACTACGCGTTCCGGCTGAAGCGCCAGGCGGAAAGACTGCCGATCCGTGCCTTCGATACGCGACCCATCGCGCCGCCGATTTCCGGCCCCACCGAACGCGTCACGTTGTACATCGCCAGCGATCGCGACGGCATGCTGCACCGCCAGGACGCGGCCATCCCCGTGCCCGGCGACCCCAGCGAGCGCGCCCGACAGATTTTGCGCACGCTACTGTCGGTGTACCTGGAAAAAAACTCGCCCCATCCGCTGGGCAGCGGCGCCGACATTAAGTACGTGTTCCTGGTCAAGCCCAACATGGCGATCGTGGATGCCAACGCCGCCTTTGCCGACACGCACCGCTCCGGCATCCTGGTGGAGCAACTCACGGTCGCATCTATCGCGCAAACCCTGGCGGCGAATTTGCCCGGCACCATCCGAATCAAGATTCTGGTCGAAGGCAAGGAGCGCGAGACCCTCGCCGGCCATGCCGATCTTGCCGACTTCTACGACACCGCTGCGGGCGAGCAGTTTCCGGTAGCCAACTAGCAGGCTAGCCATTAGCAGTTAGCGGGAGTGATCCCGGACGCAGCGAGGCACCCCCAGACCCGCAATCGCGATTGACTCCGCTCTCCGCGTCTCTTACCCTGTCGAGTGCCCCCCATGACGCTCCAACAAGCCTCCCGCCTGCGTGTCGCCGAGGACATCACGGAGCTGGTCGGCGAAACGCCGCTGCTGCACCTGCGCAAGCTTCCGCCGCCTGGTGTTGCCGATGTCTATGCCAAGCTCGAATACCTGAACCCCGGTGGCAGCATCAAAGACCGCGCCGCCATCGGAATCATCAAGCGCGCCGAGGCTGAAGGACGCCTGCATCCCGGCTGCACCATCCTGGAAGCGACCGCGGGCAATACCGGCATCGGGCTGGCGCTGATCGGCGTCAATCGCGGATACCGCGTCATCGTCTGCATCCCGCAGAAATTCGCCAAGGAAAAAGTCGTGCTCATGCAGGCGCTGGGCGCGGAGGTGATTCGCACTCCTGACGACGAAGGCATGGCGGGCGCCATCCACCGCGCCGAGCAACTCGCGGCGAAGATTCCGGGGTCGTTCATGGCCGGCCAGTTTTCCAACCCGGCCAATCCCGATTACCACTACGAAACCACCGCCCGCGAAATGTGGGAGCAGATGCAGGAGAAGGTGGACGCGGTGGTGCTCGGCGCCGGCACCGGTGGGACGTTCACCGGCGTGGCGCGATTTGTGAAAGAGCGCAACCCGCGTGCGCAGGCCTACCTGGTTGAATCCCAGGGATCCATCTATGGCGGCGGCCAGCCCGGCGACCACAAGGTCGAGGGTATCGGGTCCAGCTTCATCCCCGCGACCGCCGACATGACCCTCGCCGACGGCGTCATCATGGCGAAGGATCCCGACGCGTTCGCGATGACTCGCCGCCTGGCGCGCGAGGAAGGAGTCTTCGCCGGCTCCAGTGGCGGCGCCGCCGTTTGGGCCTCCATCGAGGTGGCGAAAAAACTCGGTCCCGGCAAGCGTGTCGTCACCGTGATCCCCGACTCGGCCGAGCGATATCTCTCGAAGAACATCTTTGAAGGACCATGAGCACATTTGTGATTTAGTGATTTTCGATTTAGTGATTGTGTACTGCTTCTGAGCCAAATCACTAAATCACAAATCACTAAATCATCAATTTCGACTGTCGTTCCGAACCCCGTTGCAAGAGGATTATGGCCAAGAAAAACTCCCGCGGCTTCTCCACCCTCGCCATCCACGCCGGACAAGAACCCGAACCTCTCACCGGCGCCGTTTCCTTTCCCATCTTTGCAACCTCGACCTACGTGCAGGACGAGCTCGGCAAGCCGCGTCTCGGCTATGAATACGCGCGCGTTACCAACCCCACCCGCGACCGCTTGCAGGAAAGCCTGGCGGCGCTGGAGGGCGGCCCCTGGTCGCGCGTGTTCGCCAGCGGCATGGCAGCCATCAACGCCATCTGCACCATGATGAAAGCCGGCGACCACCTCGTCTGCTCCAACAACGTCTATGGTGGTGTGCCGCGACTGTTCAACCAGATCCTCACCAACTATGGACTGGAATTCACCTACGTTGACACCTCTGACTTGCGCGCCGTCGAAAAGGCCATCCAGAAGAACACGCGCTACGTTTACGTCGAGACTCCGACCAACCCGCTGATGACCATCAGCGACCTCGCCGCGATTTGCGATCTTGCGCATCGCCGCCGCGCCGAAGTCATCGTGGACAACACCTTCATGTCGCCGTTCTTTCAGCGGCCGATCGAACTCGGCGCCGACATGGTGGTGCACTCCACCACCAAGTTTCTTAACGGCCACAGCGACGGCCTCGGCGGCGTGGTGGTGTGCACCACCAACGGGCAGGCCGAGCAGCTTGCGTTCATTCAGAAGTCGGCGGGTGCGATCATGTCGCCGTTTGAGTGCTGGCTGGTGCTGCGGGGAGTGAAGACGCTGGGCGTCCGCATGCAGCGCCACGACGAAAACGGACGCCGCATTGCCGAATACCTCGCCGGCCACAAGAAAGTGAAAGCGGTCTTCTATCCCGGACTGCCCGACCATCCGCAACACGAACTCGCGAAGAAGCAGATGAGCGGCTTCGGCTCCATGATCACCCTCGAAACCGGCTCGCTCGGCAATGCCAAGCGCATGCTGAAGAAATCCAAGGGCACGCTGTCGTTGGGCGAGTCGCTGGGAGGGGTCGAGACCCTCATCTCGCACCCGGCGACCATGACCCACGCCGCGCTCGGCGAGAAGGGAAGACGTGCCATCGGCATCACCGACGGCATGGTGCGCATTTCGGTGGGCATCGAGGACGTGGAGGACATCATCGCGGATTTGGAAATCGCCCTTACCGCGATCTGAGCACCGAAAAGGGAAGGGATCTCTGAAACTGAAACTGAAACTTATTTCCTGAAATGCTGCAAGATCGCTTCCGCCTGCGGCTTGCTCACCACCGCCGACAGTGCCGCCGCGTCCGCTTCTTTCACCGCCTTCACGCTCCCGAAATGCTGCAATAGACGCCGCGTCGTTCCCTCGCCCACTCCCGGTATTTCCAGCAACTCCGTGCTGCGGTCCCTCATCTCACGGCGTTTGCGGTGGAAGGTCACGGCGAAGCGGTGCGCCTCGTCGCGGATGAGCTGTACCAGGTGCAGCACCGGCGAGTGGTGGTCCAGCACCACCGGCTCATCCTCCTGCCCGTGGACGTAGATGATTTCCTCGCGCTTGGCGATGGCAGCCAGCGGCTGGTTGGTGATCTCCAGCGACTCCAGAGCTTCGGCGGCGGCGTGCAGTTGCCCGATGCCGCCATCGATCAGCACCAGGCTCGGCAGCTTCGCCTTGTCCTCCAGGACGCGTTTGTAGCGGCGCGTCACCACCTCGCGCATCGAGGCGAAATCGTCCACCCCGTCCACTGAGCGGATGATGAACTTGCGGTAGTCGCTCTTCTTCATCCTGCCGTCTTCCCACACCACCATGGACGCGACCGTCTCCGCCCCCTGGATATGCGAGATGTCGAAACATTCGATCCGGCGCGGCAATTCCGGAAGCGTGAGCGCGTCCTGCAACGTCTCCTGGATGACCTTCGCGGCCGGCTTCATCACCCGGAAGCGCTGGTCGAACGACTGCTTCGCGTTCTGTCCGGCCAGGTCAATGAGCGACCGTTTCTCGCCGCGCTGCGGAACCGTGATCTCCACCCGGTGCTTGCAATTTTCCGAGAGCAGCTCCTCTAGGCTCGGGCGATCCTCGAAGTCCACCGGCACGAAGATCTCGCGCGGGACGTACGGCTGGTCAATGTAGACCTGCTTCAGCAGCGCGGAGAAGAACTCGCCCGGCATGAATTCGCCACTTTCGCCCGCCAGCGTGGCCGGCAGGTCTTCCCAGAAAAATTCCCGGCGATCGAGCACCCGCCCGCCGCGCATGTGAAACAGGTTGACCGCCAGCATCTGGTTTTCCCAATGGAAGCCGAACACGTCGGTGTCGCTGCCCTCGACGGCCGCCATGCGCTGCTTGTCCTGCAACTGTTCGACGGTGGAAATCAGGTCGCGGTACTTGCCCGCCAGCTCGTACTGCTGGTTCTCCGCGGCGGTTTCCATGCGGCCCCGCAGCGAGCGCGAGAGCTCCGTCTGCCGGCCTTCCAGGAACAACTTCACGTCGCGCACCGCTTCCTCGTACGCCGCGGGCGTGGTCAGCCCCTCGACGCACGGCCCCAGGCAGCGCCCGATGTAGTACTGCAGGCAGGCTCGCGGGTGAAACCGGTTCAGGTCCACCTTACAGCTCGGAATCAGGAAGTGCCGGTGGATCAGGTCTACGATCCGGTAGGCCAGGTTGGCAGGGAAGTACGGGCCGTAATAGGTGCTTCCGTCCTTCTTCAACCTTCGGGTGACATATACGCGCGGAAACCGTTCGCCCAGGGTGAGTTTCACGTACGGATAAGTCTTGTCGTCGCGCAGCAGGATGTTGAAGCGCGGCTTCTTCTGCTTGATTAAATTATTCTCAAGCGCCAGCGCTTCCTTCTCGTTGTCCACCACGATGTAGTCAACGTCGACCGCCTCGCGCAGCAGGCTGCCCGTCTTGGCGTCCTCCGCCCGGCCCTCGACAAAGTAACTGCGCACCCGGCTGCGCAGGTTCTTGGCCTTGCCGACGTAGATCACCTCGCCCGCGGCGTTCGTGTACAGGTACACGCCAGCCTGGGTGGGAAGGCTGCGGATTTTTTCGCGCAGATCCATGCTCTTGAGGGTGCCCCGTTCTGGCCCGGTTTTGGCCAGGGCGGGGTAGTTGTGAGGGTACAAGCCTTTACTGG
>DASWAR010000037.1:0-3540 GCA_036391015.1 Terriglobales bacterium
AGAGGCTGTGCACCACCCATGCCACCCATGCCGCCGGAAACGATCAGCTTCCCTTCCAACTCGCCGCCGAAACTCTTCTCCCCCGCTGCCGCAAACGTCTCGAAGGTGCCCTGGATAATGCCCTGCGATCCGATATAAATCCATGAACCCGCCGTCATCTGGCCGTACATCATCAGGCCGGCGCGCTCCAACTCGCGGAACTTTTCCCAGTTCGACCAGTGTCCCACCAGGTTGGAATTGGCGATCAGCACCCGTGGCGCGTACTCGTGGGTCTTGAAAATCCCCACCGGCTTGCCCGACTGCACCAGCAGGGTCTCGTCGTTTTCCAGCGACTTCAGCGCGCGCACGATGGCATGGAAGCACTCCCAGCTCCGTGCCGCCCGCCCCGTGCCGCCGTACACCACCAGGTCGCGCGGGCGTTCGCCGACCTCCTCGTCGAGGTTGTTCATCAGCATGCGCATCGCGGCTTCCTGCTGCCAGCCCTTGCAGGAAATCCGCGTTCCGCGCGGCGCCTTCACCGGTACATACGTGCTCTGTGTGATTTCTGTTTCCACCGGCATAACTCGAGAATGGTAGTCCTGCGTGGCTTCAGGGTTCAACTGGGACGGGTCGAATGGTGTTTAGATGCAATACATCATTTAGCGATTTGTGATTTAGCGATTTCGCATCGAGCGGCAATACTCTTCAAATCACTCAATCACAATTCACTAAATCGCTAAATGGAAAACTTGAACTCGAAAACCCGCAGCTCACCACGTGTTATACCCCGTCCCGTCCGAGGCCGTCCGGTTCGATCCGCTGTGCACGTCGGTGATCCCGGGCTGGTTCTGGTCAACGCTGAGCAGCACGTCTTCCTGCGCCACCTGCCAGGTGTCGCGCGAATCGGTGAACGGATCTTTCGGAAGCTCGCGCAGGTAGCCTTCCTGCACCAGGTCTTGCAGTGCCTGCGGCGCTTTCGACTTATCCATCGTGTACTGGTCGATCGCCGAGCGCATGGCGAACAGGTCCTGCCGCAGTACCGCTTCCTTGGCGCGCAGGATGGATTGGGTGTAAATCGGCACCGCAATCGAGACGATGATCAGAATGATGCTGATCACCACCATCAGCTCGATGATGGTAAAGCCGCGTGATTTCTGCCGGGACTTCATCAATCGCAAATTACCAATTGCAAATTACCAATCGGCATACTTGGTCCCATCCAGCCCCGTGCCGGTTGCCTGCGTAAACACGTCAAACACATTGTCGCCGCACCACGACGTCGATTCCGGATCGTCCTTCATGCAGCGCTTGCCCCATTCGTCCTTGCCGCTCATGGGATCGATCGGAACCTTGCGCAGGAACCGGACTTTCTTTCCGCCCACGTCCACGCCTTTCACCAGCGTGTCCAAATCCGGCGGATAGCCTTCCGTTCCCAGCTTGATCTGAAACGCGCCCCGATCGGCCGCATCTTTGTAGCGGTCGATGGCGTCCCGCATCTCCCACAGCGCCCGGCGTAATTCGCGCTCCTTCTCGCGCCGGATTCGCACCCGCGCAAGCGGGATCGCCGCGCCCGTCAGGATCGCCAGGATGGTGATCGCGACAATCAGCTCCACCAGGGTCAGCCCGCGCTGGCCACACCACCGCCCGGCACTCGGCTTTACGTTCTGTTCGGGAATATGCAAAAGGTACAATTCTCGGGGATGTCTTCGGTTCGGTCCATTGTTTTCGAGAGCCCGCGACCTGCGCAGATCACCCGATCGCCCGATCGCCGGATCACCCGATCTACTTCACCGTTACCATCGCCTGGCCTGGCGTCACCTGCACCGGCTGCATGTTGGGATCGCGCGCAGCGGCCCGAGTGATGCTCAGCGTGGATTGTCCCGCCGCTTTGGCCATGAAGGTCAGGGTGAACACCGAGCCCTGTCCCGACACCCCTCCCGATCCCGGCGGCCGGGTTGCCGATATCTGTTCCAGGCCGGGTGCGTCCTCGCGGTGCACAATCACCACCGGCTGCCCGTCGCGCGACAGGAAATTTCCGTTCGACACATTAATCAATTGCAGCGACTGCGGATCGTAGCTGACCTGCACCGGTACCGAATAGACGTTTTGCGCGCCACTGACGGTCACATTCACCGCGAACGTGGATCCCACCGCCTGGTTCAACTGCGGCGGATCGAAGCTCAGGATCGCCGCTCCGGTCGTGCCCTGGGACGGCTGCGCCCCTGCCGGGGCCGGCTGCGCCGGAGGACCTTGTCCAGCTTGCGATGGCGGCGGAGTCATGGCCGCGCCGGGCGCCGGTGCCGGAGGTGGCGCTTGCGCCTGCGCCGCTGCCGGCCGTGGAACGGCTGCCGAGCCGCCATTCCCGCCCGGAGAAGGCGCGGGCGACTTGCGCCGCAGTTCGATTGCGTTTGCCGTGCCCACGTCAATCGGCCTCAGGTTTTGGTCGGTGACGTCCTGCGAGCGAATGATGTGCGGCACCAGCACGAACACGATCTCGTTCGTCCGGCGCTCCGTGTTCTGCGTCGAGAACAGGTATTTCAGCAGCGGCACCTGCGAGAGAAACGGGTAGCCATTGACGCTCTTCAGCACGTCTTCTTCAAACATTCCGCCCATCAGGCTGACCTCGCCCTCTCTCAGCCGGATGGTGTGCTCCACCCTCCGTTGCCCGATCACCGGCTGGTCGATGCCGCCGATGCTGACGTGGGAACTCACCGACGAAACTTCCATGGTGAGCTTCAGCGTGACCTCGCGCCCCGCGTGCACCGTCGGCTGCACGTCGATGTTCACGCCCACGTCAATGTACTGGAATTGCGTGTTGACCAGCGGGTTGATGCCTACGCCGCCGATGCCCGGCTGGAACGAACCGGTCGCCACCGGCACGCGGTCGCCGATCTTTAGTGTGGCCTTCTGCCCGTCGAGCGCGCGGATCTGCGGATTCTGGATGATCTTAGTATCGCTGTCGGTAAACAGAAAATTTGCTGACGCGCCCGGAATGGTGACCAGGAAATCATTGGACGTCAGATTGGCCAGCTTGTTCAGCGTAAGCGGGCCCGGTGCGCCGGTCGTCGTTCCGGTTGTGGTTCCGGTGGTCGTCCCCGTGGTGGTCGTACTTTGCGTTGTATTGCCCTGGAGCTGGATGCTGGCCGTCGTCGGCGGCGATATTCCCAGGTTGCGCAGCTTGTCGCGGCTCACCTGCATGACCGCGATGTCCACCAGCACCTCCGGCCGCGCCTTGTCCAGGTCGTTCACCAGCTTTTCCGCCAGCGCCACCTGGTCGGGCGTGCCGCGGATCACGATCGCGTTCTGCGACGCCAGCGAAATCACGCGCGTGATCTCCACCACCGTGCGCAGCGTATTCACGATGTCCTGCATTTCCGTGGTCTGCGCCAGGTTCGACAGGTAGAACGTCTTCACCACGTTCTGCTCGATCTCGGTCCGCTTCGCCTTGGTGTCGGCGGCCACGAAAATCGTGTTCGGCGTCACCGCCCGCCAAAATGTCTTGGACTGCAGTGCCACGATCTCCAGCGCCTGGTTCAGCGAAACGTTGTTCAGGTCGATGGT
>DASWAR010000038.1:0-1510 GCA_036391015.1 Terriglobales bacterium
AGACCGACCGACGGATTCGACTGGCTAGTCCGCCGCCCGCGACTCTTCCAGCTTGGCGTCCAAGGTGATCTTGGCGTTCAGCAGCTTGGAAACGGGGCAGCCGCTCTTGGCATTGTCGGCCGCCTGGCGGAAGGCCTCCGGCGTAGCACCCGGAATGCGCGCCGTGGTTTGCAGATGAACCTGCGTAATGGCGAAGCCCGACTCCAGTTTTTCCAGCGTGACCGTCGCCTCGGTGGCGATCCGCTCCGGCTTCAGCCCGGCGTTGCCCAACTGCCCCGAAAGCGCCATCGAGAAACAGCCGGCGTGCGCCGCCGCGATCAACTCCTCGGGGTTGGTGCCCTTCTCGCCTTCAAATCGCGTGGCGAACGAATAGGGAGTGTTCGACAGCACACCACTGGCGCTCGACACCGTTCCCTTCCCGTCTTTCAATCCACCGTTCCACACCGCACTGGCTTTGCGCTGCATAGAGTCTCCTCTCTGAACTGTTATGGAAGTTGCGCATCGGTCATTCGGTCTATCTGTCTGTCGGTCATTCGATGCAGGACGGCAGTAAATCGACCGAAAGACTGAGAGACCGATTGACCAAGCTTGCGACCAGCCCCCTGGCCCTATCCACCAGCAGGTAAATCACTCGACCAGGTATCGGCCACGATGAGCCATTCGCCCTTGGATTGGCGACGCCACACCGTGAGGTATTTACCGCGCTCCTGGCGCTTGCCGCCTGCACGCGGCACCGACATCGTATACCGCCCGACGTCGTAGGCCAGGTCCCCGGAGTGCTTGACGAAGGTGACCTCGTAGGTCAGTTCGCCGACACCGTGCCGCATCGGCGTTTTCAGGTATTCATAAATGGCATCGCGGCCGTGCACGGCGGCATGATGGGGCGGCATGTAGACGGCATCGGGCGCGAACGCCTGGATGAGTTTGTCCAGGTCGCCCGCGTTCCAGTTCCGCGCCCATTGCTCGCCAATCTGGGTAATGTGGTGTTCCACTGCGTCGGCGGAAGTTGGCATGGCTGGACCTCCGAAACGGGTTGCAAGCTCGCTTGAGAAAGGCGCCTCTGCCCGGGTTGTGGGCAGCGTCCTAATCAAATCAGATTGTACTGAAAATTCCGTGCTGAAAGTTGTCGCCGTTCAGGTATGCTTTCCTGCCCAAATCCCAAGCCCAATTTAGGAGGCTCTCAATGAAGTCCGCCGTTCGTGGTGCCATTGCTGTCCTGATGCTGCTCGGATTGTCAGCCGCTGTAATGCCGAAAACTGCCAAGCAGAATGCTCCGATCATGGTGGCTGGTGGCGGTCCGATGCCGGTGTGCGATCCTAACGCGGATCCCAGCTGCCCGCCGGTGATGCCGCCGCAGTAATACTTACCGAGGTAACCGGCGGCAAACAAAAAGCGTGCTCGCATGGTGCGGCGGAGCTATGCTCCATTTCACACCAATGTCACTCCGGTATGTTTACTACGCTTTGTGGATAGCGCCCGTGGCAGTATTTGTGTGCCTGGCGGCCATGAT
>DASWAR010000039.1:0-12348 GCA_036391015.1 Terriglobales bacterium
GCCAATCCTGGAAGCGATCACGCAGGGCGAAGGCGAAAGCGAAGCGGGTCTCCAGCCACAGGCGGAGCGCCCCGAAGGAGAAAGCGGTCGAGAGATAGAGGGCGACAGCGATGGCGCTGGCGCAAACCAGGTAGGCGCCGATCAGGTTGAAGAAGTGAATCAGGACATCGGCGGCGACGCGTCCCAGCAGGCCCTCGATGGGGATGGCATGCAACCAGCGCCAGTGCCAGGGGAGCAGTCCCAGGAAGGCGGCGGCAAAGACCAATAGGGAGCCGGCGCCGAGGACGCGCGCTGCCGGCGATTCGACCTTGCGCGAGCGAAACCAGCGCCCGCCGAGCAGGCCGAAAAACACCGGCATCAGGAAAGCAGCGATCCCGGCAAATTGCAGCAACAGGTCGCTGCCGTAGGCTCCGACGATGCCGATCCAGTTGCGCGACGGACGCGAAGGCAGCGGCGCGGAGGCGGTGTTGAACGACGGGTCGAGCGGAGAATAGGACGCAATGGCGAGGAAAAGGAGGAGCGCGGAGACGAGCAATAGGAAGCCGACAAGCTCGTTGAGCCGGCGATTGTTCGTCGGAGTGAAGACCTGAGAGAAAACCTTCATGTGGCGTATCGCGAGGTGCGACAGCCAGAGCAGGGTGATTATGGCAGGTTCCCCGGAGATTTGGGATGAAATTTCGGGTGGGTAACCGATCAGGCACAAGGCGGAAGGCGGAAACCTTCAAGGTCAGGGTGAGAGAAATGCAGGTCCTTCGACTCGGACGCGGCAATCCTCAAGCGCCGGACTTGAAGATCCAGAGAAACACGGCGAGGCCGAGGAGGATGCGATAGATGGCGAAGGGAGCGAAGCCGCGCTGGCGGACCCATCGCATGAACCAGGCGACGACGACATAGGCGACGATGAAGGAGACGACAAAGCCGATGATGAGCACGATCCATTCGTGCAGGTCGTGTGGGGCGATGCCGATTTCGCCGCCCGCGCCTGGTTTGTGGCGCAGGGATTTCAGCAGGTCGTAACCGGTGGCGGCGATCATGGTGGGAATCGAAACCAGGAAGGAGAATTCGAGCGCGGCCGGGCGCGACATGCCGGCAGTTTGTCCGGCGGCGATGGTAGCCATGGAGCGCGAGGTGCCTGGGAAGACCGCGGAGAGGATCTGGCAGGCGCCGATCCAGACGGATTGCGGCAGGGTCATCTGATAAACGTTCTCCGTCCGGTAGCCCGCGGTGGCGGCGCCGAGGGAGCGCGCGCTGCCCGAGTTGGCGGGAACGATGCGAGGCGCGCCGTACACCGCATCCACGATCCACATGACGAATCCCCCGACGATCAGGGAAGTGGCCATGACGTAGAGGCTCTCGAGATTTTTGCCGATGACCTTGGTCAGCAAGTAGGAAGGACCGGCGGTGACGACGAAGGCCGCACCAGTGAGAGTCACGGGATGGTTCCACAGGTTGTGGCGTCCGTCGGGACCTTGGGGAAAAGTCTTGAAAAATTCCTTGAGGCGGGCGCGGAAGTAGATGGGCAGGCAAAGAATGGCGCCGAGCTGGATGACGATGGAGTACATCTTCCAGTAGCCGCTGGCGAGGTCGAGTCCCATGGCTTTTTCAACGATGCGCAGGTGCGCGGTGGAGCTGACGGGAAGATACTCAGTGAGGCCTTCGACGATGCCGAGGAGGATGGACAGTAAGTAGTGGTTCAAAAGATCACCTGAGAGTACCGAGTACCGAGTACTGAGCGGCCGGTTCCAAATATGTTTGCAACCCGAGAGTTTCCCTCAGGGGCTAAAGCCCCGGTGTTCTTGCGGCATTGAGCGGCACGGCTCCTTCCGCCTCGCTACGCTCGGCCTCAGGACAAGTTCCGCCGTGCCCTTCCCAAGCTGTAGCCGTTCACTCGACTTCAGTCCCGTAGGTGGGGATTCCCTGCTCCAATTTATACAACAGAGTTTGGGCGCGGTTGGCCCAGTCGCTTTGTGGAAAATTGGCGATGACGCGCTGGGCCAGGGCAACGGCCTTGGCTTTGGCGTCGCCGATGTGGTTTGACTTGCCATCGTTCTTGTAGAGCTCGATGAGGGCAGAGCGGCGGTAGGCGGCGTTGTACAGGGCCTCGGCGGCGACCGGCGACTGGGGATGCTCGTCGGCGTATTTCTCGTAAACTTCGGCTTCCTTTTCGGGGCACTTGGATTCGCCCTGCCAGTCTCCGCACAATTTGTTGTCGAGCATGTGGTAGGCGGCCAGGTCAGCCCACTTGGTGTGGGGAAATTTCTTGACCACCTGTTTCATCAGGTCTTCGTCGATGCCGTAAAGACGGTTGCGGGGATCTCCACGGCCGGAGGGGCGCCCGAACATGTCGGCGCGATCGATTTGCCAGCGAATGTCGGCGGCGCGGTACAGCGCTTCGCCCGCGACCGGCGATTGCGGGAAATATTCGGCGGCGCGGTAGTAAAGGCGGAGCGCATCCTTGTCGGCGCCTTTGCGCCCGCCGCGGCGGCTGGCTTCCTGCTCGCTGGCGACGGCTTCCCCGAACAGGATCTTGTCACCGTTGGGCGTGGCGGCGCGCACCACACCCTTGTCGAGGATCCAGCCGCTGACGTCGCGGCCTTCGCTGGTTTCTGTGGGCTCGGAGAGAGTGGCAAGCACGTGGAGCCAGTCGCGGGATTTCTCGATGACGGCAACCTCACGGCCGCGATCGATGGTGGCGATCTTGGGAGAGTTGGTGTCGGGCGAAAGGTAAATCTGCGCGGCGCGCACCATGACGCCGCGCTCGGTGGCGGCAAAAGAGAGAGGTGCGGCGAGAAGCAGAGTTGCGATCAGCAGATGATGGCGGAATCGCATGATCAGTGGGCTCCTGCGGTGATGTGATTCTAGCAGCACATAGGACGCGAGGAAGGCGCGGAGAACGAGGTGGTGTGCCCTCTAATGGAATCGATATTATGGGCGGAGCAGGGGTCCTTCGACTCGGATGCGCATTGGCAGCCCGCGGCGCCAAAAACGGGCGCCCCCTTCGACTCCGCTCAGGGCAGGCTTCATCAGGCGACACCTCGCTTGATTTCATAACGACGTCGGCTCCAGAACCCCGAGTACATTGGTTGGTGCATTCCGATCCAAGGCTCGAGGAAGGAGCCGACCATGTTGATTATAGGGTGTGATTTCCATCCTGGCTTTCAACAGGTAGCGATCTTTGACAACCAGACGGGCGAGATTGTGCAACGGCGACTGGCGCATCCGCAGGAAGCGATCGAGTTCTACCGGCAGTTACCGGCGGGGGTGCTGGTCGGATTGGAGAGCACGGGGTACAGCGGGTGGTTGGAGCGCTTGCTGGAAACTTTGGGACACCAGGTGTGGGTGGGCGATGCTACGCAGATCCGGGCCTCGATGACGCGCAAGCAGAAGACCGATAAGCGGGATGCCGAGCACATCGTGAAGCTGCTGGTGGAAGGGCGTTTTCCCCGCATCTGGGTGCCCTCGGCGGCGGACCGCGATGCACGCCAGTTGCTGGTGCATCGGCACAAGCTGGTGCAGTTGCAAACCCAGGTGAAAAATCAGTTGCAGTTTTTGGCCATGAACCAGGGCTTGCAGCTGAAGTGGAGGCTGTGGACCCGCGCCGGTCGCGAGAAGCTGGAACAGTTGCCGTTGGCCGCCTACGCCGCCCAGCGACGGGCGAGCTTGTTGGCTCTGTTGGACCAACTGGAACAGCAGATCGCCAGCCTGGATGCCGTGGTGTTACGGGAAGCGGAAGCGCGTCCCGAGGCCGTGCGGTTGATGACGCATCCCGGCGTGGGGCCGGTGGTCAGCATAGCGTTCGTGGTGACGCTGGGTCCGCCGGAACGCTTTCCGGGGGCACGCCAAGTCGCCAGCTACTTCGGACTGATTCCCCGAGAGCGCTCCAGCGGCGGCAAACAGCGGTTCGGCAGCATCAGCAAGCAGGGCAACTCTTATGCGCTACCTGCTGGTGCAGGGCGGCCATGGCGCGGCGCGCCTGGACCCCGAGCTGCGACGCTTTTATGGCCACTGCAAGCACACCCACGAACACGCGGGAGTGGCCAAGGTAGCGGTGGCCCGCAAGCTGGCGGTGCGGCTGTACTGGATGTTGCGCAACCGCATCGACTACGCCGCGTTGTTGCAACGCCGGCGCTCGCATGCAGGTGAGCCCGAGTCATGCTGTGGTCGATCGTAAGACCGAACGCTTGAGTGGGCAGCCTGCCTCCCCCTGCACGGGCGGTGGGGAGATCGAAGCAGTAATCATGGTCCAACCTCTCCGCAAGGAGACCGGGAGGCCCGATTAGATGGCTGGTGGGAGTGCCGGTGACGGACCCTATCGCGGGATTACAGGAAAGCGAGCCGAGGATCGGATGCCACAGAACAAAACCTTCCGCCATGGTACGAAGCTCCGCTGTACTGCGCTGCGCTTCGTTCCTCGCGCCATGGTGGGCGCGCCAGAAGCGGCGTCAAGGGTCAAGATGAACGCCAAAAAACGGCGCCCTTGACCCCGCTTCCGGCGCGCGCCGGATTTGTGTTACTTGACAAAGCCGACGTCGTTATAGACAGGATGACAGTCCTTGAGTTTTGTCTTTAGGCCGAAGGTTGCGTGGAGGGTTCGGAGAGCACGCGCGCGAGGAGGGCGGGATCGATGTTGCCGCCGCTGATGACGACGACGGTCTTGCGCGCCCGGGGGAGTTGGTCGGCGCGAAACAGGAAGGCGGCAAAGGTGACGGCGCCGCTGGGTTCGGCGACCAGCTTGGCATCGAGCGCAAGCGTGCGGATGGCCGCCAGGATTTCCGATTCGGAGACGGTGACAATGTCGTCCACGAAACGGCGGATGTGATCGAAATTGATTTCACCGACGGACTGGGTGCGGAGGCCGTCGGCGAGAGTGCGCGAAGTCTGGTCGGCGGAAAACTCGACGATGCGACCGGAGCGGAAGCTGGCCTGCGCGTCGGAGGCGAGTTCGGGTTCAACGCCGATGACTTTCGCGTGCGAGCCGCTGAGCTTACAGGCGGAGGCGATGCCGCTGATGAGGCCGCCGCCGCCGACCGGGACCAGGACGAGGTCGGCATCGGGCAGGTCGGCGAGGATTTCCAAACCGGCGGTGCCTGCGCCGGCGATGATTTTTTCGTCGTTATAAGGCGGGATGATGGCATAGCCGTGCTCGCGGGCGAGATCCTCGGCCCTGGCTTTGCGTTCGGAGCTGGCAGGACCGACGAAAACGACCTCGGCGCCGAGCGCGCGTGTGCTGTCAATCTTGATCTGGGGCGCGTTGTCGGGCATGACGATGACAGCTTTCACGTCCAGGGCGCGAGCAGCGTAGGCGACGCTTTGAGCGTGGTTGCCGCTGGAGTAGCTGATGACGCCGTGGCGGCGTTCGGAGTCGGCGAGCGAGGCGATTTTGTTGTAAGCGCCGCGCAGTTTGAAGGAGCCGATGGGCTGCAGGCTCTCGGGCTTCAGGTAGAGTTCACGGCCGGGTTGCTGGCGCGGGTAGGGAATCAGCGGCGTGCGGGCGGCGATTCCGCGCAGGCGCGAGGCGGCGAGGGTGATGTCGTCGAGGCTGACCATGGAAATTCACGATTATATGGCTTCCGGAACAGGTTGGGCCGCCCAGGTCGCGAAGGACGGAAAGCCGGCAAAGGCTTGGTGAATTTGACAACCCGGGCGCAGCACAGCTAACCTAGCACAGCGAAGAAAAGGCGAATATCTCCCGCTCCGGATTTTCACATGAGTTCACTTCTACTGCTCGAACAGTGCGAGCCCTCATCGTCTCTGGTAGGCATCGCGCGGCTGGCGGCGGAGGGCGAGTCCATTTCGGAGGGCCACGACGTCGAGTTTTTCACGCTGGCGTCGCGGTCGCTGCTGAACCGCTGCACGGCGCCGCGGATGCCGTTCACCTGGACGATCAACCCGTTCCGCGGCTGCGAGTTTGCCTGCAAGTACTGTTACGCGCGCTACACGCACGAGTTCATGGAGATGCGCGACGGCGTGGATTTCGAACGCAAGATTTACGTCAAGCAGCGGGCGGCGGAGCTGTTGCGGCGCGATCTGCGGAAGGTGAAACCGGGCGAGGAGATTGCGATCGGCACGGCGACCGATCCGTACCAACCGGCGGAGCGGCGGTTCGGGGTGACGCGGACCGTCCTCGAGGTGTTCGCCGAGCAGCGCGGATTGGATATCGGGATTGTGACCAAGTCGGACCTGGTAATTCGCGATTCGGAGTTGCTGCGCGAGGTGGCGCGGCGGAATAAGCTGTTCGTCAATCTGACGATCACGACGCTGCATACAGACTTGGCGCGAATTCTCGAGCCGAGGGCGCCGCGTCCTGACCTGCGCATGACAGCGGTGCAGAAGTTGAACCAGGCGGGCGTGCCGGCGGGCGTGATCTGCGCGCCGGTGATTCCGGGGATCACGGATTCGGCACGCGACCTGGACGCGCTGGTGAAGGCGACGAAAGAGGCGGGCGGGCGGTACATCTTCGCCAATGCGCTTTTCCTGAAGCCGTGCTCGGCGGCGATTTTTCTGCCGTGGCTGGAAAAGGAATTTCCGCACCTGGTCCAGAACTACCGCGAGCGTTATGGAGAGCGTGCGTACCTGGGCCCGGCATATCGGAAGCGGATTTCGCAGTTGATGGCGAAATTGCGGCAGAAGCATAGGATCGGGACGCAGTCGGACCGGGACCGGCTGGAGAAAGAGGTGTCGGCGGGCGAGCAGTGCGCGGCGCCAAGGGCGAAGACAGCAAAACACCATGAGCCCGCGGTCGAGATGCCGCTGCTTGAGGAGCAACTCCGGCTGTTCTGAGTCGCCAGTCAAGTAAGCAAAAAGTTCTTCAACTCTGAATCTTTTACTCCCATTTGGCGAGCGATGCGTGTCCACATCCGGTTTTTTTCGGATTGCGGGAATGGAACGTGAACTGCATTCGCTTTAATTAAGACCCAAGTGTTGAGTCTGAATTCTGCCGTCGCGCTTCTCTCAGCCGAGCATGCGCAACAGTAGAATGCGAGCGGCACCGCACGCAAATGATGGCTGCGGATCGAGTCCTGCCACTTGATCGCGCACGGTTTTGGGGACATTTTGCGGCGCCGCAAAGGTATGGCATGGAGTGTCGAAGACCGCATGGCAGGATGACCGCACACATCCTCACAATTTTTTCCATCCTGGTGTTGTTCTTGCTGTTGGGCTGCGGTGGTGGCCAGCAGGCGAACCCGGCGAGTTCTTCTGCACCGGCGAGTCCTCCTGCACCGGCGAGCCCTCCTGCACCGGCGAGTCCTCCTGCACCGGCGAATCCTCCTGCACCGGCGAATCCTCCTGCACCGACGAATCCTCCTGCCGCCCCGAATACCGTCGCCCATTCCGCTCATTTGACCTGGGCGCGGAGCAACTCGAATGACGTCCTTGGCTACAACGTGTATCGCGGAACTCAATCGGGCGGACCTTATGTGAGGCTCAACCCCGCGTTGCTCGCGAATCCCGACTACCTGGACACCGCCGTGCTGGCAGGACAGACGTATTACTACACCGCCACAGCCGTTAGTGCGGTGATGGAGAGCGGCCGCTCGGCGGAAGCTGTGGCGGTAATACCGACTCCCTGAAGTAACACCTTGCCCAGGCTCACGATCCTGGAGGAAGCGAGTTAAAGGGCACGGGTGCCGGCAGGGAGAGGCGAGCGCGGCGAGCGTCGTGTTTTTGCCGGAAGTGGGTCATGGCGCGGCGTCCCCAGGAGCGCACGAAATAAAAGTTGAGAGTGGCGCCGATGGCGGAGCTGAGAACGGGAACGAGGCGTCCGGCCCAACGCTCGACGACGTCGCCGCTGGCCTGCACCGCGATGCGCCGGATGACACGCGGCACGAACCGGTTCACCACTTCCTTTTCCAATAATTCGCGGCTGATGTCCACGCCGGCGGCGCTGGCGGCGGCGACCCAGAGCTCCGCCACTTCTGCATCGGTGGCAAATTGGAAGCCGTAGATCAGGCTGAGCTTCTGGATGGTTCGGATGGTGATGCCGGCGAGGATGCTGAGGTCGGGAACGATGGTGAGCAAGCCGCCGAGGCCGAACCCGGCGCCTTCGACGGCGGCCACTTTCATGCCGGAGCGGATCACGTCAACGGCAACCAGATCGAGTTGCTCCTGGGAGACGGAGAAAACGCCGTCATAGGTGGTGATGGGCAGTCCGTAGCCGGTGCGGAGTTGGAGAAGGAACTTCTGCGGGTCTACCTTGACGGTTTCGTAGGCCTGGGTGAGGCCGCGGCGCAGGCCATCTTCGACGCGCAGGCGAAGCCAGGATGGTTTCTCTTCGGCCATCAATTGTCAGCATACACCGGTCGTCCTGCCGCGTTCGAGGGCGAACGCGCTCCACCGCGCGGACTCCTGCGTGACCTGCTGTGCTAGCATCAGAGGCTTACACATGCCTACTGGAAAGCTCCATGTCGTGCCGCTGGGCGGACTCGGCGAGTTCGGGATGAACTGCATGGCCGTGCGCTGGGGCGACGACATCATCGTCGTCGACGCCGGCCTGATGTTCCCCGAGACGGAATTGCTCGGGGTCGACATCGTTGTTCCCGACATTGCTTACCTGATTGAGAACCGCAAGCACGTGCGCGCGATCGTGCTGACGCACGGTCACGAAGACCACATCGGCGCGTTGCCGTACATCCTGGCGGAGTTAAACGTGCCGGTGTACGGCACCGAGTTCACGCTGGCGTACGTGGAGGACAAGCTCGACGAGCACGAGCTGCTGGACAATGCCACTCTGATCGAGATGCGTCCGGGCGAGATGGTCACCATCGGGCCGTTCAAGATCAAGCCGATCCACGTGACGCACTCGCTGGTGGACTGCGTTGCGCTGGCCATTCATACGCCGCTGGGCGTGATCATCCACACCGGCGATTTCAAAGTTGATCCCACGCCCACCGACAACAAGCTGTTTGACCTGCATACCTTCGCGGAGTACGGCAAGGAAGGCGTGCTGGCGCTGTTCCAGGATTCGACCAACATCGAGCGCACCGGGTACACGCCGAGCGAGCGGGCGGTGGGGGGCAAGTTTGACGAGGTGTTTGCGCGCACGCCGCGGCGGCTGTTCATTTCGTGTTTTTCTTCCTCCATCCACCGCATCAAGCTGGCGATTGACATGGCGTACCAGCACGGGCGCAAGGTGGCGCTGGTGGGGCGCAGCATGAACGACTCCACCGAGATCGCGCAGGATCTGGGATACATCGAAGTGCCGGACGGGCTGCTGATTCATCCCGGGGAGATCAAGAATTTTCCGCCGGAGCGGGTGATGGTGCTGATCAGCGGAACCCAGGGCGAGCCGATGTCGGGACTGTCGCGCGCGGCGGTGGACAATCACAAGCACGCGAAAATCGAACCGGGCGACACGGTGATGCTGTCGTCGCGCATCATTCCGGGAAACGAAAAGGCGATCTACCGGATGATCGATCACCTGTACCGGCGCGGCGCCAACGTGATTTACGAGGACGGATCGCAACCGCCGGTGCACGTCAGCGGGCACGCCAGCCAGGAGGAATTAAAGCTGCTGATCAACCTGGTGAAACCGCGGTATTTCATTCCCATCCACGGAGAGTATCGGCAACTGAAGCGGCACGCGGATTTGGCGGGCAGCATGCTGGGCGCGGTCGGATCGGTGATGATGATCGAGAGCGGCGACGTGCTGGAATTCGACGAACTGGGCGCGCGCAAGGCCGGGCGCGTCGCGGTGGGTCGCGTGTGCATTGATTCGGGATCGCGCGGGGACGTGGTGGAAGACCTCATCATCAAAGACCGGCGGCATCTCAGCGAGGACGGGATCGTGCTGCCCATCATCGCCATCAACAAGTTGACGGGGCAGATCGAGTCAGCGCCGGAGATCGTGATGCGCGGGTTTGCGGCGGCGGGAGCGGACAACGGCCTGATGGCCGAGGCACGGCAGATCATCATGGACACGCTGGAGCACTCGACCGAAGAAGAGAAGCGCGACTGGGGCGTGATCAAGGAAAAGATCCGGCAGGACCTGAAGCGGTTCATCGTGAAAAGCACCTCACGCCGGCCGCTGATCATGCCCGTCATCCTGGAGATTTGAGGGTAACCGACGGGCGGTGACCTCTTGTACTGCTGATTTGCGATTGACAGACGAAGTTGATCAAAGGTACTGTGAACAAATACTGGACGTTGATTTGAACCGCACTTTGCTAATCCGCCTGGTTGGACCGACGCAAACCCCGGAATTCGGGCTCGTCTGCGCGACAACAACAATTACAACAACAACAACAGCCATCACAGGAGCGCACGGCGGATGAGGTAGTTCAGCCAGAACCAGGATTTGAAAGCCACCTCCGCCGCCGGCGCAGGTGGCTTTTCTGTTCTTGCACACTTTTGAGAAACGGGGAAGACGATGAGTTTGCTAGTCATGAAATTCGGAGGGACGTCGGTCGGGTCGGCGGATCGCATTCGGCAGTCGGCACAAATCGTTGGTGACGAGCGCCGTCAGCATTCCGTGGTGGTCGTGGTTTCGGCGCTGAGCGGGATCACCGACTTGATTATTGAGACGGTGAATGCGGCTTGCGCTGGGGATCGCGACGGCTCGGAGGTAAGACTCGAGCGCATTGAGCGGCGCCACCGCGAGGTGGTCGAGGACCTGTTTGGCGGCGACAGGCGCGAAATGGTGCTGGCCGCGATTGGTGAAGTGCTGCGGGAACTGCGGGAAGTTTGCGGCGCGCTCCTCATGCTGCGGGCGGCCACGCCGCAGGTTCTGGATGTTGCGCTGGCGATGGGAGAACGGATGTCGGCGCCGATCTTCGCCGGGCAACTCTGCGCACTCGGTATGGATGGGCGAGCGCTGGACTCGATCCGTCTTCTGATCACCAATGACAATTTCGGTGAAGCCAGTCCCGACATGGAGGCGACGACTCAGCTCAGCCGCGAATGCCTGTTGCCCGTCTTGCGCGAAGGCGCCGTGCCAGTCGTCACCGGCTACCGCGGTGCGACGGCCGCCGGGCAGCCGACGACGCTAGGCCGTGGAGGGTCGGATTACTCGGCCACGATCCTGGGCGCGGCGCTGAGCTGCGACGAGATATGGATCTGGACCGACGTGGACGGCGTCATGAGCGCCGACCCGCGCATCTGTCCCGGCGCCGGCATTCTGCCGGAGATTACGTTTGCGGAAGCGATCGAGATGTCGTACTACGGCGCGAAGGTGATCCACCGCAAGGCGGTCCGCCCGGCGTTGGAGCACGGGATACCTATCCTCATCAAGAACTCGTTTTGCCGCGAGGTCGAGGGAACGCGGATCGCTGCCCAGACGCAGAGCAACGGGCACGTGGTGAAGGCGGTGACGGCGGTCAGTCCGGCGGCATTGATCACGCTGAACATGCCCAACGGGGGCCACTTCGAGGACCTGTTCGGGCGGCTGTTCCTGGGGCTGGGACACGAGCGCATCGACGTGCTGTTCTCGACGCAATCGTCGTCGGAAAACGCCATCGGCCTGGTGTTTCGCGAGCCGGACCTGGAACGCGCGTTGACCGTGACCGAGCGGGTGTTCCGCACCGAGATCAAACACAGCATCATGGCACCGATCGCGGTACAGCGCGATGTGGCGGTGATCGCGGTGTTGGGAGAGACGATGAAAGGCAAAGTCGGCGTGCTGGCGCGGCTGTTTACTGCGGTGGCGCGCTGCCAGGTCAGCGTGATTGCGGTGGCGCAGGGCGCCAGCGAAATCAACATTTGCTTCGCCGTGCCGGCGGTTTCTGCGCCGGTGGTGATCCGCGCCGTGCACGATGAATTCCTGGGCGCAGCGGTCCAACCATTTCACGCCCACGAATCCGGAGATGACGATGAACAGATCCATGCCAGCCGCTGCTGCTAAGGGGAGCGCCGAAGCGCAACTGCGGTGTTGCGGCTGCCAGGCGATTCAGAATGACCCGCAGCCGGATTTTCGGTGCGCCGAATGCGGCGAGCTGCTGGAAGTAACGTACCCGGCGTGGGAGCCGAGTGGGCGCGGCGCCTGGGCAGCGGACTTGAAGCGCGTGTGGCGTGAACGCAGAAGCTCGCTTTCGCTGCTGGATGGAAGCGGTGTGTGGCGCTACCGGGAGTTGCTTCCGATTGTTCCGGACATGGAGAAGATCGTCACGCTGGCGGAGGGCAATACGCCGCTGTATGCGATGCCGCAAACGGCGCGCCGGCTGGGCATGCGGGCGCTGCTGGCGAAGCACCAGGGCATGAATCCGACAGGTTCTTTCAAGGACACCGGGATGACGGCGGCGGTATCGGTGGCACACGCGCGAGGGTACCAGTGGGTGGTATGCGCGTCGACGGGAAACACGTCGGCGTCGATGGCGGCTTATGCAGCGCGCGCCGGGTTGAAGGCCCTGGTGCTGC
>DASWAR010000040.1:0-11340 GCA_036391015.1 Terriglobales bacterium
TGCAGCTTGCCGCAGGAATCGCAGAAGTGCGCCGCGCGCATGTCGCCGCACGACCAGCAGGAGTGCGTGACCGTGCCTTCGTCGAACATCTGCAGCGCGGATTGGGGTTTGTTCGTGGTGCTCATGATCCGGGTATCAGCAATTAGCGATTAGCCATCTGTGCCGTGCCGCAGCTAATGGCTAATCGCTAATCGCTAATGGCTAATTGCTGCTGTTAGCTGAACGACGTGCCGCAGCCGCAGGACTTGCTCGCGTTCGGGTTCACGAACACGAAGCTCTGCTGCATCAGCGTCTCCTGGTAGTCCAGGGTCATGCCGTGCAGATAGATGAACGACTTGGGATCCACGAAGACGCGCACATCGCCGAACTGGAAGATGCGGTCGCGCTCGCGCGGCTGAGTGTCGAAGCGGATGTTGTAAGTCAGGCCGGAGCAGCCGCCGCCCTGCACGCCCAGGCGCAGGCCGCCCTGCCCAGGCGAGATTCCTTCCTTCTCCATTGCCGCCTTGATCTTCCCCAATGCGCGCTCGGTAACCTGGATGCCGCGCGCCGGCGCCGAGGCAGGCTTCTGCGCCGGTGCGGACCCTGGCTGCTCCGCGCCATTCGGCGAAACGATTGGCGTCGCCGCCTGCTCTGCCGGCTTGTCGGTCACAGTTGCCATGATAGTGCCATCGGGTGATCGGATGATCTGGTGATCTGGTGATCGAGAACCTTGTCCCAAATGATCACCCGATCACCGGATCACCCGATCGCCAGATTCCTAGTCTCCCGCCTTGGCCACGGGCGCGTGCGTCACTGACTGGGACGCCACGCCGTTCTTTTTCTTCCAGTCGCCGATGGCGGCGCGAATGGCGTCCTCGGCCAGCACCGAGCAGTGAATCTTCACCGGCGGCAACGAAAGCTCACGCACGATGTCGGTGTTCTTGATCGCCAGCGCTTCGTCCACGGTCTTGCCCTTCACCCACTCGGTCGCCAGCGAAGACGATGCGATCGCCGATCCGCAGCCGAATGTCTTGAACTTGGCGTCCTCGATGACCTTGGTCTCGGGGTTGACCTGGATTTGCAGCTTCATGACGTCGCCGCACTCGGGCGCGCCGACCAAGCCCGTACCCACTGTCTGGCTGCTCTTGTCCATCGAGCCAACATTCCGCGGGTGAGTGT
The DNA here is from genome assembly GCA_036391015.1 of Terriglobales bacterium. Taxonomy (GTDB): domain Bacteria; phylum Acidobacteriota; class Terriglobia; order Terriglobales; family Acidobacteriaceae; genus JAIQGF01. Next base: position 1,159 of record DASWAR010000040.1, read on the forward strand.
AGTGGTCCAGTACCTTGTCGCTGTATGCCATGTTTTAACTTCTCCTAAACTCTTCGAGAATCTCGTCTGTCATCCTGAGCGAGCCCGCCGGACTTCCGCATTTGGCGGGCGAGTCGAAGGACCCAAAACAGCGCCGAAGGCGCTATCCTTCCGCGGCCCAGCTCACTGACTTCAAATCGATGCCTTCCTTCGCCATCTCGTACAGCGGCGAGAGCTCACGCAACCGCTGCACGACTTCGATGAGGCGATCAGCCACGTAGTCCACCTCGGCCTCAGTGTTGAAGCGGCCGATGCCGAAGCGGATCGAGCTGTGGGCCAGGTCGTCACCCGTCCCGAGGGCCTTCAAGACATACGATGGCTCCAGCGTCGCCGAGGTGCATGCTGAGCCGCTGGAAACCGCGATGTCGTTGATGCCCATCAGCAGCGACTCGCCTTCCACGTAGGCGAAGCTGATGTTGAGATTGTTGGGCAGGCGGTGTTCCATCGAGCCGTTGATGTACACCTCGTCCAGGCCGCCCATGAGCTTGTCCTTGAGCCGGTCGCGCAGGCCGGAGAGACGCTTGCTCTCCTGCGGCATCTCCTCGTGGCAGATGGCGCAGGCCTTGCCGAGACCAACGATTCCGGGAACGTTGAGCGTGCCGCTGCGCATCCCGCGCTCGTGGCCGCCGCCATCAATGATCGGCGATACCTGCACCCGCGGGTTCTTGCGACGCACGTACAGCGCGCCGACGCCCTTGGGACCGTACATTTTGTGCGCCGAGATGGACATCAGATCGATGTTCATCTTCTGCACGTCAATGGGAACTTTGCCGACGGCCTGGGTGGCATCGGTGTGAAACAGCACGCCGCGCTCGTGACACAACTTGCCGATTTCGGCGATCGGCTGCAGCACGCCAATCTCATTGTTGGCGGCCATCAGCGTGACCAGGATGGTCTTGTCGTCCATGGCTCGCTTGAGGTCGTCAAGGTCAACCAGTCCGTCCTTCATCACCGGCATATAGGTGACCCGGAAACCATACTTCTCCAGGCGCTTGCAGGAGTCCAATACCGCCTTGTGCTCGGTGACCGCGGTGATGATGTGGTTGCCCTTCTCGCGGTACATCTCGGCCACGCCTTTGATCGCCAGATTGTCGCTTTCGGTGGCGCCGGAGGTGAAAATGATTTCCTTGGTCGTCGCTCCCACCAGCTTGGCAATGCGCTCGCGAGCCTGCTCCACCGCTTCCTCGGCCACCCAGCCGAACACGTGGTTACGGCTGGCCGAATTCCCGAACTTATCGGTGAAGTAGGGCAGCATCTCTTCCAAAACCCGCGGGTCCACCGGCGTGGTGGCGTGATTGTCCATGTAAATTGGCAGCTTCACCCCGTTGTGCCCAGTTGTCGTCTTCTGTTCAACGCTCATCGGAATCTCCATAATTGCCGGCTCTCGCCTGGTTCAACTCAACGTCACTAATTCTTCCGGCGGCACAGTCGCAGTCTGTTCACCCATGTCACCGATATTGATCTTGCTCAGAACCTCTTCAATACTCTGGCTGACCTTGCGCAGCGGCTCGCGGACGGTGCACCGGCTGGTATGACCGCACTCGCCGCGTGTGGTTACGCACGAGGTCAAGAACAGCGGTCCCTCGATCGCCTTGATGACTTCGAGGGCGGAAATCGTGCGCGCATCCCGCGCCAGCAGGTAGCCGCCGTTGGTACCATGGTGCGAAGTAAGCAACCGGGCCTTGACCAGCTTTTGCAGGATCTTGGCCAGCAGTTCGGGCGGAATGCCGTGCGCCTCGGCGATGTCCTTGGCGCTGCACGAGGCCGCGGCGTTCTCAGCCAAATAGCGCATGGCAATCAGACCGTAATCGGCTTTCTTGGTCAGCTTCAGCACGCGCTAGCCACTCCCAGCAATTTCCGACCTAATTGGTCGTACATCTATTTTAGATGCCGCAAAGGCCTGAAAGCAACACAAAACAGGGAATGGTGATTTCGTGCATTGGAGGGTAACTCGTGGCGGGGTAAACGGTTAAGAATTGGCGATAGATTTGGTCGGATTTCATCCTGTGACGGCTACCGCCTTACCGCCGCCAAGATGTAGTCAGACAGGATTCTGTCCGTCTGCTCGTGCATGCCGCGGGTGCTGTAGTTCGTGCTGGTGATGACCACGACCATGTCGAGGTCGGGGAAGATGGCTACCTTGTTTCCGCCGTTGCCCTGCATAAGTTGCGCCGAGACCTGCCGCCCTCCGGCCGCAAACGTCCGCAGCCACCATAAGTACCCGTAGAGGACGTTGTCGTCCGCCTGGACGTGTGGACGCAATGAAGTCTTGACCCATTCCTGGGACACAACCTGCGTGCCTTTCCATTTTCCGCCGTTCAGGTACAGTTGGCCGAGTTTCAGATAATCGCGGCTGGCCAGGCGCAGGCCTCCGCCGCCCTGCGCCAGTCCCAACGGGGAATACGGCCACTTGACCTGCTGGATGGCGAGCGGCGTGAACAAATTGTTTTGCGCAAACTCCGCCAGCTTGGTTTTTGTCGCGCGCTCAATCACCGCCCCCAGCGTGGTTACACCTGCCGTGCAGTAACTGAAACTGCGGCCGAAGGGCGAGTCCTGCGGCTTGGTCGCCCACGGCGCAAATCCCTTGATCGGCAGGTCGAGCGCGAATTTCACCCAATCCTCGATCACGTACATGCGTTCTTCATTGCCGCGCGAGAAATTGTTGTTGTCGTCGCACTCCAGCAGGGAACTCATGGTCAGGAAGTCTTCCACCGTGATCTTCTGCTTGCGCGGGTCGGGATGTTGCGGCGGTTGCTTGTCAGGAAAGAACGGCAGGATCGTGGCCTGCACCCCGGGCAATGCTTTCTTATCAATCGCAATCCCCACCAGCATGCTGGTAACGGTCTTCGAAGCCGAGCGCACGTCGCGCAACGTCGCCGCGTCTCCATCAAAATAGGCTTCGTATACCAGCTTGCCGTGACGCGCCACCAGCACGCTGCCAATCTTTTTCAGCTCTCCCGACGCGATTGCGGATTCCAGCGCCTGCAGCCGCGCGGTGTCCAGTCCCGCCGTCGCAGCGTCGGAGGTTGCCCATCCGTCCTGCCTGTCGGGAGGATCGAAATGGCTGTTTTGGGATTGAGCGATCGCCGCAATCGATAGCACGCACAGCAAGCCCGCTAACATCTTCATGACCGCTTAGACGGGAGGAATGCGCGGTGGTTACCAGGACTTGGTCCGGGCCATGAATTGGCGATTAGGGAGGTAACGATAACTGGCTCTTGACAACGCTCAGGGCCGGGCTAAAATACCCAACATTTCCGGTTGCTTGCCGGATATATGAACTCGAACCAGCCGCTACCACCCGCCAAACCTCCCTTGCCGAGCATGAGCATGGATAAGTGTGAACATCCGCGTGTGCGGATCGTGGCCCGCGAAGAGGACTCGGAATTCGTCGAGTGCCTCGAATGCGGCGACATCTTCGAATCCAGCGAATTTAAGGACATGGCAATCGAAGAGCGATCCACCGGCACGGACGCCTAGAGGCCCCCCTCCAGCAAGTTGTGCCCTGCATGACCAAGGTCGCGGTGTGGCCGCCACCAAATAAATTGCTTGACTCATGCAAGTACTTTGGTGTAGCCTTCCGCTGATGAGCAAGACCCCCGACATCGACGCCTGGTGGAACCAGCTCGAACGCCTGGAGCGCGTCCTCATGTGCGTCGGGACTGACGAGGTCTGCTGCGAAGGTATGACCCCGCGCCAGACGTCGATCCTGCGCACCCTTATCGCGCAGGAAGGCGCGCGCCTGACTGATTTGGCCGCCGCATCGCGCATAACGCCCAGCGCCATGACCCGCGTCATCGAGAAGCTGGAAAAGCAGGGTATGGTGGAACGCGTCCGCGGCCAGCAGGACGACGGCCGCGCTGCCATGGTGCGGATCACTGCCGCGGGACGCAAGGCGCGTCGCCGCATTGATCAGCTCATGCGCGATCGCGCCCGCACCGTCGCCGAAGCGTTTCCGGAAAACCGCCGTGCTGACGTGCTGCGGATGTTGCACGAGTTTAATCACGCGTTGGAATCGAGCGGGTGTTGCGGTCTGCGCCCGACCGCCCTGACGCAACTGAAAGGATCGTTACCATGAAAATTCAGGATGCAGTGAAGGAACACTACGGCGCGGTTGCGCGCGGCGAGCAGTCCGCATGCGGGTGCGCTACCACGTCCCAATTAGCGGAAACAATCGGCTACTCCGCCGAAGATCTCACCCTGGCCGGAGAAGCCAACCTCGGCCTGGGCTGCGGCAATCCGCTGGCTCTTGCCGAAATTCGCGAGGGCATGACCGTGCTTGACCTGGGAAGCGGCGCCGGGTTCGATGCCTTTCTCGCGTGGCGGCGCGTCGGCCCCACCGGCCGCGTCATCGGCGTGGACATGACCGACGACATGCTGGCCCAGGCGCGCGCCAATGCCGAAAAGCTGGGCGCGGCCAATGTCGAGTTCCGCAAGGGCGTGATCGAGAAGCTGCCGCTGGAAAACGCGTCCGTGGACCTGGTGATCAGCAACTGCGTCATTAACCTGAGCGTGGACAAGCCGGCGGTTTTCCGCGAGATCGCGCGCGTGCTTAAGCCCGGCGGACGCATCGCGGTCAGCGACCTGGTGCTCCTGCAAGAACTGCCGAAAGAAATAGCAAACAGCGTCAGTGCGTACGTCGGCTGCATCGCGGGCGCAAGCATGATGACCGACTATGTGCTGATGGCGCTCGATGCCGGCCTGACCGACCTTTCGATCCCGCAGATCGCGCACGGCAAGAAACTGGCCGAGGCGGTGGCGCCCAGCGGTTGCTGCAGCAGCGATCCGATTGCCGAGGCTGCGGCCAATGCCATTGCTTCGATCAAGCTCCACGGACGAAAACCGTAAGAAAACAGTTTCTGGTTCCTAGTTTCCAGGGGCCGGTACGAGCGACTGGACATTGACGGGGGGGACTGGACCCTGTCTTCAGAAACTAGAAACTAGAAACCAGAAACTGGAAACTAGAAACTGGGTTATGCTTCGCCGCACAGCGGGGGAGCTATGCCAGGAGTCAGGGCGTCGGAGCGATGGCCGATTCGGTGTGAGATTCACTGCAAGGCCGGCGATCAGGTTTTCCAGGCGGAATCCTTTGACGTCAGCGAAGACGGTATGTCGTTTCTCACCGACGCACAGCTACCCGTCAATAGCGAGGCCATCCTGCACTACCGCCCGCACGCCGACGATCCGCTGATTGTGGTCCGCGTCCTGGTGCGCTCGCAGGTCGGAAACCGGGTGGGCGTGAAGTTCCTCGACCTCAAACACGAGTACCGCGAGCATTTGCGCCGCCACAAGGCACGCGTCGCGGCCGCTGGGAAAACGTAGCTCGTAGCTGGTATGTCGCAGCTGGTGAGAAGCTCCGGCCCAACTACCAACGACCAGCCGCCAGCCACAAAACAGCGTTCATTTCCGCTTCCAGCGAACGCCGTCCTTAGTGTCTTCCAGAATGATTCCCGCCGAGGCCAGTTCGGTCCTGATCTCGTCCGCGCGCGCGAAATTGCGCGTTTTCTTTGCTGCCTGCCGCTGAGCGATCAGGTTGTCGATCTTGGCGTCACTCAGCTCCATGGATTTTGCGACTTCGACTGTTTCCTCGCTGGCCTCCTGGATGCGGCCTTCCTGCTTGGCCCATGTCAGCACCTGGCGCACTTTTTCCGCGTCATTGTCGGCCATGACGGCGAAGACTTCGTCAAAAGTAGCCAGCGCACCCAGCAGGGGAGCGACATTCTCCTGCCGCAATTGCCCGGCATCGGCGGTCGAGTTCGCCTCGCGCACCATGTCGAACATCGCTCCCAGGGCCTCGGCGGTGTTCAGATCATCCGCTAACGCCGCCTTCATCTTCTCCACCGTTGCGTTCGCAAGCTCGGTGATTGCCGGGTTGCTGCCGGCAGGGAACTGCGCCGTTTCCAGACGCAGCTTGAAATTCCGCAACCGCTCCACTGCCTGCGCCGCCTGCTTCAGCCCGTCAAAGGTAAAGTTGAGCTGCTTGCGGTAGGGCACCGAGGTCAGCAGGAAGCGCAACGACGACGGCTTGTGACCCTTCAGAATCAGGTCGCGCAGGGTATAGAAGTTGCCAAGCGATTTCGACATCTTCTCGCCCTCGACCAGCAGAAAGCGAGCGTGGATCCAGAAGCGCGCGAACATCTTTCCGGTGAGCGATTCCGACTGCGCGATTTCGTTCTCGTGGTGCGGGAATATGAGGTCCTCGCCGCCGAGGTGGACGTCGAAGGTCTCGCCCAGGTATTGCATGGACATGGTCGAGCACTCGATATGCCAGCCCGGACGGCCGGGGCCGATCTCGGTCTCCCAGAATGCTTCGCCGGGTTTTGGCGCCTTCCACAAGGCGAAGTCGCGCGCATTATCCTTGTCGTACTCGTCCACGTCCACGCGCGCGCCCTCGATGATTCCGGCGAAGTCTTTTTTCGACAGCTTTCCGTAGCCGGGGAAGCTCGCAATGCGGAAGTAGTAAGAGCCGTCGTCGGTGCGGTAGGCGTGCCCAGAGTCCACCAGGCCCTTGATGAACTCCGCCATTTCTTTGATATGGTCGGTGGCGCGCACCACGATCTCGGGCTTCTCGATGTTGAGAAAGCTGGAGTCCTCCAGGAACGCGGCCTCGTATTTTTTCGTGTACTCCTGGACGCTGACGCCCTGCTTGGCTGCGTTGCGGATGATCTTGTCATCCACATCGGTGATATTCATCGCGTGCTTCAGCTTGAACCCGCTTTGCCGCAGAAAACGCCGCAGCAGATCCACAAAGATGAATGTCCGAAAGTTACCGATGTGGCCGTAGTCGTAGACCGTCGGGCCGCAGGCGTACATGCGAACGAGGTTGTTCTCCAGAGGCTGGAAGTCCTCTACGCGGCCGGTAAGCGTGTTAAAAAAACGAGGCATAGTGACCCAGGCTTCAGGCTTCAGGCGGCAGGCTCCAGGCGGATGAGCCACAGTGCTGACCATGAAACGAGAAGAAGTTCGATTGTAGGGGTCAATAGAAAAACGGGTCAACCGTTGTCGCAACTACCTGAAAAACTACTGCGCCGGTGCCGCTGGCCGGCCACTTCGGTCGTGGGTCCGGATCCGTTGGCCGATCAGAAACACGTAGTGCAGTCCCGAGATGAGCGTGAAGGCGAAGGTGGCGTACAGGCCGACTTTGCGGCAGTAGTAGATCCACGCGGTGGAATCCACCTGGAACAGCAACACGAAGAAAATGGTCACCACTTGCGCACCGGTGTTGATCTTGCCGAAGATGCTCGGCCGGAATTCTCGGATTGAGGTGGTGGCGTACAGCACGGCGCAAGTGAGCAGGATGATTAGGTCGCGGCTGAACACCAGGACCGTGTACTTCCACGGAATCAGGTGAAGAATGGAGAGCACGAGAAACAATGTGCTGAGCAGCAGCTTATCGGCGATGGGATCCAGGTACTGGCCGAGCTTGGTCTGCTGGTGCAGGGTGCGCGCCAGCAGGCCGTCGAGGCCGTCACTCAGCCCGGCGATTACCAGCAGGATCAGCGCCCACCGGTGATTGTTGTCCACAATGTTGATGATGATGAATGGAATGAAGATCAGCCGCAGGAGCGTGAGCTGGTTGGGCGCAGTGAGCAACTGGCGAAGCATCTAGGGTTGGCGCTCCGAGGAGAATTCGGAATGACCGAGCACCTCGGCGCAGTCGCGGCCGCTTTTGGACGCGAAGCGCTCCGTCAGCGAGGGAATGCTGCCGTTGCGCGCGTCCAATTCGATGCGCTCGACGCGGTGCATGGGAAAAAACACGGCGCCGGCGGCAACCGGTTCGCCCTCTCGCACCAGGCGGGCGAAGTCGTCGAATGAGTTCAGGTCAATGCCGCGCACGCCGAGCCCCGCCGGGGTCAGCTCGAGCACAACGCCCCAGAACTTTTCGCGCGGCGTGTTGAGCGTCACCAGGACGACGGCTCCCCGGGCAAAAATCGCGGCTGCGGCGGTTTCCGGCACGCTTCGATTGTCAACGCCGGCGAGCGCTATTGCAACAGAGTCTTTAGGCTTCAGTCTTCAGTCTTCAGGCCAGAAAGAGAAAGTCTTTAGTCGGCAGTGTTCGGGCCTGAAGACCGAAGACTGCCGACTGAAGACTACGTATACAGGGCCATGATGCGCTCGATGGCGCGTCGGCAGACAGCGCAAAAGGCGTCGTGGCGGGTGAACATGATGCAGTTCTCCTGCGGGCGGTAGTATCCCTTGGCCTCGTAATTGGCGCCTTCGAACGCGCCGACTTTGCCGGAGTACTTGTCGGAGGAGAGCAACTGGTCCTCGTGCTTCTTCTCCTCGGCGAAGAGGGCGTCCATCTCGGACTCGGGACGGTTCTGCTTGCGGATCGCGTGGCGCCGCGCCTGAATTTCGCGCTCGTAGGTTTCGAACGAATCTTTATTCCAGGGCGTGGGTGTGGGTGTGCCTGCCGACACCATGTCTTTCCACTTGAGCGCGGCGGGATCGAGCAGGGCGGTCACATTTGGTTCCCAGGGCTCGAATTTGTGCGGCGGCGGCAGGTAGGACACGTCGGAGGTGTAGTACTCGTCAGCCAGGCCGGCGAAGTGGTGGCCGAATTCATGGACGAACACGTACGGCGACCACAGGCTGTCGGCAGCGACGGTGCTGTAGAGGTTGAAGATGCCCCCGCCACCGTAGGTCGCGCCGTTGACCAGGATTTCGACAAATTCGTAGGGCGCGAAGGAGGCGATGTCGCGAAATCGGCGGTTTTCAAAGGTCAGGACGTAACGCTCGGAGCCGAACGCGTCGTAGGTGGCGCCGGCCGGAGTCCGGTGGTGAATGCCGGTGGAGGGGCGCGAAATGCCAGACTCGGCCGAGGCCGGACAGAGCGCCCAAACGTTGAAGTCGGCGCGGTGTTCTTTGAACGGCGAGGTGGAGAAGAGGATCTCAGTCAGGCGGCGGGCGTCTTTTTCAAACTTGGGCAATTCGGCCGCGGTATAGCCGTCGCCGAGGATGAGGAAATCAACTTTGTTGGCTGGATCGCCTGATTTTTGCAACGTCATGAGCGGGCCGGGCGAGGGCGGGACCGAGGTGTCAATGAACTGGTCTTTGGGATCGATGACTGTGGACCAGATTTCGCGGAAGGCATTGTTGGCGTCGCGCTTCATGAGCGTGACCTGAACCGGTGCGGCGGGAGCGGGGAAGCGCAGAGACTCGGAGAAGGTGCGGCTCATCTGCTTGGCTTCTTCGGTGCTCTCCCACTCGCCGAAAATGGAGGCAAAACCGCGGGAGTAAACCACGCGGTTCGTCGCCCGGTCGCGGACTTCAAAGAAATACTTTCCGAGGTTGGTATCGTCGATCGCTTTGCCCGGGTTGCCGGGCCAGGGCGTCGGCTCGATCACGGTGCGATCCAGCGCGAACGTCTCCTGGTGGTCGTTACCGGTATGGTAGTAGTCAACGCGCATAGTCTTGAGGGTGGCCAGAGAGGGCAGAGCGAACAGCAGAAGCGCGGCGAGCAAGAGCTTTTTCAACATGATGCGGGGATTGTACACTCCTTGGTTGCCGGTGTGGCAATAGCACACCGCCTCCTTGCAACTAACTGATTGCAAATGACTTATTAAAAATATTCAGAAACAAAAAGCACAACGTGTTCTTTCTCGTCAACTCATTGCAAATAAAGGACTCCCGTTCATAGTTTCGCTAGTTATTCGCTACTGTCTGTACCTTAGGCGGTGGAGTCACCGGCAACACCGACTTCTTGCACCAGGAGCAGTGCAAATTCCTAACTTATGCTAAGCGCTGTTCACAACAGCTACCCAGGTCCAGTTGTGCTGCCGGCCCGCTACCTTGGGATCGGTGTCCGCCAGCAGCGTTCTCACCGTAATACATCATTTCTCCTGCGTTTACACCATGGCGCGAGAAACCCTCCCCGTTCTTGCTTGCACGCGTGCAAGTCCCTGTATGTGTCCACCTGCAGTTACCAATGACGCTGGCTGGAGGTCACTTCAGCCTATGTTCTCAGTGACATACAAATTGCCCGATTACCAAGGTCAGTTGCTGCAGTTACCTCCGGCGCCTATAAACGCGAATGCCCGGTAACCTAGGCGTCAATTATTCCTACATGGGCCAATACGAGAAAGCAGTGTCACAAACGCTCGAGCACCTCCGCATCGACCCGGATGATGCGTTGGGTTACGG
>DASWAR010000041.1:0-5397 GCA_036391015.1 Terriglobales bacterium
CCTGCGCCTGGAACATGCGGTCGGCGCGCATGGAGTCCTGGCCGGCGCCGCGGAACATGTCCCACAACTCGCGATAGCGCGGGTAGCGCCCAATTATCTGCGTGGGATTGGCTTGGAACAGGTACTCGAGCGCGAACCGCCGCTCCTCGCTCGAGAGTTCCCCGGCGGGCTTGGTGGCGACGTCGAGAAAAGGATCGCGCGCGTTGCCTACGACGTACTCCTCGAGCTGCGTCACCAGCGACGGCACCAGGTTGAATGTCTGGTGGACGTTGGGAAATTCGTCCAGCAGCTTCACCATGCCGTAATAATCTTTGAGCGCGTGCATGCGCACCCACGGCAGGCGGTAGTCTCCGCTGACCAGGTCCTTGTAGAACGGCTGGTGCATGTGCCAGAGGATTGCGATGCGCAGCGTGGCCATGAGATTTTGTAATTTGCGCGCTTCTGGCCTCAGCGGCTAAAGCGGGGTTCCTTCGGCGCGACGACCGGCACGGCTAAAGCCGTGCCCTTCCACGGTGATTGTGAGAACGTATCAGTAAAACACATTGCGGCGGTGGTGAAAAACCTCGTGCTAGACTGAACCGTCCGGTTTTAGGTCTTAGGTGTTAGGTCTTAGGCGTGAGGACGAAACCCTAGAACCTAAGACCGAAAACCTAGAACCGATTTTTCATGCGCATCCTGACCCGCTACATCCTGAGCGAGGTGCTCGCGCACGCCCTGATCGGCGTGGCGATATTCACCTTCGTGATTTTCCTGCGGGACCTGGAGCGCATCCTGGAAGTGGTGGTGCGCAACAGCGCGCCGTTGCCCAGCGTGGCCGAGATCTTCTTCCTTACCATGCCCGGCGCCCTCACCGTCACCATTCCCATGGCGGTGCTGGTGGGAATCCTGATCGGGCTGAGCCGGTTGGCGGCCGACAGCGAAGTCACCGCCATGCGCGCCAGCGGCATCGGGCCGGGAACATTCGTCCGCATCCTCGCCATTTTCGCGACCATCGCATGGGTGCTGGCGCTGGCCAACAACGTCTTCATCGCACCGCGCTCCGCGTCGGCGCTGGCGCGCCTGCAGAACCGGCTGAAGAGCAGCCAGGTATCGTTCGAGGTCCAGCCGCGCGTCTTCTACGAGGACTTCAAGAACCTGGTGCTCTATGTCCAGGACGCCAGCAGCGCCGAGGGCGCCGCGCTGTGGAAGGGCGTATTCGTCGCCGACATCAGCAACCCATCCGCGCCGAGAATCACACTGGCGCAATCGGGGATCGCCGTCAGCCAGGGCATGGACAAGCTGCGGCTGCACCTGGAAAACGGATCACAGCACGAGACCGTCCCGCGCCAGCCCGAGCAGTACGCGATTTCGACCTTCACCGAAACCGACCTCCCCATCCAGCTTCCGGCGGTGCAGAACCCGGCCAACACGGTCACGCCGGCGGCGGAGACGAGCACCTCCGATCTGCTGCAGCGCATGCGCGACAACGGGCCGCGGAGCCGGGCGTACGCCATCGAGTTTCACCGCCGCCTGGCGCTGCCGACCGCCTGCATCGTGCTGGCGCTGGTCGGAATTCCGCTGGGACTTTCAGCCAAGAAGGGCGGCAAGAGCACCGGTTTCGTGCTCACCATCGGCCTGGTGTTCCTCTATTACTTCCTCTCGCTGGCGGGAATGTCGATGGCGCGCCAGGGCAAGATTGCCGCCGGGCCGGGCTTGTGGCTGGGGAACATCGTGTTCTTCGTCGCCGGGCTTTTCCTGCTGTGGCGCTCGGAGCGGATGCCAATCGATATCTTTTCCTTGCGCCATTTGTGGGCGGAACTGGCGAGCAAGTTCAAGGCGCGCGTGCCTGCGGCGCGGGGCGCGGGCGATGCCTTCGAACGCGCCGCCAATCGCAAGCGCATGTTCAGCGCGCGCTTCCCGTTGATCATCGATGACTACATCCTGCGCGACTTCTTCGTCTATCTGGGCATGATCCTGAGCACGTTCCTCATGCTGCTGCTGGTGTTTACTTTTTTCGAGCTGCTGGGCGATATCGTGCGCAACCGCGTGCCGCTGGTGATGGTCGGACAGTACCTGGTCAACGTGACCCCGTACTTCATCTACAACACCACCCACATCAGCGTTCTGCTGGCGGTGCTGGTGACCTTCGGCCTGATGCAGAAGGCGAACGAGATCACCGCCATGAAAGCCACCGGCATCAGCATCTACCGCGTGATCCTGCCGGTGATGGTGATCGCCGCCATTCTCGCCACCGGACTCTTCTTCTTCGAGCAGCTTTACCTGCCGCATGCCAACAAGCGGCAGGACGCGCTGCGCAACCAGATCAAGGGCAAGCCGGCGCAAACCTATCTGCGTCCCGACCGCAAGTGGATCTTCGGCCAGCGTTCCGACATTTATTACTACGAGTTCTTCGACGCCGAGAGCAATCGCTTCGGCAGCATTTCGATTTTCGAATTCGATCCCAAGACCTTCGAGTTGCGCAAGCGTATTTACGCCACGCGCGCGCACTGGTCCGACACGCTCCAGAAGTGGGTCTTCGAACAGGGCTGGACACGCTCGTTCCGGGGTTCGGCGATCGAGGCTTACCACCCTTTCGACGTCGAGACTTTTGCCGAACTGCGCGAGCCTCCCGGCTACTTCAAGAAGGAAGTGAAGCAGTCGTCGGAGATGAATTACGAGGAGCTGAACAACTACATCCACGACCTGCAGCAGAGCGGATTCGATGTGGTTCGGCTGCGGGTGCAGTTACAGAAGAAGTTCGCGTTCCCCATCATCACCTTCGTGATGGCGATGCTGGCGGTGCCGTTTGCGCTTACTGCCGGACGCCGCGGCGCGCTCGCCGGTGTGGCCACCGCGGTCGGCATTGCCGTGGTTTACTTCATCGTGTCGGGCCTGTTCGAAGCCATGGGCAATACCAACCAGCTTCCGCCTGCACTGGCCGCCTGGTCTCCCGACCTGCTGTTTGCCCTCGCCGGCGGATACATGATTTTGAAGGTGCCAACGTAGGAGAACAGGTTTTAGGTTTTAGGCGCTGGGCACAGTTCACAACTCACAACTAATTCGCCCGCTTCAGCAATTCCGCCAGGGCGCTCACGTCTTCCGGCGCCGCATCGCTGACCACGAAAAACTGCAGCCCACCGCGGTTCCAGGTCTCGACGTTGAACGACCGCGAGCGCCACTCTTTTTCTGACGACGGCAACAGCCGCGCGAAATCGCCGCGATCTTGAAAAATCAGCACCGATTCGTGATGTTTGCGAACGTCATAAATGAGGTGCGCGCCCGGTTCGCCGTCCACAAACACCATCCGCCCTCCCGCCAGCGTGAAGGGCGAGCCGGCCAGTTCCGGCAGGTTGAAGGTGAAGGCCAGCTTGCCCTGGAACCAGGGTTTCACGGTGTGCCGGTCGCTGGATACCACGTCCACCGGCGAGGCACTGGCCAGAGCGGTCACGTGGCGGTCCACCACTCCCGCGATCAACCGGTCGCGCGCCGCCGTGCGTGACGGCAGCACGATCGCCAATCCCAGTCCGATGACCACCACAGCCGCCAGCGCCAGGCCCAGCGCCCACTGCCATCCACCGCGCGCCGGTTTGGCCGCGATCTGCCGGCGCACACGCGCGCGCAATTCCGGCGCCGGGGTATACCGCTTTCCGGCCGTCGCCGTGACCCGCTTCAGTTGCATGATCTGGACGATTTCCGCCGTGCACACCGGACATCCGGACAGATGCTCGGCCATGGAGCGCATCGTCTCGGCCGGAAGCTCCGCGTCAGCATACGCATCGAGTTTTGCTTGCCAGGTTTCGCAGTTCATGTTTTCCGTCTATCGTCTATCGCCGCGCCGCTGTTCCCTTCTTCTGTTCATAGCCGGACTCGATCAGTTTCTGCCGCGCCGACTTGCGCGCGCGTGCCAGCCGCGACATCACCGTCCCGATGGGAATGGACAACGTCTCGGAAATCTCCAGGTACGACATTTCCTCCACGTCGGCCAGCAGCAGCACTTCGCGGAACGGAACCGGCAGGGCTTCGATCGCCTGCTGCAACGCCTCGCCGAGATCCTGGGTGATCACCAGCGTCTCCGGCGTGTGCGCCGAAACTGGCAGCAACCGGTCCTCGTCCCCGGGTTCCAACGGCTCCGTATGCGCGCTGCTCAGCCCGGTACGCGAGGTCAGGAACGTATTGCGCAGGATCTTGAATATCCAGGCGCGAAAGTTCGTTCCCGGCCGGAACGAGCCGAAGCCCTTCAGCGCTTTGGCGTATGTTTCCTGCACAAGGTCCTCGGCCTCGTGCCGGTCCTGCGCTAGCCAGTGCGCGAAGTTATAGAGCGAATCGAACAGTGGCAGAGCCAGCGCTTCGAATTCAGCATTGCCGCCGGGATCCCGCAAGTTTCACCTGTGCTAAACTGCCGAGGCTCGATTTTATTCCGCCAAAAAACCGGGATTTCCTGTTTGCCCCACAAAAGTGGTCGGTAGTAAAGCCCCAATCAGGGTTCGTGTCAAGTAAGACTTGCATCCGGGTCGCCCCCTCCGGTTCGGGATCTCGAACCAGCACAGCCTGAACTGCACCCTTTGCGGCCCTCCTTTGCGATACCTCTTCTTACCCCAACTCACGGTAGACAGAAGGCAACCCAGCCCTGATTCGGAACGCATGTTCAGGCGGCTGTGCCCGAAATCAGCTCGAGCTCATGCGTAGTATCCGGGTCAGTGACGGTATACACGGCGCTGAATTCATCGCTGCTGATTCGCTGCACCTTGTGTACTGTCCTGGCCAACGGAAGCGGATTGCGCCAAACGATCTCCAGCGCCATAAGTCCTCCTCATTTTGCGCCACATCGATGTGGCACGCACCGTCCATAACTGCGCTGGCATCGTTCTATTCCGGGCGGCATCCTGCGAGGTTTCCAGAGCAAACGAAAACTTTGCGGGAATATTTTCCTGCCCGGATAGTTAAGGCACTGTGAGTCGCACGCCTTGCTTTACAGGGGCCGACCAAATCACAAAAAAGAGGGAAACTATGTCCAAGAAGCCAACAGACGAACTTTTGCACGATCACAACCATGACGGCATCGATCGGCGGGGATTCTTGAAATGCATGGCCTGGGCGGGAACAGGCGCCTTCTGCATCATGCAGGGCGGAGTTCTAAAGTCGTATAGCCTGGGCCGGATGTCAGAACTGGGGACCAAAGCAGCGGCGGCGGGCGAGCTGTGCTTCGCACAGATTAGCGACAGCCACATGGGATTTAACAAGCCGGCGAATACGGATGTGGCCGGGACGCTGAAGGCGGCGGTCGAGAAGATCAATGGGCTGGCAAAGCCGCCGGATTTTTTGCTGCATACGGGCGACATCAGCCACCTATCGAGGCCGGAAGAGTTCGACACCGTCGATCAGATCTTGAAAGCGGCGAACCCCAAGGACGTATTCTTC
>DASWAR010000042.1:0-10577 GCA_036391015.1 Terriglobales bacterium
CAAAGCCGAGATTCCTCGGGGCTGAAGCCCCTCGGAATGACAATAATAAAGGACTTCTGCGGCACGGCTGAAGCCGCGCCCTTCCCAAAACGGCTGAAACCTACACAAGCTGGAACCTACACAAAACGACGTCTTAGACCAGCAGCAGGGAAGCCATGTCGCCGGCGGCAAGCATTTCGCGGTCGGGCGGGACGACCAGGTAGCAGTTGGCGCGCGCGGTGGCGGCCATATCGCCCGAGCCTTGCCATTTTACCAGTTCAACTTCGCTGCGCTCATATTCACCGCTCAACAGCGCCGGAAGAAAGCGCGTGAGCCCGGTCTTGACCTTGACGTCGGCCTTCAAGCGCGCTTGTGTGAACGTCATCCTTCGTGGGGTTGCGCCGGCGAGCGCTTCCACCATCAGGCGCGCGAACAAATCGAAGCAGACCATGGTGGAGACGGGATTCCCCGGCAGTCCGAAGAAATACGTGGGCAAGGCGCCTGGGCGCGCGGGCGCGCGGCCGAAGACGACCGGCCGCCCCGGCTGGATGTACGCGCCGGTAAAGAAAAATTCCGCGCCAAGGCTGCTCAAAACCTGCTCGACCAGATCGTACTTGCCCACGCTCACGCCGCCGGAGAGCAGCAGCAGGTCGCAGGCGAGCCCCTGCTGCACCAGATGGCGCAAGCGCTCTGTTTCGTCGGGTGCGATCGGCAGTACGGCCGGCGCGCCGCCGGCGGCATGCACCTGCGCGGCCAGCGAGTAGCTGTTGGAATTGCGGATCTGGTTCGGGGCGGGCTCAGCGGCGATGTCCACGAGTTCGTCGCCGGTAGAAAGAATCGCCACCCGCGGACGCTTATAGACGTGCAGTTGGTGGCGGCCGCAAGAACCGGCCACGGCGATGGCGGCGGGGGTGAGGCACGTGCCCGGGCAGAGTAGGACTTCTCCGCGCTTGGCTTCGGCGCCCGCGGGAACAAAGTTCTCTCCCGCGGCAACGCTGCGCTGGACCTCGACCGCGTCGCCGGTGCGCAAGGTGTATTCAACCATGACGACGGCATCGGCGCCGGCAGGGACGGGCGCTCCGGTCATGATCTCGACCGCCTGGCCCGGTTTCACGTCCAGCGATTGCGGCGGCCCACCGGCGCGGATTTCTCCGACCAGCTTCAGGCGAGCTGGGACGCTGGAGACATCCGCTGAGCGGACCGCGTAGCCATCGCGGGTGGCACGCGCAAACGGGGGGAAGTCGCGGTCGGCCAGCACGGATTCGGCGAGCACGCGGCCGCCGGCGAGGAGCAGTTCGCACCGCTCGGCTTCGGGCGGATGGACTTGCGCCGCGGCTTGCTCCACCCCGCGGCGTGCGTCTGCGAAGGAGAGAATGGTGGGCTGCATCAGGTCGGTGATTTTATAGCGAGCGATCAGCTATAAGCTATCAGCTATCAGTTATCAGCCGGGCAGCCAAAGTGGGATGTCATGTTGTCCAAATCTGTAGTGCTCGCTAATTTACTAAAGTCCCTGGTTGCGGTGGTGGTCGGGAACGCGATTTATTTCCTGGTGATCATGCCATTGCTGCCGGCGGCGGGACGGCACGGGGTTGCGCAAATCGACCTCGGGCTGGTGATCGACTTCTGGGTGTGCCTGGTGGTGTTCGGCTTAATCGAGCTGGTGCGGCGCAGAAAAAGGGCAGGTGCGGGCACGAAGTGATGCTGGTAAACTAGCCCCTCTTCCCGGACTGGCAGTTCTCCCTCAACGTCGCCCGGGCACCGACGCATGCAGAAGATTGCCATCCTCTACGATGCCAGCCAGGCGGTAATCTCGACCTTCGATCTGGACGAGGTGCTGAGCCAGATTCTTTCCATCCTGCGGGATTATTTTCATCTGCATCGGGTTGCGGTGGTGCTGCTGGACGCGGACACGAACATGCTGCACGTCCGGTCGCATACCGGGTGGAACCGCGAAAGCCAGGAGATGGAACTCCCGCTGGGCAAGGGGCTGATCGGGACCGCGGCCAAGCTGAAGCGGCCGATCTACGCGCCCAAAGTCAGCAACGACCCGCGCTACATCATGTCCATTCCCAGCACCCGGTCGGAGCTGGCGGTGCCGCTGATCGTGCGCGACGAGGTGGTGGGAGTGCTCGACTGCCAGAGCGACCAGGAAGAATTCTTCGACACGGAAACTATCGACCTGCTGACCCTGTTCTCCACCCAGGCGTCGATCGCACTTCAGAACGCCAAGCTGTACTCGAACGAGCAGCGCAAGGCGGCGCAACTGGAGGCGATCAACGCCATCGCGCGACAGACCACTGCGGTGCTCGACTTCGGCGAGCTGCTGCAGAAATCCTGCCACTTCATCCTGCAATCTTTCGCCGTGGACCACGTTGCCGTGCTGCTGTTGGAGGATGGCATGCTGGTGCTGCGGGCACACGAAGGCCGCCTGACACCCCGCATCCAGCTCGGAAGCGAGTTGCAGCCGGCGGCGGGGTTGTGTGCGCGCGTCATCGCCTCGGGAAAGCCGGTGACGGAAAACGACGTCAGCCGCGTCGAGGGCTACGTAGCGGGATTCGAGGAGACGCGCTCGGAAATGTGCCTGCCGCTCATCTCCCTGGGAGAGACGCTGGGCGTGCTGACCATGGAAAGCGCGCAGACGAACGCGTTTTCACCGGCGGACGCGCAGCCGCTGGAGTCGGTGGCGGACATTTGCGCCGCCGCCATCCAGAACGCGCGCTACTTCGAGAAGGTCAGCCAGTTGGCTTATGTTGACGGGCTCACCGGCATCTTCAACCGGCGATACTTCGAGAAGAGAATTGCCGAGGAGATCGAGCGCGCCCAGCGCTATGAGAACGAGCTCTCGGTGATCATGATCGACATTGATAATTTCAAGAAGCTGAACGACGAATTCGGCCACCTGCTGGGCGACGAAACGTTGCGCCAGGTGTCCACCATATTCGCGCAAAACCTGCGCAAGGTGGACATCGCCTGCCGCTACGGCGGGGAAGAGTTCGTGATCGTGGCGCCGCAGACATCGGGCGAGCACGCTCAAGCGGTCGCGGAAAAGCTGCGCAAGGTGGTGGAAGGCTGGTCATTTCCCGGCGTGCCCCGCCCGGTGACCATCACGGCCGGCGTGTGCAGCTTCCCGGCGAATGGCAGAACCCGCGACGAATTGGTGAAAGCCGCCGACGACGCGCTCTACCTCGCCAAGCAGGGCGGACGCAACCGCGTACACCTTGCCGGGTCCGGGCTGGCAACAACAGCATGAAGCAGCTATCAGCTTTCAGCTGTCAGCTATCAGCTTTTCAGCTTACGGGTGCGAGGGTGACGTTGCGAGCTTCCGCAATTCTTCCGCCGAGCTATTCAGCAGGTTCCGCAGCACGGCGACTTCAGCCGTAATTCCGGTTTTCAAGGCCGGTTCCACGTCGGGTGCGAACAGGGCAGAGTGGTTGGACGGCAGCGTTGTGCCCGCGGCCCTGGCCTGCGCCAGCTTCTCCGGATCCGCGCCTCCCAGGTTGAAATAGAAGCCCGGGATACCCTGCTTGACGAAATACGAGAAGTCCTCCGACGCGGTTTGCGGCTCCTCGCTGACGACATTGTCCTTGCCCAGCTTGGATTCAAGAGCAGACCTGAGCCGCTGCGCCAGCGCGGGGTCGTTATAGACCGCGTCGGTGAATTCGAGCCGCTCGATCAACGGCTCGCGCGGCGCGCCGGCTGCCTGCGCCTCCGCCCTGGTGATCCTGGCAATCGCCGCCAGCACCTGCTTGCGGATATCGGCTTTGTAGGTGCGCACCGTCAGCCCAAGTTCAGCCTGGTCGGGAATGATGTTGTTCTTGGTGCCGGCGCGAATGTAGCCGACGGTAATCACCGTCATCTCGCCGGGTTTCACTTCGCGAGAGGGAATGGTCTGCAAGGCGAGAATGGTGCGGGCAGCGATCACGATCGGATCGATGGCGGTGTGCGGCGCAGATCCGTGGCCGCCCTTGCCGTAGATGGTGATGCGCAGGGAGTCGGAGTTGGTGTCGTAGATTCCGGGCGTGACCCCCACTTTGCGCCGCGGGAAGCAAATTTCCGACGTGCAGAGCCACGGCCACATCCGGACGCGGAAAACGGGTCAGCAAGCCATCCTTGATCATGCCATCGGCGCCGCCGATGGTCTCCTCGGCAGGCTGCCCGATCAGCATCAGAGTGCCGTGCCAGGTGGTCCTGCTCTGCGCCATGATCGCGCCCGTGCCCGCGATGGAAGCCATGTGCAGGTCGTGTCCGCAGGCGTGCATGACCGCGACATCCTGTCCGCGGTCATCCCTGGTACGGACCTTGCTGGCGTAGGCGAGGCCGGTTTTTTCTTCCACCGGAAGGGCATCGAGTTCGGTGCGCAGCATGACCGTGGGCCCGGGACCGTTCTTGAGAATGGCGACGATGCCGGTGCCGCCGACGTGCTCCGTGACTTCGTAACCCAGGCTGCGCAAGCGGCCGGCGAGCTTGGCTGCCGTTTGCGTCTCATGCGAAGACAATTCCGGATGCTGGTGCAGATCGACATAGAGAGCGTGTGCGTCGGGAAAGACGTTCTGGACTTCCTTAGGTACCGCCGCAGATTGCGCGCATGCTGATGCCGTCACGCCGACCAGGAGCACGAATGCCGCCCATTTCATTGTGATTTCCCCTTCTGATTGATGGTCCCTGGATTATATGACTGCGGGCTCAAGTGCTAGGAGTTAGAGGCTAGGGGCTAGGTAATACAGTCGTTCATCTTGCCGCTAACCCCTAACCTCCAACCCCAAGAAAAAAGGCCGCGACGGCTCGCGGCCTGAAGAATGACGGTGAATGATCATTGCGGAGGCGAGGGCGGTTGTGCGGGTGGCGCGGGAGGATTGACCGGCGCCTCTGGCGCCGCTTTCTCCCGGTCGCGCTGGGCCTGCTGCTGGGCGCGTTCCTGCGCGCGCTCGGCCTCGCGCTGGGCCTGCTCCTGCGCGCGTTCGGACTCGCGTTCGGCCTGCTCTTGAGCCCGCTCAGCCTCGCGCTGGGCGCGTTCCGCAGAGCGCTCCCGTTCGCGCTGGCTGCGCTCCAGTTCACGGTGGATTTTTTCCTGCGCCTCGCGCATGGCGCGCTCGATCTCCGGCTGCAGCCGTTGCAGATCCAGCATCTCGAGCTTGAAATCCTCCATGTTGTGCCCGAAGTCTTCCATGTTGGCGTGGAATTCTTCCATCCCCGGCCAGGCGTCCAATTGCTCGTGGCTGCGTTCGGGGACGGTCAGCGAGAGCGTCTGCGGGCGCTTTTCGCGCATGATGCCGAGCTGCACCGGTCCCGGCTTCTGTTCGCGCAAGAGGCGGTTCCAGTCGGAGGTGCCCGCCACCTTCTGATTGCCGACGCGGACAATCACGTCTCCGGCGTGCAGGCCCGCGGTTTCACCGGGGCTGCCTTTTTCGACGGACCGGATCAGCACGCCTTCGCCGTCCTTCACCCCGAATACCTCGCCCAACTGCGGCGTCAGGTTCTCCACCAGGACGCCATTGCGGCGCGACAAGGTGGTGATCATCGGAACCGCGATGCGCGGGATGCGGACGGAGACCCGGGCGCGAGGAGCCATGACCATCGCTCGGCGCCGGTCGGCCAATTGCGCCTTGATGGTCATCGGCTTGCCGTCGCGGCTGATGCCCAGTTCCACCGTCTGCCCCGGCGGCGTCTCACGGATCAGCTTGCGGAGATCCTCGCTGGCCTGGAGGTTGCGTCCATTGAACGACAGGATGACATCGTGTTCCTTGAGGCCCGCTTTGCCCGCCGGGCTGTCCTGGTCGACCAGCATGATCTCGATGCCGCGATCGTCCTTCAACTTCAGCGCTGCCACGCGATCGTGAGTCACGTCACGGATATCAACCCCAAGATAAGTGCTTGGCTTGGACGGTTTGGCCACTGCTGCCGGGGCGGGTGTCGAGCGCACCTTGGGTGCCGGCGCGGGCGGTGCCGGGGGGGCGCCGGGCGCCGGCGTTTCCTGGGCCGCGGCCAGCGCGCCCAGAACAACCAAAATGATGGCGAACTGCGTGATCCTGCTCATGATTCTCCTCTGCACTCCCTGCCCCCCAGCGTGTACATCAATAGGTTTCAGGCGTTAGGTTTTAGGTGTTGGGCGAATACCGAAAGCCTGTGGCCTAAGATCAAACGTAACCCCCAAATTTACAGCTTGAGAATTTCAAGCTCGTTCAGCATTGCCGCACATCACTTGGCGCGCCGGAATTCGATGTTGCCCGACATAGTGTGCACGCGCAATACCGCGCCGCCGCCGTTCAACGACCCCTGCGCGTAATAGTTTTTCGGTCCGTAGTTGCCGCCGCCGTCGGTAGTGATTTTCAGGTCTGGAAAATCGGAGCGGATCTGGTGGCCATTGGCCATGTCCAGCTCTGCCTTGACGGTAAACTTGGCCTGCGGGCCGATGTACACGATGACGTCGCCAACGGAAGTTTGCAGGGTGGAATCGGTGCCCATGCTGCCAAGAAACTCCGCGGTGATGGACCCGGCGCCGGTTTCAGCCCGCGCGCCCTGCATCAGCTTGTAGAGTTCGATAGCGCCGCCACCGGTGTTGGCGACCACTGGCCCGCTCGCGGAGGTCAGCTTGATGCTGCCGCCGCCGGTGATCAGCTTGGCCTTGCCGGTGACGTCACCGACGTGAATGCTTCCGCCGCCGGTCGAAATGTACAGCTCCGCGCCGCACTGCTGCACCTGCACGCTGCCGCCGCCGGAGGAAACATTCACCGCCTGGGATGCTCCGCCGACACTGATGCTGCCGCCGCCGGTGCTGGCGTTGACCTTGCCCTTCGAACCCGTGATCTTGATGCTGCCGCCGCCGGTGCGCAGGTTCAGCAGATTGGTGGAGTCGGCCACCTCGATGCTGCCGCCGCCAGTGTCGGCGGTAACTTCGCCGGCTATGTCGCCGAGAGAAATACTGCCGCCCCCCGAATGAGCCGTCGCCCGTCCCGACAGGTTATGCAGGCTCAGGCTGCCGCCTTCGGTCTCGGTGCGCACCTGCTGCAGGTCGCGCGGGACATGAACTTGAAAATCCACGGAAAGCCGCTTGACCCGCCGCTCCGTGGCGCCCTCGATGATGGCAGCGTCACCGCGCTTGGCGGCGCTGACGCGGAATCCCGCCAAATCACGGCGCGCCGCCTCTTCCGTGCCGCTGTGGACTCGCTTGCGAATGGTATAGGCCGCATCTTTCTGGGCGCCGCCCTGGACGGTGATGGAACCCATGTCGGTGGTGACGCGCAACGAGTCGGGGGCGGGGATGCTGCCCGTAATCTCCTCCACCCAGGAATTGCCGTCGCGAAAGATCCTGCTGTTCGAATTACCGGTCTGCGCCAACACCGGCACGGCGGCGATGACGATCGTCGCAGCCAGCATTGCGAATTTACGAGTGCGGTTCACTTCGTTTCTCCGATCTCCCCCAAGACCCTGAAATGCTCATAACCTAGATTCCTCGCGGGCTGAAGCCCGCTCGGAATGACAACTTATTGGGGCCGCTCTTGCGGCACGGCTGAAGCCGTGCTCTTCAAACCGATCTAATCAATTTCCGGCAGGGAGGCCACCATGCGGCTCGCCTGCTGGCGGATAAAGTCGCTGCGCTCTTCAGCGGCCAGCTTCTGCAGCACCACCCGGACGGCGCCGTCGGCGCGCACCGGTTGCAGGAAGCTAATGGCTTCGGCGCGGACGCCTGGATTAGCGTCGTTCTGCAACGCTTGCAGGATGGCGTCGCGCACGCCGGTGTCTTCCTTGATGTAGGGCGCCAAGGATTCCAGCGCCCTCAGGCGCACGCCGGGGTTGGTGTCGTAGAGCAACGACGCCTTCAACATCTCGCGGATGTTCGATTCGCCGGGCTTTTGCGACAGCAAGTCCACGGAGTTCTGACGCACCCCGGGGTTGTAGTTGTTGCGCGCGGCAAACAGCAGCAGTTGCTGGATGCGCTCGTCGTTCAGCGAGCCTTCCGCGTGCTGCGGCGTGACCGTGTCGTACTTGATTTCCACCTGGCCGCTACCCGGGACCTGGTTGATCTCGCGAATGCCGGCAATCGAGGCCTCAGACGGGGCCATCCCGGTTCCTGATCCTGCGAGTTGACCGCCGGCGCGCGGCACCAGCCGCCACGCCGTCCCGATGCCGCCGGCGAATCCGAAGATCAGCAGCACCGCCGCCAGCGCCGGCGAGAATTTCATCTGCCGCAGCCAAACCATGGGATCGATCAGCCGCCACCCGCGCTGCGGTTCGGCGGTCTCCAGCGCTTCCTGCAAACGCATGCGCGAGGCGGCCAGCAAATTCGGCGTGGGCTCCACGGGCGGCGTCGCCGACATGGTGGTGCGGAAAGCGCGCACGGTGTCGAGCTCAGAGGCGCAGTCGCCGCACCGGCTGACGTGCTGCTCCAGCTCGTAGCGGCCGTCGTCGGCCAGCTCGTCGTAAACGTACAGCGTGATATTGGCCTTCGCCCATTCGCAGTTCATAGGGTCATCTCATTTCCGCCAGGTGCGCGCGCAGCTTCTGCGTGGCCCGGAACAACGTATTCTTTGCCGTCTCCTCGGTGGTATTCAGCATTTCACCGATGGTGCGCAGCTTCAGTCCCTGGTAATGCTTCAATTCAAAAACCATGCGCTCGCGCCCGGAGAGCTTGCCCAGGGCGGACTGGATGCGCGATCCCAACTCGCGGCGCATCAGGTCGTGCTCCGGATTGCTGTGGGCGCGATCATCGGCCACGCGGTCGATGACGCTGTATTCCCCGCCCTCGGAGTCGGTGGCCACCGGAGCGTCTTCCTTGCGGACCTGTTTCTTGCGCAGGTGGTCGAGGCAGAGATTGGTCACAATGCGGTACAGCCAGGTGTAAAAGGAGCACTCGAAGCGGAACTTGCCGACCGAGCGGTAGGCTTTCAGGAACGCTTCCTGGTAGATGTCCTGGGCGTCGGACTCCGAGCCGGTCAGGTGCATCGCCAGGCGAAGCACCGCTTGATCGTACTGGCGGACCAACTCCTCGAAGGCGCCGCGATTGCCCGCTTGCGCTTCGCGGATCAGGACCGTGTCGTCCACCCGCCGGATACCACTGGTTGCCATGCGCCCCCGACTGGACCAGGCGTCATTGTTACGGGCCTGCTCCACGCGTTTCAGCTCACCACCCGGAAATGGGACTGCCGCCGCCTCGGCCGGCATGGGTTCGTCTCCACGTCTGCTCCGCTCTGAATCTTGCACGCCAACCTCGGGGTAATTTCCCTGTACGGCTTTTTACAATCGGAGCCAATCAATTCACTGCCAATGCTTTGGACGTGGCATGGGCCGAAGGGTAAGCAGAACCGACGCAACTGCGATTTCCAGCCCCGAAGGGCAGCGCGAGTCTGCCCGCCGGCAATCGCTCTAGATGGCTAACCTACTGGAAAGAATATATCTTAGCCAAAAAGAAAGGCGCAGAGCCGCAGCCCTGCGCAGGTTTTCACTGGCCAGCAATTGACGAACCTGAAACTGAGACTCGAAACTACTGTTCCGGCTCCGCTTCCTTCTGCACTTCGACCTTGATCTGCGCCGTCACATCCTTGAACAGGCGCACCGGGACCTTGAATTCGCCCAGGGTCTTGAGCGGCTCGTCGAGCTGAATCTTGCGACGGTCAATGTTGAAGCCCTTCTTTTCCAGCTCGGCGGCGAGGTCGCCTGAAGTCACGGAGCCAAAGAGCTGCTCGTGCTCGCCCGAGCGGCGGTGGAAGGTGATGGTGACGCCTGCCAATTGAGCGGCGAGCGCTTCGGCGGCCGCCTTGTCCTTCTGCAGGCGGCGCACCGAGGCGGCTTTCATCTGCTCGATGACCGACTTGTTGGCCCGCGTCGCCTCAATGGCGAGCTTTTTGGGCAGCAGGAAATTGCGCCCGTATCCTTCGGCGACTTTGACCACATCGCCGCGCGAGCCCAGCTTGGGCACGTCTTCTTTCAAAATTACTTCCATGGCAATCTCTCCAAAATCGGGTGATCCGGTGATCGGATGATCGGGTGATCGAAAACCGATGATCCGCGGCTTGCGGCCACGGGCCGCCGGCCACTAGCCACTGACCACTAAGCCCTGCCCGCAAACGGCAGCAGAGCGATGTTGCGCGCCTGCTTGATGGCGGTGGAAAGCCGCCGCTGGTGCGGCGTGCAAACGCCGGTCAGGCGCCGGGGTACGATCTTGCCGCTCTCGGCAACGAACTGCGCCAGCAGACGCACATCCTTGTAGTTGATGGCGTCGATTTTCTCGACACAGAACTTGCACACTTTCTTGCGGCGGAAATACTTGCGGCCGCCTTCGCGGGAGCCTCCGGGGCGCTGCGGGCGCGGTCCGCGCTGACCATAGCCGGGCCCCGAGGACTGCGTAGGGGCGGCGGTTGCGGTCGCGGTCGCGGCCTGCTCGCCGCCATTGGCTGGAGTACGGGTCGTTTCGTCTGCCATGATTCCTCTCTAAGACAGTTTCAAAGTTTCAGTTTCAGTTTCGAGTGAGTTTGGTTATCGTTCCACGTCAGCTCTCGGTCGCACGCCGCACCAACTGAAACTGAAACTGAAACTCGAAACTGAAACTGCTGTTATGCGGTTGCCGGCGCCGTTTCACTGCCAGCGTCTGCGGCTTCGGGCGC
>DASWAR010000043.1:0-9639 GCA_036391015.1 Terriglobales bacterium
CGGCGTCGGAGCGCGAGGCGCTGTTGACAGAAGTGATGGAAGCATTGGAAGGCCTGCTGCGCGAGAAGGATGCCTTGAATATTTGGGACGACCGTAGCCGTCTCGCCGTCAAACGGGCCGAAGCCGCGCTTTTGAAGGCCGATGCCGTACGGAAACCGAGGCGCTAGTTCCCCCAAGCCGATCCTGACGTCTTCCGGATGTCCGCCTCCGCCTTCAGGCCTTTTTCGATCAGCATAGCCAAAGTCTGCAGCAGCCGAGTGCGCTCCTGCAGTGGCATGGCGACCTTGTCCTCCAAGAAGGCGGACAGCTCCAGCTCGTGGATGGAGTCCGGCCCGTAGGATGGCGGGTTCCCCTGCAGGCGGCGAATCGCCTCGTTGAGAATGGGTTGGGGCAGGGTGAAGACCCGCGCCAGCCGGTGCTGAGAGTATCGGTCGGCTTGCTTGATCTTGGGGCGGGGCGGAGCGCTAGGTGCTGGCGGGGGCTGGACTTGCGGGTTGCTGACGGGCTGATCGGGTTGGTCTGCCATTTTCAATTATCGGGCAGGCAAATTTTCAATTTGCCTTACAGGGGCGTCGGCTTGGTACTGACGCGGAATTTGACTTTGGAGAAGGGCGGCTGGGACGGTCGGGTTGGATGGCTACCATGCTGTGAGGGCGGCAGTTAGGTCAAGTTTCCGGGCTTGTCGGTTTGATCTGCCATTGTGGCTTTGGGGTGGGAAAAGTTGTGGCTCAACCCACCAAACAGGGGCGTCGGCTTCTCACTAACCCCTGTTGTACTCGGGTTTCGCTGGCGTGCTCGTTGGCCGCCATGAGCGCGTCCACGAAAGACTGCTGCCAGTCTTGGTAGGGGGCCATCTCCCGTCGGTGGCTTGGCGGGCGGGGCCACGGCTGCTGGTTCGGCTTGCTGGGCCTCGCGCTGGCTGCGGTCGAAGGCGATGACGTTGTTGATCTTCCGCACTTGCTTACGGGCCAAACTGCGCAGCGCGCGCTGCGCCACGATTTCGGCCGATTTCCTGGTCTTGGCCTGCTTCTGTTGGTTTTCTTTAACCCGGTCGCGCAGCAGGTCAACGTAGCGACACAGGCTGCCGAGGCTGGTGACGTTGGAGAGCTTGCCGCGGTCGGGGAAGCAAGGGACAGAGTGCTGTTTACGCTCGACATGACGTGGCCATTCCGCCCCAGCGAGCTGTTTGCTCTCCGCTGGAAGAATTTCCATTACGAGGAGCGGACGCTGGCGGTCACGCAGACGGCTTACAAAGGCAAGCTGCGAGACTGGGGCAAGACGCCCCGCGCCCTCCGCACCGTGACGCTGCCGGAGGGCTTGGCCAACGATCTCTGGCTGTGGAGGCAGGAGTGCCCTGACCCGTCTCCGGAGGCGTTCATCTTTGCCACACAACGCAAGAGTCAGAAAACCAAGCAACGCACCTTCATCTCCACCGACAACTATCGCCGGCGGGTGATGAAGCGGCTGGCCGAGGAGCTGAAGCTTCCCAAGCTCACCTTCCAGGTGCTGCGGCGCTCCATTGCGACGCTGGCGCAGAAGAAAGGGAGCCTCAAGGACGTGCAAGGAATTCTCGGGCACGACAAGATCGAGACCACGGGCAACGTCTACGTCCAGGAGTTGACGGAGAGCGTTCTGAAGACCGTGGGCTTGATGTGCGAGGAGCAGAAGGCCAGGCCCGGATTGCTCCAGTAGGTGCTTGAGGATTTGGTACGTTTTGGTACGGTGAGATCGGTGGAGGTCTGCAAGTGCAAGAAAAATGGTAGGCACGAGCGGACTCGAACCGCTGACCTCTTCCGTGTCAAGGAAGCATTTCCACTGACCGGCCATTGGTTTTCAAGGCGTTAGATCGGGCTAATACGCGGCAGAGCGGGTATTTACGGAATACCGGCTCGAAGAAATTGCGGCGTGAGGTCGGATCGGTTTTCTGCGGAGCACATCCCCCCGGCGACGCCGGCAGCATGTCAGAAAATCACCAATGTGTCAGGAAATAAGACATTCGAAGATGACCGGCCTTGGAGCTCACATGAGGTGGTGACGGCTATCACTGACCCGTGAGACATATTCGCAGTTCCATGCAACACACGCCCCTCATGGCGTTGGGAGTGGGCCCGATGGGCCGTCCTGCCCGGCAGCGCAATTGGTTCTGGGTGACGCTGACGCTCTCCAGCATCACCGTCATCGCGCTCGTGCTGGCCATCTGGGAACTCCTCGAAAACCGTTTCTTTCGAAATCTCGACTACGTCACGCTGCACTACCTTTACATCAGCCGCGGCATTGCAGTCTCTCTCATCCTTGCGTTCTGGGCCGCATGGTTTGTCCTCCGGGAACGGAAGGAAAAAGAAGAACATTTGCGACGTTCCAGCGAGCGCTATCGCGCCATCCTGGATGGCTCGCCCAGTGCCATCCTGCTGTTGGACAGTGCATTGCGAATCTCGGAATGCAATGCAGCCGCGGAACGGCTGTATGGCTACTCAAAGGACGAGTTGCTGGGCGAAGTGCTGCCGACGGTGCCCGAAGATCGCAAGGCAGAGTTGGCGGCGTTCATACGGCAGGTGGAGAGCGGCCAACCGGTGCTCGACGTCGAAACCCAGCGGCAGACCAAGAGCGGCAGCCCGCTCGAGGTGCAGGTCAGCCTGCTGCCGTTCCGGGAACGCGCCAACGAGAACTACTTCCTTGAGATCACCGACGACATTCGAGAGCGCGTCCGCCTTCGCCAAACTCTCCTTCAGATCGAGAAACTTACGACCATGGGACAGATGGCGGCCGGTACCGCTCACCACCTGAATACGCCTTTGGCAGCCATGTTGCTCCGCATGCGAATGATGCGGGAGGGAAAGTTCGAAGGCAATCTAAGTGCGGACCTGGAGCGGCTGGAAACGAGCATGGTGTTTTGCCAGCACTTCGTCCAGCAACTGCTCCGCTTCAGCCGCAGTTCGCCGTGGCAAAAGCAGCCGGAATCAATTGCGGCGACGCTGCAGGCGGTGGCGAGTTTTCTGTCGCCGCAACTGATGGCCAAGCGGGTGCGGCTAACGCTGGACGTGGATGGCGTGGACGGTACGCGCGTTCTGGGGGACCGCAATCAATTGGAGGCGCTGTTCCTAATCCTGTTGAGCAATGCGGCGGATGCCGTTGGCCCCGAGGGCAAAATCCGGATGACTTGCGCGCGGTCCGCGCACGATTCGGTCGAGGTGCGAATCGCGGACAATGGATGCGGCATCGATCCCGAAGCTCTGCCGCGCATCTTCGAACCGTTTTTTACCACCAAAGCGCCGGGCGTCGGCACCGGCCTGGGCCTGGCGATCGCCAGCAATATCCTGCAGGCTCACGGAGGTACAGTGCGCCTCGATAGCGTCCCGCGCCAGGGGACCACGGCCATCGTGAATTTGCCCGTGTACCGCGAAACGAGTGCGGCGGGAGCGAGCGCATGAAACATTTCATCGGCAAACAGTCCAAGATTCTCGTTGTTGACGATGATGCCAGCCTGGCGCATACGTTGCGCCACTTCCTGGAGCAGGAAGGGTACTCGGTAGTGGTGGCACTTTCGGCGGCCGAAGCGCTGGAACTGCAGCAGACGACGCACGATCTTTGCCTGGCGCTGGTGGACCTGTTAATGCCGGTCAGCGACGGTTTGACGCTGATGGAGCGATTGCGCCAGCACGATCCCGACCTGGCAGTGGTCATCATGACCGGATTCGCGACCATTGAGACGGCGGTCGAGTCGGTGAAGCGCGGCGCCGAGGATTACATTACCAAGCCGTTGGATCCGGATACGGTGCGGAAAAAAGTCGGGCGGCTGATGGAGATGATGCAGTTGCGGACCCGCGTGGCGGAGCTCGAGGCCAACCTGCACGAGCGCACAACCCCGTTTGAATCGCTGGTGTTCGTGTCACCGATGATGCAGCGCGTGGTCGAAGTGGCGCGCACGGCGGCGCAATCCGACGCCTCGGTGCTACTGCTGGGCGAAACCGGCACCGGCAAGGAGATGGTGGCGCGAGCTATCCATGGTGTAAGCAAGCGCGCATCGTCGCCGTTCGTCGCCGTTAATTGCGGCGCGCTGCCCAGGGAGCTGGTGGAGAGTGAGTTATTCGGCTTTCGGCGTGGCGCATTTACAGGCGCTTACGCCGATGCCCCCGGCCTGTTCGTCAGCGGCCATCACGGCACAGTGTTCCTCGACGAAGTAGGCGAGATGCCGAAGGACGCGCAGGTCAAGATGCTGCGCGTGCTGCAGGAGAAGGAATTGCGTCCGGTGGGCAGCACGAAATCCGTGCCGGTGGATGTCCGGATCATCGCCGCGACGAACCGTCCGATCGGTGAACTGCGCTCGGAGTGCCTGCGCGAAGATCTGTATTTTCGGATTGCAACCGTGGTCATCGAAAGTCCGCCGCTACGTGCGCGGCCCGAGGACACACTGGTGCTGGCGCAACACTTCGTGCGCAGGCTGTCGGAACGGTATGACCGCGACATCGTGCTGAGCCGTAGCGCGATGGAGTTGTTGCTGGAGCAGTCGTTCCCCGGCAATGTGCGCGAACTGGAAAACCTCCTGGAGGCAGTCGCAGCGGTGTCGCTCGAGGACCCGCAGCGAGTTACCGATAAGGACCTGGCGCGGCTGCTTCGTTCGTCGGCGGTTCCAGAGTCACGCGATCGCGGTCTGGACCAGCCGCTCGGCCTGGAACAACTGGAGCACATGGCCATCCAGCGCGCGCTGCGGATTACGCACGGTAATCGGCGCAAGGCGGCCTCGCTGCTGGGCATTTCGCGCGACACGTTGTATCGCAAGCTGCGCGAGATGGAGCCCGAAATCGACGAAAACGCTTTCAAGAGCAATAAATCGCCACGTGTACGAGAAGCGGACACACACTAAGAGCTAACCAAGACCTACCCGCGACTTCTTCCCAACGCCGTCATTGAACTTTTCTCGCGTGCACCATCGTGTGCAGTTGTTGTAGGCACACTTTGTGCCCGTATCTAGCTGCGTTAAAGGGTAGTTGCCGGATGCTGGCAACTCGCTGGGCGCAGTGATGTGTCTGGAGCCGGCGTGCGCCGCCGCTGTTGGCCCTCAAACTGCACATGCTGGTGCGGAGTGTGGATTGTCATGACGACTAATCTTCGGCGGCGACCGGCAGTCTGGCTGGCAGCAGCGGTGATTGCGCTGACGATCCTTGCAGGCGTGCTGGCGTGGCAACGGAAGCACACGCCGCAGCGCAGCGTCAGCTTCCTTTCAGGCGATCCTGCATCGGGCGGGATGTTGTTCCAATCGAAGCGCTGCTTGCATTGTCATGCCATCAACGGGTCGGGTGGAAAGCTTGCGCCGGATCTCGGCGCAGGACGAAATACGTCGCGGGCGAACCTCGGCCAGTTGGTCACGACCATGTGGAACCACGCACCCGAGATGTGGAAGCGCATGCAGCAGGAAAACCTGCGCGCTTCGCCTATGAGCCAATCCGAGGTCAGCGACCTGTTCGCGTTTCTGTACCTGGCGCGCTACTTGGACGAGGCCGGCGACGCTGCCAAGGGCCACCGGCTATTTGAATCGAAAGGGTGCATTCAGTGCCACGCCATACGCGGCGAGGGCGGTAGCGTCGGTCCGGATCTGGCGAAAATTTCAGGCGTAGATACTCCAATCCAGTGGGCACAGACACTGTGGAACCACGCTCCGGAGATGGAGAAGCACCTCCCCGCGACCGGAATGCCGTGGCCGCGATTCGACAAATCGGAAATGAGCGACCTACTGGCCTACGTGCGTGAGGTTTCGAGTTCGCCGCGGTCGGAGTTCCGGTTGCTGCCCGCCGATCCTGTGCACGGCTGGCAACTCTTCAAAACGAAATCCTGCATTGAGTGCCACGCGGTGCAGGGCCAAGGTGGACACCTCGGTCCTGACCTCGGCGCCGGACGCCAGGCGCCGATGACGATGGTGGAATTCGCGGGAGCGATGTGGAACCACTCTCCGCAGATGTACCGCGAAATGAACAGCCGTGGCATTCAGCGGCCAACGTTTAACGGGCAGGAGATGGCGGACCTGATGGCGTTCTTCAATAGCCTCCGCTACTTCGAACCGAGCGGGTCGGTGGAGGCGGGCCGCGGAGTTTTCGCCTCGCGCGGCTGCAGCCGATGTCATGGAGCGAACGGACAGGGAACTTCGCTTGGGCCAGGACTGCGCGGCCAGCGAGTGAACTCGGTTTCGCTGGCGACGGCGCTCTGGCGGCACGGGCCGGAAATGTACCGGCGAACTCAGAGCCTCGGAATTGCGTGGCCCAAGTTGAATGAAAACGACCTCGGCGACCTGTTTGCGTTTCTGAATTCGCCTCCCGAGGAGGGCCGCCGTTGAAGCTGCTGGGTTCGCTATCGCTGCCGAGCCATGCGCCGTCCGCGACGGCAGGCTTTGTTCTCTTCTTCGTGCTGGGTGGAGCGAGCTTTCTCGGTTTGCAACACGGGGCGGCGCCCAAACAGCCGATCGCGTTTAACCACGCCAAGCACGTCAGCAACGGCGTGGCTTGCGCGGACTGCCACGCCGGCGTGCAAACACAGGCGAAGGCGACCCTTCCATCCGTGGACGTTTGCATCAGTTGTCACCAGGTAGCGCTTACGAACAGCGCGGAAGAAGAACGGGTGCGTACGGTCGCCGCGGCCGGCCAGGACCTGAACTGGGTGCAGTTGACGCAAACGGCTCCGCACGTCTTCTTTTCGCATCGCCGGCACGTCGCGGTGGCACACCTGCCGTGCGCCGAATGTCACGGCCCCATGGAACAAGCAACCAAGCCGCCGGCGCACGCATTTCGCGTGTTCACTATGGCGACCTGTATCGGTTGCCATCAACAGCATCGAGTCAACGCGGACTGCAATGATTGTCATCGCTAATCACCGATCGTGGTGTGTGCTCCTGCTTGCCGTGGCGGCAGTGGCCGTCGCCTGCGTCCTGGTCGCTGTGCCGCTGAGGGCGCAGAGTGGAGGCGGTTATTTCATTCCCGGTGATCCCAAGGCCGGCATGCACAGCTTTTTCGATAAGGGCTGCGCGCGCTGCCACTCGGCGCTGGGCGAAGGCGGCCACAGCGCTCCTGACTTGGCGCGCGCTCCGGCGGGACATCTCGGCTCGGCCGAATTGCTGGCCGCGATGTGGAACCATGCGCCGGAAATGTGGGAGAAGATGCGAATCGAGGGCGTGGCTCCGCCGAAGTTTGCCGAAAGCGACATGGCGAATCTGTTCGCGTTTCTTTATTCCGTGCGATCGCTCGACGAGCCCGGCGACGCTGATCGTGGTCGCCGTCTGCTGGCGGAGAAGCAATGCCTGAAATGCCACGGCGTCGGCGCAGAAGGGAAGCGGCAAGGGCCCGACCTGCTGAAGTGGGCTGCCTATCGCAATCCGGTCAGCTGGATCCAGGCGATGTGGAATCATGCGCCGGCCATGCAGTCCGCCATGGCGGCGCGCGGCGTGAAGTGGCCGGTCTTCGATGGCAACGATGTTCCCGACATGATCGCGTATATTCGGCGATCGGCTCCCAGCGCGGCGAAGCCAGCATATCTTCGTCCGGCGGATCCCGAGGCCGGACGCAAGATCTTTCGCGAGAAGGGGTGCGCCGCCTGTCACGCCGTAGGCCACGGCAGCCGCACGGCGCCCGATCTTCGTTCACGCGCACTGCCACGCACGCTGGGCCAGTTTGCCGCGGATATGTGGAATCATGCGCCGGCGATGCGGGCCAGCATGCAGGCGCAGAACATCGCCCGGCCACAGTTCACCAACAAGGAAATGGCGGACCTGATCGCGTATCTATTTGCCGAGCGATATTTCGAGCCGGCTGGCAATGCGGAGCGGGGCGCCAGATTGTTCCAGTCGAAAGGCTGTGCATCGTGTCATCGCAGCGGCGGCGCGGGGCCTGACCTCGCCGGCGCCTCGGTTTCACCGATCCACATCGCGACATCACTGTGGAACCACGGCCCGGTGATGTTTCAAAGCATGCAGCAGCAGCAGGTCGCGTGGCCGAGATTCCAGCCGGGCGAGGTGGTGGATCTGATTGAGTTCCTCGGTTCCAAAGCGGCCCACGGGCCGGGAGGACGGCAATGAGCTTCACTTTCGATCGCCGGAATTTCCTGCGATTCGCTGCCGGCGGCGCGGTTGGCGTGGCGACGTCAGGCGTGAGCCTGAAAGGCATCAGCACGCTCAATGCCGCGATTGACAGTGAGCAGGCGAGGGTTCCTTCAGGTCCGGAATCGTGGGCGACCGGGGTTTGCAACATGTGCCCTGGTGGATGCGGGCTGCGCGTGCGCTTGATCGGAAATCGCGCGATCAAGATCCAGGGGAACCCGCTTCACCCTGTAAATCGTGGCGGACTATGCCCAAAGGGAATGGCCGGATTGCAGGAGCTGTATCACCCGGACCGGTTGCGAAAAACACTCCGTAATACCGGGACGCGTGACATCCCGCGATGGAAAGAAATCTCGTCGGACGAAGCACTGGGTCTGTTGACGGAGCGCATGCGCAAACTGCGCGATTCGGGCGAGGCGCGGTCCTTAGTTGTGGTTGATCGCCAGAGAAGCGGCCTGCTGCCGCGCCTGCTGTCGCGGTTCATGGCGGCGTATGGCTCGCCGAATTACGTCACGATGCCCACGGGACTGGACGCGCTCCAGGCTGCAATTTACGCGCAACAGGGTGTTACCGAACAGGTCGCTTACGACTTCTCGAACTCGCGCTACGTGCTGAGTTTCGGCGTCAACCTGCTGGAAGGCTGGGGCGCGCCGGTGGCGATGATGCGCGCGTTTTCGCGGTGGCGCGATGTCGTTTCAGGCCGAAGGGCAAAGTTCGTGCAAATCGAACCGCGGTTTTCCATGACCGCAGCTCGCGCCGATGAATGGGTGCCGATCCGCCCTGGAACCGAAGCCACGCTCGCCCTGGGAATGGCTTACGTGCTGATTTCCGAGGGACTATACGACGCCGACTTTGTCCGCGAGCACACCTTTGGATTCGAAGACTGGCAGGACGCCGAAGGCAACTCCCACACCGGATTCAAGTCGCTGGTGAAATCCGAGTATCGGCTGAACGATGCGGCCACCGTGACCGGCGTTCCGGCCGATACCATCCTGCGGCTGGCTCGCGAAGCTGCGCAGAACCGTCCTGTTCTCGCCATTGGCGACCGGCACAACAGCTCGCTGCCGGGCAATGTGTACGCGGCCATGGCGGTCCACTCGCTCAACGGGCTGCTGGGAAGTATTGACGTTCCTGGTGGAGTGCTGGTCCAGCAGCAGTTGCCGGGACAGGCTCTTGTCTCGAATGCTAAGGACCCGCTCCTGCCCTCGGCACAAACACACGTTGCAAACGCCGGCGAATTGCCGCAGGCCATTGTGTCAAAGCGGCCGTATCCGGTGCAGATGCTGTTGCTGAACCAGGTTAACCCGGTATTCGCACTTCCCAACGGCGCTGCTTTCCGGAGCGCGATGAGAGATGTCCCGTTCATCGTCAGCGTCAGTTCATTCCTCGACGACACCGCCGTGCTCGCCGATCTGGTGATCCCGGCGCCGACGGGACTGGAATCGTGGCAGGACGGCGGAACGCCGCCTACTGTGGCCAACGCAATGGTCTCAATCGCGCCGCCGGCGGTTCGCCCGCGCAAAGATGTCCGTCACCCGGGCGATGTAATGCTCAAGGTCGCG
>DASWAR010000044.1:0-3307 GCA_036391015.1 Terriglobales bacterium
CCCATGATGGCCCAAAAGCCAAAAGGAGTTTTCAAGGTTGAAGTCTCAGGTCATTGCGGCCAGAAGGTCTTGTCCTAAAGTGACCTAGAGAGCCTGTTTTGTTAACCTTTCTGCCACCATTCTCGATTGACAATTTGTGTCACTCAACATACGATTCGCCCTACCCGAGTTGAACATTTCTCCCCCGAGCTAATTCCGCAATCCCGTATTGCGGGCGCGTTTCTGAGTCACGCTGGAGAGAAGGAAGATAGGGAGGGGTATGTCTCAGCGGTTGGGCGACCTTCTGGTCAAAGAGAAGGTAATCACCCCGGAGCAGTTGGATCAGGCGCTCAAGGTCCAGAAGGAATCCGGCACCCGGCTAGGGTCCATTCTGGTCAAGCTGGGGTATCTTTCCGACGAGGACGTCACCAACTTTCTCTCTCGCCAGTACGGCGTGCCCGCCATCAATCTCGCCTACTTTGAAATTGATCCTACGGTGGTCAAGCTGATCCCCTACGAAACCGCCAAGCGCTACCAGATCCTGCCGCTAAGCCGGGTCGGCGCCTCGCTCACCATCGCCATGGTGGATCCCACCAATGTGTTCGCCATGGACGATATCAAGTTCATGACCGGGTTCAACATCGAGCCGGTGGTGGCGTCGGAAAGTTCGATCCTGGAAGGCATCGAGAAGGCGTATGGCGCCAGCCACGAGGAAGACCTGGAAAAGGTCATGGCGTCGATGACCGAGGGCGGCGACGCCGATGTCGAACTGCAGGCCGAAGAAGAGGAGATGGGTCTGTCGGAGCTGGAGAAGGCGGCCGACGAAGCGCCCATCGTCAAGCTGGTGAACCTGATCCTGACCGATGCGGTGAAGCGCGGCGCCAGCGACATCCACGTCGAGCCCTACGAGAAGGAATATCGCGTCCGCTTCCGGGTGGACGGCATCTTGCAGACCATCATGTCGCCGCCGATGAAGCTGAAGGACGCCATCACCTCGCGCATCAAGATCATGGCGAAGTTGGACATCAGCGAGAAGCGTTTGCCGCAGGACGGCCGCATCATGCTGAAGGTGAACCTCGGCGGCAGGAAGAAGCAGCTCGATTACCGGGTCAGCACGCTGCCCACGCTGTGGGGCGAAAAGATCGTCATGCGGCTGCTCGACAAGGAAAACCTGCGGCTGGACATGACCAAGCTGGGCTTCGAGCCCGAATCGCTGGTGAAATTCGAGAAGGCCATCCTGAAGCCCTACGGCATGGTGCTGGTCACCGGCCCCACCGGCTCCGGCAAGACAAACACGCTGTACTCGGCGATTTCGCGGCTGAACGTGCCGGACACCAATATCATGACCGCCGAGGACCCGGTAGAATTTCAGTTGGCCGGCGTCAACCAGGTGCAGATGAAGGAATCGATCGGGCTGAATTTCGCCGCCGCGCTACGCGCGTTCTTGCGGCAAGATCCCAACATCATCCTGGTGGGCGAGATCCGCGACTTCGAGACGGCGGAAATCGCCATCAAAGCCGCGCTCACCGGTCACCTGGTGCTCTCCACCCTGCACACCAACGGAGCGCCGGAGACAATCAGCCGCCTGATGAACATGGGCATCGAGCCGTTCCTGGTTGCGACCTCGGTGCACATGATCGTGGCGCAGCGCCTGGTGCGGCGGGTGTGCGTCGAGTGCAAGGCCGAGGTGGAGCTGCCACCGCAGGCGCTAGTCGAGGCCGGCTTCACGCCCGCAGAAGCCAAGACCGTGAAGGTCTCCAAGGGCAAGGGCTGCGGGGTGTGCAACAACACCGGCTACAAGGGCCGCTGCGGCCTCTATGAAGTCATGGAAATCGATGATGAGATACGGGAGCTGATCCTGGTGGGCGCTTCCGCCGTGGAACTGAAGAAAAAAGCGGTGGAGCGCGGCATGATTACCTTGCGCCGCAGCGGCCTGATCAAGGCCATGGCCGGCGCGACCACGCTGGAAGAAGTAGCGCGCGAGACCGTGCACTGAAGATAAGTTTTGAGTTCCAGGTTCGAGTTTCTAGAAATGGAAACTGGCGACCGGAAACTCGAACCAACAACGAGCAGAAACTGGAACCTAGAAACTGGAAACTCGAATATGGCCGCAACACTTAGCGATCTTCTGAAAAAGCTCCTCGAATTGAGCGGCAGCGACCTGCACATCACCACCAACTCGCCGCCGCAAATCCGCGTTCACGGTCACTTGCAGCCGCTGGACATGCCGCCGCTGACGCCCGCCGAAACCAAGGCGCTGGCCTACAGCGTCATGACCGACGCGCAAAAACACCGCTTCGAGGAAGATCTCGAACTCGACTTCTCGTTCGGCATGAAAGGGCTGGCGCGCTTCCGCGCCAACATCTTTAACCAGCGCGGCGCAGCCGGAGCGGTGTTCCGCATCATTCCGTTCGAGATCAAGTCCTTTCAGCAATTGAACCTACCGCCGGTGGTCGCCAGGATGTGCGACAAGCCGCGCGGCTTGATCCTGGTCACCGGCCCGACTGGATCCGGAAAATCCACCACCCTGGCGGCGATGATCGACAAGATCAACTCCGACCGCCACGACCACATCATCACCATCGAGGACCCGATCGAATTCGTCCACCAGCACAAGAATTGCCTGGTCAACCAGCGCGAGGTGCATTCCGACACCAAGTCGTTCACCAACGCGCTACGCGCCGCCCTCCGTGAGGACCCGGACGTGGTGCTGATCGGCGAAATGCGCGACCTGGAGACCATCGAGTCGGCGCTGCGCATCGCCGAGACCGGCCACCTCACCTTCGGCACCTTGCACACGAATTCAGCCGCCTCCACCATTAACCGCGTGATTGACGTTTTCCCGTCGCACCAGCAATCGCAGATCCGCGCCCAGCTTTCCCTGGTGCTGGAAGGAATCATGTGCCAATCGTTGCTGCCCAAGATCGGCGGCCAGGGCCGCGCCATGGCGATGGAAATCCTGATTCCCAACGCGGCCGTGCGCAACCTGATCCGCGAAGACAAGATCCACCAGATTTACTCCTCCATGCAGTCGGGCCAGGACAAGTTTGGCATGCAGACGTTTAACCAGTCCCTGGCGACGCTGTGCATGAGCAAGCAGATCACGCTGGAAACGGCGTTACTGCGTTCCTCCATGCCGGAGGAGCTACAGGAAATGATTAACCGTGGCGCCGGGATCTCCAGACAACCGGGGGCCGCGGCGGCGTCGGGCAGGAAGTAGACAGTATTTCAGTAGTTCAGTAAGTCAGTACGGCAGAGCTTCAGGTCTAAGGAACTGAAGAACTGAAAAACTGACGAACTGTAAGTGAGGTTCACATGCCAGTTTTCA
>DASWAR010000045.1:0-11267 GCA_036391015.1 Terriglobales bacterium
GACAACGTGGCGCTGATTTGCCTGGTCGGCGGAATTCTCGGGCTGGCGACGGCGTATGCCATGCAGTATTGGATCAACGTGATCGCTTATCCGGTGAACGTCGGAGGCCGGCCGCTGCACTCCTGGCCGGCGTTTATCGTCGTGTGCTTCGAGATGACCATCCTGTTCGGCGGACTGGCAGCGGCGTTCGGCATGCTGGCGATGAATGGCCTGCCCATGCCGTATCACCCGCTCTTCAACGTGCCCAGTTTCAGCTTCGCCTCACGCGACAAATTTTTCCTTTGCATCGAGGCGGTGGACCCGAAATTCGATCGTGAGGCGACCTATAAGTTCCTGGCGAGCCTGGAGCCGCGGACGATCACGGAGGTGCCGCATTAGCGCCGCTGCAGAGTTCCGACTTCGGTTTTACGCAGGCTCCGCCGCCGAAATGGTGAATTGCGTACTCGGTTTTCGGTTATCGGTGGTCGGTGATCGGTTTTCGGCGGTGCTAAACCGACAACCGGCAACCGACGACCGACAACCTGGCCACTCCGCCACAAGACGCATACGGTTTGCCGGTATGGGTGCTGCCGTGATCGCCTGCCTCACTATTGTGGCGTGCCGCAATGACATGCATGTCCAGCCCAAGATCCTGCCCTTGAGCCACAGCGATTTCTTCGACGACGGCCGCGGGTCGCGAACGCCGCCTGCGGGCACGATCGCGCGCGGGCAGTTGCGCGACGACACCTATCTGTACACCGGCATGATGAACGGCCAGCCGGGCAGCGTCATGCCGTTTCCGCCGACGCGGGAAGTGCTGGAGCGCGGGCGGGAGCGTTTCGAGATCTACTGCGCGCCCTGCCATTCGCGGCTGGGAGACGGCAATGGAATGATCGTGCAGCGCGGGTTCCGGCGTCCGCCGTCGTTCCACGAGCCGCGGCTGCGGGAGGCGCCGCTGGGCCATTTTTATGACGTCATGACCAACGGATTCGGCGTTATGCCGGATTACGCCGCGCAGGTCAACGCCCAGGACCGCTGGGCGATTGCGGCCTACATTCGGGCATTGCAGTTCAGCCAGAACGCGCCGACGAACCTAGTGCCGGCGGGACAGTCGATGCCGTCACCAACGGCGCGCGGCGTAGCGGAGAGGAAGAAGTGAGAAGCGACGCGCGCATCGAGAATCGGGACTTCACGGCGCCTGCGATGGTGCCGGTGTTGCAGCGGCGCGCGCTGCTGGTCGGGATAGTGTTCGCAATCGCGGCCGTGATCGGGTTTATCGTCGAGCCGCAACAGGCCATGCACTCGTACCTGCTGGCCTTCATGTTCTGCATCGGGCCGACGCTGGGGGCGATGGCGCTGCTGATGGTATGGCACTTGACCGGCGGCGATTGGGGCGTGGGGGTGCGGCGCATCTGGGAAGCAGCGGTGGGCACTTTGCCGATGCTGGCGGCGGCGTTCGTCCCGATCGTTCTCGGCGCCTACCGGCACCTGAATTATCCGTGGGCGAATCCGGAGGAACTGAAGCGCAACGAGCACATGGCGCACCAGGCGGCGCGCTACCTGAATCCGAATCTATTCCTGGTGCGCGGAATCCTGTTCTTCCTGGCCTGGGGCGTGATGGCGTATCTCCTGCTGGCGTGGTCGGAGGCGCAGGACCATCCGCCGGAACGCGCGCCGGACAAGCGTTTCCAGGCTCTGAGCGCGGTGGGGATCATCGTGTACGGGTGGACGCTGACGTTTGCGGTGGTGGACTGGGTGATGTCGCTGACGCCGGAATTCACCTCCACCATTTACGGGCTGATTTTCATGGTGGGGCAGGCGCTGCTCGCGCTGTGCCTGGCGGCGATTGTCGGGCACATGTTGAAGGCGCACGAACCGATGGCGAAGGTGCTGACGGCCTCCAATTTTCACGATTACGGAAAGCTGATGCTCACCTTCGTGATGCTGTGGGCCTACTTCAGTTTCTCGCAGTGGCTGATCGTGTGGTCGGGAAACCTGCCGGAGGAGATCCACTGGTTCGCGGACCGCATCCGGGGCGACTGGCGCGTGCTGGGGCTGGTGCTGATCGTGGGACACTTTGCAATTCCGTTCGCCATGCTGCTGTCGCGCGGGTTGAAGCAGAATTCGCGCAAGCTGATGTGGATTGCGGTGTGGCTGATCGCGATGCGGTACCTCGATCTGTACTGGAACATCGAGCCCAACTTCAGCCGGGCAAAATTGCACGCTAGCTGGCTGGATGCGGTAATCCCGCTCGCGATGTCCGCGTTCTGGCTGGCGTACTTCTTTCACAACCTGAAACGGCGGCCGCTGGTGGCGCTGCACGATCCGCACCTGACCGCGTTGCTGGCCAAGCAGCATGAGTGACGCAGAAAACAAGTCGAGACGGCCGGAGACGGAACGGGAGATTCCGCTCGCGGAGGCGCGCCATCCGGAGATGATGTACGACCGGAGCGACCTCGGCGCGCGCGGGATCGTGTATTTCATGATCGCGCTGGCGATCACGGTGTTGGTGATTCACCTGATTTCGTGGGGGATGGTGCGGTACTTCGCCGCTAGCCGGGTGACCCCGGCGCCGCGCAACGCCGCCGTCGTTACGCCTTTCTCGCAGGCCAACCGGAAGGGCAACCCGGCGCTGCTGTTTCCGGCACCGCAACTACAGCCGGATGAGGTCGCGGATCTGGAGAAATTCCGCGCCGCCACCGATGAGCAATTGAATACGGCGGGCGCAGGGCATATCCCGATCGAGCAGGCGATGGAGGCCGTGGCGAAAAATGGCCTCCCGGTTCGACCACAACCTGCGCTGCCGCCCCGTGCACGGTTCGGGAGCGGCGATGGCACGCCCGCCGGCGCCGGCGGAGGAACGGAACCAAAGGGGAACCAGTAGGAATTGGTGATTGCAGATTGCAGATTGACGATTGCAGATTGAAGACGGAGTCATGGTGATTCAAGCATTCCATAACAAAGTTGCGGGATTGGTTTTCGCCGTTGTGCTGCTGGCAGGCGCACTGGCGGCCGGGCAAGGGATGGGACCGCCGGCGGTGACGCGGGCCACGCCGCCACCGCAGATCCTGAACAACATCGAGATCGAGCAGAAGCTGAATGGCCCGGTTCCGCTGGACCTCGCGTTCAGGGATGAGAACGGGCAAGCGGTGAAGCTGGGTGACTACTTCGGCAAAAAGCCGGTGGTGCTGGCGCTGGTGTACTACGACTGTCCGATGCTGTGCACGGAAGTGCTGAACGGCATGGTGAGCGCCTTTTCGGTGCTGAAATTCGATATCGGCAAAGAATTCCAGGTGGTGACGGTCAGCTTCGATCCACGCGAGCAACCTGAACTTGCGCGCGCCAAAAAGGCGACCTACCTGCGGCGATACGGACGTCCGGGGGCGGAGCAGGGCTGGCATTTTCTGACCGGCGAGCAACCCGCAATCACGGCTTTGACCAAGGCGGTGGGATTCCATTACCAGTGGGACACGGAGACGCAGCAGTTTGCGCACGCCACGGCGCTCATGGTGCTCACGCCGCAGGGCAGGATCGCGCAGTACTACTACGGAGTGGAGTATTCGCCCAAGGATCTGCGGCTCGGCATGGTGGAAGCCTCGCAAGGACACATTGGAACCATGGTGGACCAGGTCTTGCTGTACTGCTACCACTACGACCCGCGCACCGGGAAGTACGGCGCCATCATCTCGCGTGTGATGCAGATCGGGGG
Source organism: Terriglobales bacterium (assembly GCA_036391015.1). Taxonomy (GTDB): domain Bacteria; phylum Acidobacteriota; class Terriglobia; order Terriglobales; family Acidobacteriaceae; genus JAIQGF01. The sequence continues at coordinate 3,689 of DASWAR010000045.1, forward strand.
CGCGATCACGGTGCTGCTGCTGGGCGCATTCCTTATCGCGATGTTCAAACTCGAGCCCAGGAACAAGCGGATCACCAGCGGCCGAGCCGCGCCGAGGGGAGGGCGTTAGCGTATGTGGCAAACCCTGCCGCTGTGGCCGGTACGCGCCTCCACCCTGGCGAACCGAACCGACGCGCTCATGATCTTCATGCTCGCAGTCACCGGGTTTTTCACGGTGATGATCTTCACGCTGATTTTCATCTTCGCGATGAAATTCCGGCGCGCCAGAAACCCGATCGCCACCCAGATCGAGGGATCGAACACTCTGGAAGCCATTTGGACGCTGATCCCTTTCGGCATTTTCATGGTCATGTTCGTTTGGAGCGCGTCGATTTACATGACCTGGGCGCAACCGCCGCCGGACTCGGAGGAGATCTTTGTCGTCGGCAAACAGTGGATGTGGAAATTTCAGCACCCCGAGGGCCAGCGCGAGATTGATCAACTGCACGTGCCCCTGGGACGCGCCGTCCGGCTGACGATGATTTCCCAGGACGTGATCCACAGCCTGTTTCTGCCCGAGTTCCGGGTGAAGCAGGACGTGCTGCCGGGACGCTACACAACCCTGTGGTTCCAGACGACGAAGCCAGGCCGGTATCACCTGTTCTGCACGCAATACTGCGGCACCATGCACGCGGGCATGATCGGCGAGGTGGTGGTGATGGAACCGGCAGCGTACCAGGCGTGGCTCTCGGGCGGAAACGCGGAAGGGTCGCTGGCTTCGACGGGGCAGAAGCTGTTCCAACAGCTCGGCTGTACCACGTGCCACCGTTTCGACACCCAGGGTCGCGGGCCCAACCTGGTCGGCGCTTACGGCAAGCCGGTGCTGTTGGATGACGGGCGCACGGTTACGGTTGACGACAACTACGTCCGCGAATCCATCCTCACTCCGGGAGCGAAGGTAGTGGCGGGATTCAAACCGATCATGCCCACCTTCCAGGGGATCGTCAACGAGGAGCAGTTGTTGTCCCTGGTCGCATACATCAGGTCGTTATCTCAACCCGCGCAGCGTGAGCCGGTGAACAATCGTCCGGCCGCCCCTGCAACCAGGAGTCGTTAAGGCGAACCATTATGGCCACCATTGCCGCACCGGCGGTCGAACGCGAGAACTACCTGAACACCGATTTCAGCGTGAGGTCGTGGCTGCTGACAACCGACCACAAGCGCATCGCCATCCTGTACCTGATTTCCATCACCGCCATGTTCTTCGTCGGCGGGTTCGCGGCCACCATGATCCGCCTGGAACTGCTCACTCCGGCGGGCGACCTGATGTCGTCGGACACTTACAACAAGATGTTTACCATCCACGGGGTCGTCATGGTGTTCTTCTTTCTGATCCCGTCGATTCCCGCTACCCTGGGGAATTTCCTGGTACCGATGATGATCGGAGCCAGGGACCTGGCGTTTCCCAGAATCAACCTGGCGAGCTGGTACCTGTACATCGTCGGCGCCGGGCTGATGATGTACGTAGTGCTGACCGGAGGCATAGACACCGGGTGGACATTCTATGTGCCGTACAGCAGCACCTACTCGAACACGCACGTGATCACGGCGATTGTGGCAATCTTCCTTGCGGGATTCTCCTCCATCTTCACGGGCTTTAATTTCATCGTGACCATCCACCGCATGCGCGCGCCGGGCTTGACCTGGAGCCGCCTGCCGCTATTCATCTGGGGCCACTACGCGACCTCGGTCATTCAGGTGCTGGGGACGCCGGTGGTGGCGATCGCGCTCACGCTGGTGGCGCTGGAGCGGGCCTTCCACCTGGGCATCTTCGATCCCCGGCTGGGCGGCGACCCGGTGCTGTTCCAGCACCTGTTCTGGTTCTACTCGCACCCCGCGGTGTACATCATGATCCTGCCTTCGATGGCGGTGATCTCGGAAGTGGTCTCGACGTTTTCCCGCAAGCGCGTCTTCGGATACATCGCGGTTGCGCTGGCTTCGATCGCGATTGCCGTGCTGGGATTCCTGGTGTGGGCGCACCACATGTTTGTCGCCGGAATTTCGGTCTACGCGGCGCTCGTTTTCTCGCTGCTGAGCTACTTCGTGGCGGTGCCCTCGGCCATCAAGGTGTTCAACTGGACGGCGACGATGTACAAGGGCTCGGTGTCGCTGACCACGCCCATGCTCTACGCCATAGGATTCATCGGGCTGTTCACCATGGGCGGCATGACGGGCCTCTACCTGGCGGCGCTGGGACTTGATGTTCATGTGCACGACACCTATTTCGTGATCGCGCACTTCCACTACATCATGGTGGGCGGGGCGGTGATGGGCTATCTGGCCGGCATCCACTTCTGGTGGCCGAAAATCAGCGGGCGCATGTACCCGGAAGCGTGGGGAAAAATCGCCGCCGCCACCATCTTCATCGGCTTCAACCTGACGTTCTTTCCGCAGTTTGTGCTGGGATACCTTGGCATGCCGCGGCGCTATCACTCGTATCCGCCGGAGTTCCAGGTGCTGAACGTCATGTCGAGCGCCGGCGCGTCAATCCTGGCGGTGGGCTACGTCCTGCCACTGATTTACCTGCTGTGGTCGCTGCGCTACGGCGAAGTGGTTTCCGATAACCCATGGGGCGCAACCGGTCTGGAGTGGCGTACGCCCTCGCCGCCTCCCACCGAAAATTTCCTCGAAACGCCGGTGGTGACCTGGGAAGCGTACGACTACTCCACCGTGTCGGAGGTCCCTGTTGCACGATAGAGCCATAGCCGCCACTCACGGCCTGCGGCACCATTTCGCCGACCTGGACCAGCAGCGCGAAAGCGCCACGCTGGGCATGTGGGTGTTCCTGGTCACCGAGATCATGTTCTTCGGCGGCCTGTTCGCCGCCTACCTGGTGTACCGCACCGCGCATTACGACGCCTGGGTGACCGGCAGCGAGCACATGGATTTCTGGTTTGGCACCATCAACACCGTGATCCTGCTGTGCAGCAGCTTGCTGGTGGCGCTGGCGGTGCACGCGGTGCAGGTCGGGCGCAACAAGACATGCGCGCTCTACCTGTGGATCGCCTCCGCCATGGGCGTAGCCTTCCTGGTGCTGAAGGGCTTCGAGTACCACGCGCACATCGTGGAGGGCGCGGTTCCCGGCGCGCTGTGGAAGCTGACGGTACCGGACCCGCAGGCGGTGCAGATGTTCTTTTACATCTATTTCGTCATGACCGGCCTGCATGCCCTGCACGTGACCATCGGAATCATCCTGCTGGCCGTCATCGGATGGTATGCAGCCAAAGGGGCCTACTCTCCGGCGAATCACAACTCGGTGCATGTCAGCGGTTTGTACTGGCACTTCGTGGACGTGGTGTGGATTTTCCTCTATCCGCTCCTCTACCTGATCGCGCACAAGAAGGCATAGAGAACGCATGGCTGAGCACGTGGTATCGCGCAAGACGTACATCGTGGTTTGGGGCGCCCTGATGGCGCTGATGATTCTGACCGCGGGGTTATCGCGCATCGACCTGGGCGAGTGGAGCACCGTCGTCGCGCTGGCGATCGCGGCCATCAAGGCCCTGCTGGTAATCCTGTTCTTCATGCACGTTCGCTACGAAAGCCAGAAGATGGCCTGGGTCTTCGTCGTGGCCGGGTTCTTTTGGCTGGGAATCCTGCTGGCGCTGACCATGACCGATTACCTGAGCCGCGGCTCCTTGGGAGTGGCCGGGCACTAGCGCGCTTCTGGCAGTTGGAATCTTCAGCTATCATGGACTGATCCCGAGGTGAATTATGGCGTTCTGTACTGCTTGCGGCGCACGGATGGACAACACTGCGGGTGTGTGTCCGAAGTGCGGAGCCAACGCCGCCGCGTCCGCGCCTTCGGCGGTCTCTCCTCCGGCCACGCCCGCCATGCGTCAACCCGCCGGGCGCAATGCGCTCAGCATCGTGCTTATCGTCGTAGCGGTAGTGATTGCGTTCGGCATACTCGCCACCATCGGAACTGTGTTCGCGCTGAAAAGAATGGCCCATCGTGTACGCGTGGGGAGCGATCCGAATTCGACGGTCATCACCACGCCGTTCGGCACCGTGACTGCGGATGATCCTGCGGTGGTTGCCAAGCAGCTCGGGGTGGATGTGTATCCGGGAGCGCGCGGCATCAAGGGCAGCGCGGCGGTCGGATTTGGCGGTATGCAAGTGGCGGCGGCGAAATTTGAAAGTGATGCCGCGCCGGACAAGATTCTCGAGTTCTACCAGCGCCGATATCCCAAGGCCGCGTTCCGTGTCGTTGGGGCAAACAACAGCATGGTGTTCAGCACCGACCAGGGGATGGTCACCATCAAGGTGAGTTCGCGGGGGGACGGCAGCCTGCTCGAAATCGCTCGCGTCAGCGGGAGCGTTTCCGGGACTACCGACGATAAGGCCAAGCCCAACTAGCGGGAATGTTGTGAACTACAAGAACTCTCCGGAGAGTCCGATGAACCCGGCGGCGTCCCCCGAGCAACTCCGACCTTCCGCCTCCCAAATGCGCGAGTTGACCCTGCGCGGCTGCGAGGTGGCGCGCATGGCCGCGGCAGCGACGGCGGCGGGCGTCTCCACCGGCTCCGCCGATGCGCTGGATTTCATTCGCGGCTGCGAGGAAGAGCTGGACGCGCTCGATCGCCAGATTAACGAGGGCGTCACTGCGGCAATTCCGGGCGCCTCCCAGTCCGACGCCCGCGAGTTGCTTTCCTGCCTGAAATACATTCTCGAACTCGAGCGCGTGGGCGACCTGCTGCTCAACGTCGCCAACCGCGCTCCCATGGTCACAGGCAAGATTGGAGGGCAGGACGGCGCCGATCTCAAGCGCATGGCCGAACTGCTCGAGCAGATGCTGACTGGTGCGCTGGCCGCGTTTCGCGATCGCGACCTGCAGCGAGCGCTTGCCATCCTCCGCGCCGACGCCGAGATGGACCGCCTTCGCAACCTGTTGTTTGTCCGCCACATTGATAATCCCGAGAAAGAGCCGCGCCACCAGAGCTTCCACCTGGTTTTCATGACGCAGACCCTGGAGCACGCCGGCGACCATGCCAAGAACATGGCCGAGGAAGTTTGCCACCTGGTGACCGGGCGCAGCGTCCGTCATCTTATCCGCGCCGCCGACAAGCCGTTTGAGGAAATGTTCCTCGACTGGATGCGCCGCCAGTCCCCGCAACGCTAGACGCTACATCTGGAATTCGTGCCGCTCACGCCTGGATCCCCTTTGGCGTATGGAAATTGGTAAGGGACCAAACGGCCAACCTTCAAAATCCCATCTTGTTTTCCGTCCACATTCCCGTAAATCATTGATTTATAAACATGTATGATCGGCAATCCGATTGCTTTCTGCTTCCACAGCGGAGGTGCTCTTGATCGAGACCTGGCCGCTTTGTCGCGGCTCGTGGGGACTCGTGGCGTTCAGATGACCGTGGGCGCAACCGAGGCCGGACCGTCCCGTGCACACGCGCGCTTCCCGACCATCAGCCAGCCGCGAGTGCGTTGAGTTGGCTTGACACAGCCATGGAGACGGGCGTAGACCATTGAGCCAAATGTGCTGAATCCAATCCCGATGTGTCTGGCGTGTTGGGATCTGGATGTGAACCATCCAAACCTGACACTGGTTTCCGGGCAACCTTACACAACCCCAAGGAGGGCGTCGTGAAGCGAACGCTGCTGCTTTTAGTCCTATTGTCCTTGTTCACTGTTCTCACCGCATCGGGACAGCAGACGACCGGGCAATTGAACGGTACTGTGACCGATGTCAGCGGTGCCGTCGTGACCAATGCGCAGGTCAGCGCCCGCAATCCCGAAACCGGACTCCAGCGGACCGCGACGACTGGAGCAACCGGAGACTACGTCATCGCCCTGCTACCGCCGGGCAATTACGACGTGCGGGTCCAAGCCCAAGGTTTCACCACCGCCCTGCAAAAGAATGTGTCGCTGCTGGTGGGAAGATCTGTGAGCTTGGATTTCCAACTCAAGCCCGGCGCCGCCAATGAGGTCGTCGAAGTTACGTCGGAGCCCCCGATTGTGGATTTGACGCATTCCGACATCGGCGGCAACGTCACCCCAACCGAAATCAAAGATCTGCCGGTGCGCGATCGTAATTTCGCTTCTCTGATGGCGCTGGTTCCGGGCGTGCGTCCCGCTCCCAATTTCGATCCCACCAAGAGCCGGTCGGGCACGGTGTCGGCCGGTGGCAGTGACGGCCGCGCCTGGGACTACAACGTCGACGGCGGCGACAACAAGGACAATGTTATCGGCGGCATCGTCCAGAATTACACCCTGGAAGGCATTCAGGAATTCAACGTCGTCACCAACCGCTACACCGCCGAATCCGGCCGTTCCGTTGGTGGCGTGGTCAACGTCATCAGCAAGTCGGGCACCAACACGCTGCACGGCTCCGCCTTCGGGGAGTTCCAGAACAGCGCGCTGAACGCCAGGTCGGAGTTTGACCGCAGCGCCGGGCCCGACGGCAAACTGTTTACCGCCGACGACGTCCAGCTCAGCAAACCCAACTTCAAGCGCTACCACTTCGGCGGCTCTATCGGCGGTCCGATCATCAAGGACAAGTTTTTCTTCTTCGGCGCTTACGAGCACAAGCGCGAACTGGCCGGCATCAATCCCGATCCGACGGCCGTGGCGAACCTGGTGCTGCTGCCGTTTGCCCAGCCAGCATCGAAGATACCCACCCCGTTTTTCGACCACCTGGCGACTATCAAGCTGGACTACCGCCTGAATAACCGCCAGAGTATGTTCCTGCGCTATGGCCGCGAACGCTGGACCACGACGAATGACCAGTCGACCTCCGCCGGCCCGCCGATTTCCGACCTGACGGAATCGACCGCGAACGTCAATCAGTTCCACTCGCTCGTACTGCAGCACACCATCACCATTTCGAATACGAAGGTGAACGTCATCGGCCTTCAGTTCCAGGATTTTGTGAATGGGATTACGGCCACGCCGGGGCGGACCTTCAGCCTTCCGGTCGCCGGTGGCGGCACGGCGGTGAACCCGCTACTCACCTTCCCCAGCGCCGAGTTGGGCAACAACATCAACGTTCCCCAACAGACGCTCATCCGCAAGTACCAACTGCACGATGATTTCAATTGGACAGTCGGGCGCCACAACCTGAAATTCGGTGGCAACGCGGTCTATCTGGCGAAGATGGGAGGCTTTTTCTTCTCCGGTCTCGGGTATCAGCTCGTCTTCTTCGATAACCCAGTGGACATCTTTGGGTCCCAGGCGGCGGCCTATCCACAGGGATTGGCAACGCCCGGCGCGGTGCAGGAGTTGATCTACAGCGCCGGCAACGGGCGTACCGACAATCCTCAGAACCCGTTCTTGGTTGGACTGTATTTGCAGGATGATTACAAGGTCACGCCCCGCCTGACCTTGAATCTGGGGCTGCGCTGGGACGCCAACATCCGCTTCCTCAATGCGCAACTGACCGATAATCCGCTGACCAGCAACCGCAGCGTCGCAGTGCTGCGCCAGTTGGTGGCCGCCAACCCGCAATCGCCCGCCGCTCAGGACGGCCTGGCATTCGCCAGGCAACTGGCGGGCAACGACAACGCCTTGCGGCGCACTACGACCTCCT
>DASWAR010000046.1:0-8963 GCA_036391015.1 Terriglobales bacterium
GGGCGGCCGTGTTGTTTGGCTGGCACTCGTTGAAAAACACGAAGCTGGATGCGATCCCGGACCTCTCCGACACACAAGTAATCGTGTATGGCAAGTGGGACCGCAGCCCCGACATCATGGAAGACCAGGTCACCTATCCCATCACCTCGGCTCTTCTGGGCATGCCCAAGGTGAAGGACATTCGCGGCTTCTCGGACTTCGGGTACTCCTACGTTTACATCATCTTCGACGAAGGCACCGATATTTACTGGGCACGCTCGCGAACGTTGGAATACCTGAACTCCGTTATCCCGCGCCTGCCGAAGGGTGTCAGCGTCGAATTGGCGAAGGACGCGACCGCCGTCGGCTGGATATATCAGTACGCGCTCGTCGATACAGGCGGGCAGTACAGCATTGAGAAAATGCGCAGCTTCCAGGACTGGTATCTGCGCTACGCCTTGCAGTCGGTGCCCGGTGTGGCCGAAGTTGCTCCCTTGGGTGGCTTCGTCCGGCAGTACCAAGTCAATGTCGATCCCAACAAGCTGCTCGGCTACAAGATCCCGATCAAAATGGTGGTTGAGGCTATTCAGAAGAGCAACAACGATGTGGGTGCTCGACTGGTGGAGATGTCCGGCCGCGAGTATATGGTGCGCGGACGCGGGTACATTAAATCGCTCGATGACATCGGCAACATCGTGGTGATGTCGAATCCGCAGACGGGCACGCCGGTGCTGGTGAAAGACCTTGCGACGGTAACCTACGGTCCCGACATCCGGCGTGGTGTGGGCGAACTTGATGGCCAGGGTGAAACCGTCGGTGGTGTCGTAATCATGCGCTTCGGCGAGAATGCCCAGAAGGTCATTGAGCGCCTTAAACAAAGGATCAAAGACATCGAGCCCACGCTGCCGAAGGGCCTGAAGATCGTCAACACCTATGATCGTTCGGACCTGATCGACCGCTCAGTCGATAACTTAAAGCACACGCTTGCTGAAGAACTGATCATCGTCAGCCTGGTGATCATGATCTTTTTGTGGCACTTCCCCAGCGCCATCATTCCCATCATTACGATTCCTGTCACCGTGATCCTGGCGTTTATTCCCATTCAGATGAGCGGCATGACGGCCAATATCATGTCGCTCGGCGGCATCGCCATCGCTATCGGAGCCATGATTGATGCGGCAGTCGTAGTTGTCGAGCAGACCCATAAAAAGCTGGAGCATTGGGACGCCGAGGGCCGTCCGGGTAGTTACAAGGACGTCGTGATCAGCGCGGTCAAAGAGGTGGGTGGGCCCAGCTTCTTCGCGCTGCTCGTCATCGCCGTCGCCTTCCTGCCGGTGTTTACCCTCGAAGCGCAGGAAGGCCGCCTCTTCAAGCCGCTGGCCTTCACCAAGAATTTTGCGATGGCGATTGCGGCAGTGCTGGCCATCACGCTCGATCCGGCTATGCGGTTATTGTTCACCCGCATGGACAACTTTCAGTTTCGTCCACGTTGGCTGGCCAAGATTGTCAATGCGGTGCTGGTGGGAAAGATCCACAGCGAAGACAACCACCCCGTCAGCCGTCCGTTGATGAAGCTCTACCACCCAGTGGTGGAGTTCGTGCTGGAGCACAAGTGGAAGACGATCGCTGCCGCCATCATTGCGATGGCGCTAACCGTGCCGGTGTTCTTCAAGCTCGGTTCGGAATTCATGCCGCCGCTCGATGAGGGCACGTTGTTGTACATGCCGACGACGCTGCCGGGCATGTCGGTGACCGAAGCTTCCAGGTTGCTTCAGGTGCAAGACAAGATCATCAAGAGCTTCCCTGAAGTTGAGCGCGTGTTCGGTAAGGCCGGTCGCGTCGAGAGCGCCACCGATCCTGCACCGTACTCGATGGTGGAGACCGTCATTGTTCTGAAGCCCCATATGGGCTGGCCAAAGCGCGAACGCTGGTATTCAAAGTGGGCACCGAACTGGTTACAGGGCACACTCGGCCGCTTCTGGCCGGACCATAAGACCACACAGGAATTGATCTACGGTCCCGGCGGCCTTAACGACGCCCTCACCATGCCAGGTATTGCCAATGCCTGGACCATGCCGATCAAGGCGCGTATCGACATGCTCACCACGGGCGTGCGCACCCCGCTTGGGATCAAAGTGCTGGGTTCCGATCTGAGCGAGATCGAGAAGGTCGGTGAGCAGATCGAAATGGCCCTGAAGGATATTCGCGGAACCACCAGCGTATTTGCCGAGCGCACGACGGGCGGTTACTTCCTGGATTTCGACCTCAAACGGGATCAACTGGCGCGGTACGGTCTGACCGTGGACGATGCGAACGAGGTGCTGATGTCCGCCGTCGGAGGTGAGCCGGTTACTACTACGATCGAAGGCCGCGAAAGGTATTCGGTGAACGTCCGCTACTTGCGTGATTATCGCAGCGACATCGATGCATTGCAGCGAGTGCTGGTCAACACGCCCTCGGGCGCGCAGATCCCGCTGGCGCAGATTGCCGACATCTCGCTCAAGACCGGCCCCGGCATGATCCGCGATGAAAACGGCCGGCTGAGCGGATATGTATACGTCGATGTATCCGGACGCGACATCGGCAGCTACGTTGCGGACGCGAAAAAGGTCGTGTCGGAAAAGGTCAGTGTGCCAGCCGGCTATCAGCTCGTCTGGAGCGGCCAGTACGAGGCGATGGAACGCGTGAAGGAGCGCCTGAAGATCGTGCTCCCGATCACGCTTTTCATTGTCTTCCTGCTGCTCTACTTCAACACCGGATCGGCGGTGAAGACAGGCATCATCTTGCTCGCTGTGCCCTTCTCCGCCATCGGCGCGATCTGGTTGCTGTACCTGCTGAACTACAACATGAGCATTGCAGTGTGGGTCGGGCTGATCGCCCTGCTCGGCGTGGATGCCGAAACAGCGGTTTTCATGCTGCTGTACCTGGATCTTGCGTACCACGATGCGATCAAGAAAGGCCTCATGCGCAATTGGGATGATTTGCGCGAGGCCATTGTGGTCGGTGCCGTGAAACGCCTGCGGCCAAAAGTCATGACGGTGGCGTGCATGCTATTCGGACTGCTGCCGATCATGTGGTCGGTGGGAGCTGGCGGCGACGTGATGAAGCGCATTGCAGCGCCTATGATCGGCGGCATTCTGACCTCATTCCTCATGGAATTAGTGATTTATCCGCCAATCTTCGCCATCTGGAAGTGGAACTTTGAGGTGAAACCGGGGCTCAAGAAGAACCAGCCGACGCAGCTCACGCCGGCGCCGCAGCAAGAGGTGGTGCATGTGTAACGTACATGAGCGCCTCGCAGCGACCATGCGGATATTGGTCATTCCAATCCTGTTGTCAGGAATGGTTTGGGCGCAGGGCTCGCAGCCAGTGGCGGAATCTGTTCGGTCACAGGACGTATTTGCTGGGTGGCGCGCAAGTGCCGCTGCGCGAGCTGTCGGACATGCAGACGGTCATGGGGCCGTCCATGATCAGCAGCGAAAATGGGCTGTTGCGGGGCACGGTGCTGCTGAATGTGCGCGGGCGCGATGTCGGCGGATTTGTCGACGAGGCGAAGCGCGTGGTGAAGCAGAACGTGGCCATGCCGGCGGGGTACTACGTCGAGTGGAGCGGACAGTTCGAGAACCAGATTCGCGCCAAACGGCGACTGGAGTTGGTGATCCCGGTTGTGGTGCTCATCATCTTCATTCTGCTGTACCGCACCTATCATTCCGCCAAAGAGGCGGCGCACGTGCTGCTGGCGGTGCCGTTCGCGCTCACCGGCGGCGTGTTCCTGGTCAAGGCACTGGGTTACAACTTCTCGGTAGCGGTGTGGGTGGGATTCATCGCGCTGTTCGGCACGGCGGTGCAGACGGGCGTGGTGATGGTGATCTACCTTGAGGAAGCGGTCGCGCGAAGGAGAAAAGCGGACGGGACTCTGACGCGCGAAGGTCTGCATGCGGCGGTGATGGAAGGCGCGCTGTTGCGACTGCGTCCCAAGGTGATGACGGTGGCGACCGTGGTCGCCGGGCTGCTGCCGCTGCTGTGGTCAACGCGGACGGGAGCGGAGTTCATGAAACCGCTGGCCGCGCCTGTACTAGGCGGGATGGTGAGTTCCCTGCTCCACGTGCTGATCGTCACGCCGGTGATTTTCACCTGGCTGCGGGAGCGGGAGATTGCCGCGGAGAACGTGGGCGTCACGCCGGCAGTGCTTGGAACGGCAGCGGAAGAGGTCGAAAACCGCGCGAAATAGATCGCATGCGCCGCAGGCACATTGTGCGCGCTCCCGGGTTGTTCCGCAACAATAACGGGGCGGAGAAGCGATGCGCTTCCCGCCCCCGTATTCAGCAGCACACCGGGCTCGGTACTTCAGGGCAGATCAACGACCGTTCCGGCGCCCGCATAGACGTAGCGGTCGGCAAAGGTCTTCTTTAAAGCCGCAAACTCCGGTTCGCCGGTGCAATGGCCCGGAGCGATGCGGTCAATCTTCAAATTGTCGTGCAGTTCGGTGGCGAGGCGCTCGACGTCGGGGTCTGGTTTCTGGATGTAGTGGAAGCCCCCGAAGAGGATGTACACATGGGGATCAATGGTTTGTGCCTCCTGCAGGATGTGCTCGAGACCGGGATGCGAGCAGCCGACGACGACGATGGCTCCCTTCGGGCCCTTAATGACGAGTGAGAGCTCTTTCAGCTCCAGCGTCCCGGGATTGGATGAGACGCCGGGAATGATGAACACGCCTGGCACGATTTCAGTTTTCGTGGGCACCGGGATGAAGGTGCCGTTGGGCCAGGGAGTGCCGGCTTCAAGGATGTCGGGCGGATGGCCGCCGTAGTAGCGCATCTCGGCGGGGAGGTTGGGGTCCTTGCGGTAGAAATCGTTCTTGACGCCACGCGCAAACAGGCCCCAGGGCTCGTCCGGGACGTAGATCTTCACCTTGGGATTTACGCTCAGCAGGTAGTTGATGCCGCTGGTGTGGTCGGCGTGGCGGTGGGAGATCACGACGAAGTCGATGTTCTTGAGATTGACGCCGAGCGCTTTGACGTTGTGCTCAAAGATCTTGGCGTTGTTGCCGGTGTCGAACAGGATGTGCTTGCCGCCGTAGTCCACCAGCGCCGCGAAGCCCCAATCCAGGGTGACGGCGGGACTCTTGCCGAACGAGTCGTAGAGGATGGTCACACGGTTGGGAGTTTGAGCGGCGCCAATGCCGGCCAGCAACAACACGACGACGAGCAGTACGCGGAACGAATCGTTGCGATGCATACTTTCCTCCTTGAAAGTTTGTGAATTCAATTTGCCACGCGAAAACACAACGGCCTGCCGCCGAATAGATCTTCCGGTGACAGGCCGTCTTGAAATCGTTTAGTTCTGGATTTCTAAGGCGTTGCTCCATGCACACCAGAAGACAGGGCGCGACAACAACCCGCGCAACAGGGCATCCCGGTCTTCTGGTGGTCGTGAAACATGTTTCTCACGCGGGCGCCATAGGCTGCCCGTGCCGCTAGAGATGCAGCAGGTGGGGCAACGGCTCCACATTTTTTCTTGAGAATTCTTGGGCCGCAAGAAGGCTTGAGCGCCGGCGGCCGACTCGGCGTCTAGCCCCGGGCTGTGATCTACGTCATAGAGCCGGCGGGCATCGCGGTGGTAACCTTAATCAGTTTCGCAGCTGTGAAACTGATAAAGGTTATGGCCCGCAACAACGGTATTGAAAACGAAATCTTCGAGCGCCAGGCCATGATCTGCAAGGCCTTTGAGCATCCCACCCGGTTGCACCTGCTGGACCTGCTCGGCAAAGGTGAGCGCGGCGTCGGCACCCTGCAGGATAAACTTGGCGTGCCAAAGGCCAATATTTCGCAGCATTTGGCAATCTTGAAGTCGGCGGGCGTTGTCATTACCCGCCGCAGCGGTAAGCAGGTTTACGCGGCGCTTGCCATTCCCCAGGTCAAGCAGGCGTGCCGCCTCATCCACCAGGTGCTTCGCACGCAGATCCGCAGACAGCGCCTGCTGGCGGGCTGACATTCGCGTTCAACTTTGATCCTGCATGCGAGCCGAGCTGCAAAACGCGATCACCGAGTTGCAGAAAGGCAACCCGGATTCGATGGAGCGCGCGCTCGCCCTCCTGCAGCAGACCGCGTTCTCCTTCAGCATGAAGGTGTGCGGCCACCGCGAGGATGCCGAAGATACCGCCCAGGAAACGCTTCTCCGGACCGTTCCCAAACTCACGCAGTTCGATAGCCCGGAAGCGCTCGCCGTGTGGCTGTACAAAGTGGCGCGCAGCCGCTGCCTGATGAGCCGGCGGCGCAGCAAGTTAGCGCCCAAACAAACCCTCTCCCTCGACGATCTTCTTCCCGACCGCAGCCAGCTTGAGGCGCTCACAACTTCCCGGGAAGTTGGGCCGGAACAGCAACTCCTGCGCGACGAGAACCGCGAAGAACTCCAGCGCGCAGTGCTGAAGATCCCGCCCGACTACCGCATGGTCCTGGTCCTCCACGACATGGAAGAGCTCTCCACCGGCGAGGTGGCCCGGATCACCGGCCTGCGCCCCGGCACGGTCCGCGTCCGCCTGCACCGCGCGCGGGTGTTCCTGCGCAACGAACTGGCCCGCAAGCTCAAGCCGGCGGCGCCTCGGGGCAAACCGCAGCCCTCGGCGCGCTGCAAACGGCTGTTTGCGCTGCTCTCCGATTACGTCGATCAACAAATTGACCCGTCGCTGTGCGCCGACGTTGAAGGCCATCTCGGCGACTGTTTCCCCTGCAAGGCCTACCTGGCGAGCCTGGAGGAAACCGTCCGCCGTTGCCAGCGCCACTGCACCGAGGAACTCAAAGCCAAGGTGCGCGCCCAGGTCCGCAATCTGATTCGGGAATCAGCCGCCGCAAAAGCCGCCCGCTAGACGCCTGGAATCACAGACACCACCTCGAAATCCCTGTAACAAATGTGTTAGGGGCTGCATTTATCCGTGTGCCCTTATGGAGGTTCGCCATGATTCAGGCCTCAGTTGTTCTGACCCACCCCACGGGAGCCGGCCGGCAGTTTGTGGTCACCACCGGCAGCGGCCATCACCTGATTGTTGACGACGCCATCGGCGCCACAGGCCCCAAGCCGATTGAATTGGTTGCCGCCGCTCTCGCCGGTTGCACCGCTTTCGACGTGATCAACATCCTGCGCAAGAAGCGCCAGAACGTCACCGCCTACGAGGTGCACGTGGAAGCCGACCAGGTCTCCGATCCGCCGCAGGTCTTCACCAAGGTCCGCATTCGCCACATCATCACTGGCGTGAACGTGGACCGCGAGGCGGTGTCGAACGCCATTCACCTGTCGGAGACGAAGTATTGCTCGGTGGGCGCGATGGTGCAGAAGACAGCCGAGTTCACGACTTCGTTCGAAATTATCCCCGCCGACGTGGCGGAATTGGTGGCGGCTGGGGTCCACGGGCAATGAAGCACGCCAGCATCCGGCAGATCGCGCTGCTGTTGGCTGCGCTTGCAATTCCGGTGGCTGCTTTTGCCCAGTCCAGGTTAACCCTCGAACAGGCGGTGACCACGGCTCTGGAGAAGAATCCCGCACGCAAGGCGGCGGTTTTCGAGCAGCATGCCGCGGCAGCGGACACCAGGCTGGCCAAGGCTGCCCTGCTCCCCCAGATCAGTTTCGCCGAAGCTTATCAGCGTAGCGATGACCCGGTCTTCGTCTTCGGCACTCGCCTGCGCCAGCGCAGTTTTGCCGCCGCCGACTTCGCCCTCAACCGCCTCAACACCCCCACGCCATTCGGCAACTTCGCCACGCGCTTTTCCGGCAACTGGCAGTTGTTCGACTCCGGCGTGAGCTGGCTCCGCGTCCGCCAGGCCAAACAAATGGACCAGGTCGCGGCCCACAAGTTGCAACGCTCCGACCAGGAACTGGTCATGCGCGTGGTGGACGCCTACGTCTCCCTGCTCCTCACGGTCAAACAGCAGCAGGTCGCCGAAGATGCGCTCAAGACTTCGCAATCCATTCTCGATCGCAGCCGCGACAACGTGCAGGCCGGGATGGTGGTGGAAAGTGATCTACTCAGCGCGCAAGTGAACCATGCCGCCCGCGAGCAGGAATTGATTCGCGCGCGCAACGCCGTCGCCCTCTCGCAAGCGCAACTCAACCACGAGATGGGTGTCGCGCTCGACTCGCGATTCGACCCCGCCGAACTTCTTAGCGAAAAGGTTTTCCCGTCTGCGTCGCTTGAGGAGGTGGAGAAGCGCGCCCTCGAGCAGCGCCCTGACCTGCAGGGACTGGCCACGCAGCAAGCGGTCCAGGCCGACGGCGTGCGCGCTGCCAAAGCTTCGTACGGCCCGCGGCTGAACGCCATCACCGACTGGGAGTTGGACAACCCGCACTTTGCTGGAGGCGGAGGCAACAATTGGTTGGCCGCGGTTGAGATCCAGTTTGACCTCTTCGACGGCGGCGCCAAGCGCGCCCGGCTGCAACATGAGCGCGCCATGAAGGGGCGCATCGACGCTCTGCACGACGCAGCCATCAGCGGCATCCGCCTTGAAGTCCGAAAGGCTTATCTCGATTTCGACGCCGCCCGTCAGCAGGTCGAAGTGGCGCGCGCTGCCGTCGGACAGGCTCAGGAAAGCCTGCGCATCGGCCAAAATCGCTACCAGGCCGGGCTGAGCACCATCACCGACCTGCTGCGCATGCAGGAAGCGGCCGTGCGCGCGCAAACCGATTACTCGCAGGCGCTGTACCGGCTGCAAACCAGTTACGCCAATCTCGAACTGGCCACCGGCACCCTTGATGCCAACTCACCCGTGGTGAAGCAAAGATGAGAAAGCTTGCTTTCGTTGTTCCATTTTTGGCGGCGCTGTTTACGGTCGGCTGCGGCGGTCACAAGACGCCCGCGGCACAGGCGCCCGAAGTCGTCCGCGACCTCCAATTGTTGCAAGTTCAGCGCCAGTCCGTGCCCGACTACGTAGAAGCAGTCGGCACGGTGCGGGCGCAGCAGACCAGCCAGCTATCGGCGCAGGTTGTCGGCACCA
>DASWAR010000047.1:0-5172 GCA_036391015.1 Terriglobales bacterium
TTGCCGGCGGCATGCGCGGCGGCGCCACCGTGTTCGTGCAGTTGAGCGTGCAGGTGCAGTAAGCACCCGCCAGGCAGAACTGGTCCCCGGCTGCTGCGCGCAGCCGGGGTTTTCACCTCCGGCGCAGCCAGGCGACCGGAGTAGAATGAGCAGCATCTCAGGAATGCGGGGATCTCTTATGCGCAGGCTCATGCTCGCGATCGCCACCATTTGCGTCTTCGGCTTCAGTTTGTATCCGGCCGCCGCGCAGCAGAACCCGTCATCTTCGCCGCCCCAGGAACAGCCCAAGACCGCCACCGATAAAGACAAGGAAAAGAAAGACAAGAAAGAAGAGAAGAAAAAGAAAGACAAGGCCAAGGCCCAGGATCCGTACGACAGCGCCGTGTTTTCGCAGGCGGTGGCGAACAGCGTGCTGAACGATCTGCGCGACGGTCTGGAAGGCCACAGCCAGCGCCTGCTGCTGTCGGCGTTCGACCAGGACAAGTTGGACGGCTACCTTACCTTCGAAGACCAGATCGAGGCGATGTTCCAGCGCTATGACTCGTTCCGCGTGCATTTCCGCATCTCGCAAAGCACCATTGAGGGACCCAAGGGCGTGGTGCTGGTGGTCTTCGACCTGGAAGAGGTCCCGCGCGCCGGGGGAGCGCCCATCCGCCGCAACGGCCAAGTGAAATTCGAGATGGAACGCGGACGCAAGGGATGGAAGATCGTGGACTTCACTCCGCGGGGATTCCTGTCGTAAACCAGCAATTAGCGATTGGCGATTAGCAATTGGCTTTCGACATTGCGCGCAGATATTCTCTGCGCGTTTTGCTTTTTGCCGGTGTGCCGATACCATCATTGCCGCCGGACGAAACAGGCTAATAGCTAATTGCTAATCGCTAATGGCTGCTTTCATGAAACGTGATTATCCCGACCACCCTCTCGTCGGTGTTGGCGCGGTCATCGTACAGGACGGCCGCGTGGTGATCATCGAGCGCTCCACCGAGCCGCTGAAAGGGCAGTGGTCCATCCCCGGCGGCGCACTGGAGGTGGGCGAAACCCTGCGTCATTGTGCCGCGCGCGAGGCGCTGGAGGAAACCGGGCTGCAGGTGGAAGCGGTGGACGTGCTGGATGTGTTTGACAGCATTTATCGCGATCCCGAAGGCCGAACGCAGTATCACTACGTGCTGGTTGATTTCTTCTGCCGCGTGAGTGGCGGCGAGCTGAAGGCCGGCGGCGATGCGGCGCAGGCGCGGTGGATCACGCGCGAGGAACTGGGGAACTTTGCCATCACGGAAACGGCGCAGAAGGTGATCCGAAAGGCGCTGGAGAGGACCGCCATCGGCGATCGGCCGTCGGCGGTCGGCTAGAACAAAACGACCCGCGGCTCGATTGCGGCACGCGGGTCGCCGGTAGTCTGTTCGGATTGGCCTGAGGCGGTCACTCTAATCTGCCCGGCACGACTTGCGGCCTGGGCGACTGCGACCTGCTTGCCTCCGGGACTCCAGCACTGACTCTGGAGTGGCGTTGGGCCAAACACACCGGAACTTGAGGTTGGTTTAGAGCAACCGCTCTAAGCCTCAGACACCTCACTGCGGTTTTGTATATGACTGTCAATCATTGACCTGGACCACCTCCTTTCTCAGTGTATGGGCAGATTAATACACCTCGCGGGAGACGGTCAAATTCAGCTTTTCTGCCCATAATTACTGTCCGGGTGCTGCTTTCGCGGGTTCCGCCGCGGAATTCGCTTGATTTTGGAATAGTCGCGAGCCGCAAGTCCCGAGTGGTTGTCGGTTACCGGTTTCGGGACCACGATTGTTCTCACGACTCGCGACTCGGGACTCGCGACTCTACTCTGGTATTCTCTTCCTTCCTCATGAGCCCCATTTCCCTTAGCGTGCTGCTCGGGCTGACCGCCGCCGCAGCCAATGTCGTCGGCGGCGCAGTCATTGTGCACAAGCAGTGGCACCAGAGCTATCTGAAGTATTTCGTAGCGCTCGGCGCAGGATTCATGCTTGCCACGGCGCTGGTGGAAATGGTGCCCGCCAGCGTGCGCCTGCGCGGCAATGATGCCGGGTTCCTGGTGCTGGTGGGGTACCTGATCGTCCATTTTTTCGAGCATACGGTGTCGCCACACTTTCACTTCGGCGAGGAGACGCACGAAGACGAGTTCGTGCAGAAACATAAATCCTGGTCGGTGCTGCTGGGGCTGATCATCCACACTTTTTTCGACGGGATCGCCATCGCCTCCGGGTTCCTGCTCTCCACCTGGCTGGGATGGATCATTTTCATGGCGGTTTTCCTGCACAAGATTCCGGAAGGATTCACGGTGGCATCGGTGATGCTGGCCAGCGGCCAAAGCCGCGCCATGGCGTGGGGTTCGTCGGCGCTGCTGGGCGGGGCGACATTGCTGGGTGTGCTGACGATGGTGATCACGCGCCAGGCGGTCAGCGTCGGGCTGCCGGTCTCGGCCGGGGTCACCATCTACGTGGCCGCCTCGGACCTGATCCCGGAGGTCAATCGCGAACCGGGGATCAAGATGGCGCTGGTGGTTTTCCTCGGCGTTGGGTTCTTGTTCCTCATGGACCGCCTTTTCCACATGCACTAGCCTGCGCCGCGGTGAAGCGGTTGAGGTACAATCCGCTGTCGTGGCCACTTTCAGCAATGCGTCTGAGTTGGGTGGTGCTGCTCTCGACCAGGAGAGAGGCGCGCGCCTGCAGCGCTTGTGGCTGTCGATGCTGACGCGCAATCTTTGGCCGATCGCCGGTGCGGTGGGCCTGGTGATGTTCGTCGCCAGCGTGGGCTTCGACTTTGTCCTCCTGAAGCGCCAGGAAACGCCGGCGGCGATCGTGATCTCCAACGGGCTGGCCGCGTTGCTGGCGGCCATGCTGGTGTACACGCTGCTGGCCTATGGCCGCGAGCAGCGGCGGCTCATCATGGAACGCATGGAAGCTCTCAACGAAGTGAACCACCACATCCGCAACGCGCTCCAGGCGCTGGTCTTCACCGAGGGCGCGCTCAAAGGCACGAAGGAAGGTGTCACCGTCAGCGAGTCCATTCAGCGCATCCAGTGGGCGCTGTTGGAAGTTCTTCCGAAGGTCGAGCCCACCTACGAGCCTTTCCAGGGCAGCGCACGCCAGGGGGGCGTAGTTACCCCGCGACTAGCTCCCAGCCCCAAACCCAGCCCCCAGCACCAGCCCCAGCTCCTAACTACTCCACCTGATGTTTCGCCGTATACCCGTCCCTCGCGATGACCTGGAACTTCAGCTCTTTCCCCTTCTGATCGCGCACGTGGAACTGTCCACCGTCGGGCGCGACAACCTCGACCTTCAGTTTGCGATACGTGCCGTCCAGCTTTGGGTTGGAGGGGTGATAGGCCAGCACGTACTGGTTGCGGATATTGGCGCCGATGTCGCGGAAAATTTCCGGCAGTTCGCCTTCGAAGCGCGGTTTGAACCAGCGGCCGCCGGTCATCCTGGCAAAGGTGTTCATCTGGTTGTCGGCCTGCAAGAAGTCAATGGTGGAGCTGAGGCTGCACGGAAATATGCCAGGGCCGCGTCCGGCGCTCACGCTTTCCGCGTAGATGCGCAGCGCCTCGCCGGTGCTGATGGTGAAGATGGTGACGTTGGGCGTGTCCTTGACCTTTTTCATCACCTTGTCGTAGGTCATGCGGCTGAAGGTGTCGCAGCCGCTGGCCACCAGCACGATGTACTTGCGCCCTTCGATGCCCTCCACCCGGTCGAGCGTGTCGTAGAGCGCGTCGAACACATTGGTCTCGCTGAAGCCCGGGATGCGCAGGCTGCTGATTGCCTCCATGACCTGACGCTTGTCCTGGGTGAAGTCGGCGACAATCGTGGGCTTCATGTCGAAGGAGATCACCGCGATCCAGTCCTCGGGTTTGAGCGACTGGGCGAAAACATAGGAGGCGTTCAGCGCGTCGTAGACGAACCGGGAGTAGCGGGCGGCGAATTCCACCACCAGCACGGCCGTGATCGGCGCCTTTGCAACCTCAAACTTGGTGATCCTCTGCGGCACCCCGTCTTCCATCACGCGGAAGTTTCCCTGCTTCAGCCCGGGGATAAACTGGCCGTCCTTGGTGGTGACCAGTACCGGCACCTGTACCAGCGAGGTGTCCAACCTGATGGAATACTCGGGCATTCCCTCGATTTTTCTTGCCGGCTGCGGCTTGGGTTCCGGCGGCGCTTCCCCTTTTTTGGGGATTGCCATGGGACCGATGTCGCCCTGCGGCCCGCCTGCTTCGGCCGGCGCGGGTTGCGAGGGCTTGCCCTCCGGCGGTGGAGGCGGCGCCTGTTGTGCGATTGCCGCCAGGCCCCCCATGACGGTGATCGCGGCAACGAGAAGGATGGTTACCAGGGCCGGGCGAACCCGCGTAACGCCGGAACTAAGGTGTTTCAGGTACAACATAAGGAATTCCCTTCGCAGTCTCAATACGCTAGTATAGATGCGCAACTCCGCTTTTTCTGCGCGCGATTTGAATTCGTCCCCCTCCACGCAGAGGATCGCGGTCCCGCAACTCTCGCCTCCCAGGCGGGTTTGCGGAAAGGATGGACCGGCTGCGGGCGAGTCCGGGGTCCCCAGCACGCGCCGCTTTTGCGCGTGATAGGGTGGCAGGATGGACGCTGGCAGTCACACCGGGTGGTATGAAAAAAGCAGTGCTCTCGCGGCTCCTCTCCTACGTGCTCGTCCTGATGATTACGTCGGTCGCGCTGTGCGCTCAGACGCCCACAGCCTCCGCAACTACGAAGACGCCAATCCTGCCCCTGGCTGAGGTCAAGGCCGGCATGCACGGCATCGCCTACACCGTATTCGAAGGCGTCACGCCGGAGCCGATGGATGTGGAAATTCTCGGCGTGCTGCGCAACGCCAACGGCCCCAGGGGCGACGTCATTCTGGTCCGCTTGCATGGCAAGAAGGTCGAGTACACGGGCGTGGTCGCCGGCATGAGCGGCAGCCCGGTGTACGTGGACGGCAAGCTGGTGGGCGCGATTTCGTTGCGGGTCGGCGAGTTTTCCAAGGAGCCGATCGCCGGCGTGACTCCGATCGAAGCCATGCTGGAGATCAACGCCCTCGACAAGACCCCGCCGGCCGACGCGCAATCCGTGCCGCCGGCGGCAACCGGGGAGACCGCCCGCACCAGCGGTCCGGGCGCGGCCAGCGGCCTCCAGG
>DASWAR010000048.1:0-20169 GCA_036391015.1 Terriglobales bacterium
TCGTTCCTGCGCTACATGATCGGCGTGTGGACAAATCGCCCCTACTCCCGCCCCGACATTGAAATTCTGCCCTCGACCGAATGTCGCTGTCTGCCGCTAGAAACTGGAAACCCGAAACTGGAAACTCGCATTTACGCCGAAGCCGACGGCGAGTTGCTGGGCACGCTTCCGGTCTCGATCTTCATGTCGAATGAGACTGTGAACCTGCTCATTCCCGCCACCGCGCCCGCCGCAACTGCTGTGCTATAGTCCGGCCCCGCATGTGGAAAATTTACGCGTTTGCGCCGCTGCTCCTGACGGTTTTCGCGCTGGTGCATTTCTTCAAGCGCGGCAGCGGGAATTATCTCTGGGTGTTCCTCATCATCTTTCTCCCAACAATCGGCCCGATCGTTTACATCATCGTCGAGGTGCTGCCGGAGTTGCGCGCCGGCCACGCCTCCTCCGGCTGGATGGCGAAAAGGAAGCGCCTCAAGGAACTGGAAGCGGTCGTGCTCGACAATCCTTCTGCCGGGAACTACGAGGAACTTGCCGACCTTCACCTCCAGGACCAGAACTACGTGCGCGCCCGCGAGTGCTTCGATCGCGCCATTTCTTCCCGCACCGACCTGCCCGATCCCTTCTATGGTCGCGCGATTTGTTCCTTGCACCTGGGCGAAATCGGGAAAGCGGTCCCCGACCTGGAAACAGTCCTGGCCACGGACCGCAAGCACGACTACGGCCGGGCCATGGGACTGCTCGCGTATTGTTACGCGCAGACCGGCCAGGCGGACACGGCGGAAAAGCTGTTCCGCGAGGCGCTGACGACCTCGACGCTATCGGAAACGCAATTTCGCTTCGCCGAATTCCTCGCTGCGCAGGGCAAGTCCGACGAAGCGCGCGACTGGGCACAGCGCGTGGTCAACAAGCGCGCCACCCTTTCCGGCCCGCTCCGCCGCGCCGACAAACACTGGATCGGCCAGGCTCAGTCGCTGCTCAAGCAAATTAGCGGCGGCACTGCGGCGCGCCCGAAATAACCGACATCTCATTGGCCATCGACCAAAGCCTGCCCCGAGCGTAGCCGAGGGGACCATCGACTCGTTACAATGAATTTGTGGGGTTCAGTGAACAATATGACGTGGTCGTGGTCGGCGCCGGGCATGCCGGTTGTGAAGCCGCCATGGCCGCCGCGCGCATGGGCCTGAAGACCGCCCTGTTCACGCTCAACCTCGACCTGATCGCGCAGATGTCCTGCAATCCCGCGGTGGGCGGCATCGCCAAGGGCCACCTGGTGCGTGAAGTGGACGCGCTCGGCGGCATCATGGGCGAGATTACCGACGCCGTCGGCATCCAGTTCCGGCTGCTCAACACCTCGCGCGGCCCGGCCGTGTGGTCGCCGCGCGCGCAATGCGACAAGCAGCAGTACCGCCTGCAGATGCGACAGGTGCTGGAATCGCAGCCGAATCTCAAGATCAAACAAGCGGAAGTGGTGGACCTGATTGTCGAGGAGTCTTCAGTCGTCAGTCGTCAGTCTTCAGGCGCTGACGACCGAAGACTGATGACTGAAGACTCGCATCGCATCTGCCGCGGAATTGTCTTGAGAGACGGCCGCCGCATTGCCGCCGAAGTTGTCGTTATCACCACCGGCACGTTTCTCAATGGCCTGATCCACTGCGGCGAGCAGCAGATTCCTGCCGGACGCAGCGGCGAAGCGCCCTCGGTTCTGCTGGGCGAGAACATCAAGAAGCTCGGACTGCGCGGCTGCCGGCTGAAGACCGGCACGCCGCCGCGCCTCGACGGCCGCACCATTGACTGGACGCGCTTCCAGGCACAGCCCGGCGATCCCGACCCCACGCCCTTCAGCTTCCGTACCCGCCGGGTTACGAACGCCGACCGCCAGGTGCCGTGCTACATCGCGTTCACCACCGAGGAAACGCATCGCGTCATCCGTGAGAACGTTCATCGCTCGCCCATGTACAGCGGCCAGATCAAATCTATCGGACCACGATATTGTCCTTCGATCGAGGACAAGATTGTGAAGTTCCCCGACAAGCCGACGCACCAGCTTTTCCTCGAGCCCGAAGGCCTGAACACTTGCGAAATTTACGTCAATGGCATGTCCACCTCGCTGCCCTACGAGGTGCAGGCCGCCATCCTGAAGACCATCCCCGGACTCGATCAAGCCGACATGCTGCGCCCCGGATACGCCATCGAGTACGACGCCATCGACCCCACCGAACTGGAGCGCACGCTGGAAACCAAGCAGATCGCGCGCCTCTATCTCGCCGGGCAGATCAACGGCACCAGCGGCTATGAAGAAGCGGCGTGCCAGGGGATCATGGCCGGGATCAACGCGGCGCTGGCGGTGAAGGCGGAGCCGCCGCTGGTTCTGGATCGCACCGAAGCCTATACCGCCATCCTGATTGACGACCTCATCAGCAAGGGTACCAACGAGCCTTACCGCATGTTTACCTCGCGCGCCGAGTTTCGTCTCCACCTGCGCATTGACAATGCCGACCGCCGCCTCACTAAGTACGGCCGCCGAGTGGGACTGATTTCCGACCAAGCCTGGTCGGCCTATGTCGCGAAGCAGGAGCGCATGACGGCGCTGAAGGAAGTGCTGGAGAAGACCAAGCTGACGGGCGAGATGATGGAAAAGGCTGCAGGCTTCGGGCTTCAGGCTGCAGGCGGGGAAGCCCTCGATTTCTCGGCCAGTGTGGGCGCGCCGCTGGCGCAATTGCTGAAGCGGCCCGAGGTCACCATCGAAAAGCTGGCCGATCTCTTGCGCGAACTTCTGCCCGATTTCTTCACCCGCGCGGCCGTCGACCATCGACCGCCGACCGTCGACGTTCCGGGCAGCGACGATTGCCTACTCGTTAAGCAAATCCCCGCCTTCCGCGCGCGTCCTGTCGCTCCTGACCCGTGTGCCCTTCCCGCGGAGATCCGCAATGAACTGAAGTCGGTGGAAACGGAAATTAAATACGCCGGCTACCTTGGCCAGCAGCAGAAGGCGATTGAGCGCTTGAAGAAGGCCGAGCAGCGCACCATTCCGGACTGGTTCAATTACGGCTCGGTCAGCGGCCTCTCCCGCGAGATGAAGGAAAAGCTGCAGCGCGTGCGCCCGCGTACCATCGGACAGGCTGGCCGCATTCCAGGGGTCACGCCGGCGGCGGTGTCGCTGATCAACGTGTACATCGAAATCCAAGCACGGCGCGCACAACAGGCTCCCTCCCTTTCGTCGGACTAAGTACTCCTGCGCCGCTAAAACTAAAGCTCTATACTGAAACTGTTCATGTTCATCGGACACTTTGCCGTCGGCTTCGCCGCCAAGAAGTACGCGCCGCGCGCCAACCTGGCCACTCTGCTGGCGGCGGCGCTGTTTCTCGACATTCTGTGGCCCATCTTCGTGCTCGCCGGGTGGGAGCAGGTGCGCATTGACCCCGGCAACACGCGCTTCACTCCGCTGGACTTTGTCAGTTATCCCTGGTCGCACAGTTTGCTGATGGCGGTGGTCTGGGCGACGGCTTTCGCGCTGGTCTTTTACGGCATCACGCGTTACCGGCCGGGCACGGTCGTCATCTGGATCGGCGTAGTCAGCCACTGGGTACTGGATTGGGTCAGCCATCGTCCCGACATGCCGCTTTATCCCGGCGGCCCGAAACTTGGGCTCGGACTCTGGAACTCAATTGCGGGAACGATGATCGTAGAAGTGGCGATGTTCGCCGCCGGTGTTTACCTGTACGTACACGCCACGCGGGCCAGCGACGTCAGCGGCCAATATCTGTTGGCGGGTTTTGTAGGATTGCTGCTGATCCTGTACGGCGCCGACCGGTTCAGCCCGGCACCGCCGAGCGTGGCCGCGATTGCCTGGACAGGCATAGCCGCCGCCATCATTTTCCTGCCGTGGTCGTGGTGGATTGACCGGCACCGCTCGAGTGATCTGTGAGAACTATCCGGCCGAGCCTCGCGCCAGCTCCTCGTATTCCTTATCCGCCCCCGGCGACACCAGCACCCACAGCGTGTAGATCCCGAGCGCGGTTCCGAACGGAATGTTGATCAGCGAAATGACGCCCAGCACGATCGCCAGTATGCGACCCCAATCCTGGCGCTGGAGCAGGCCGAGACCCGCCGCGAGACCCGCCGCTGCCTTACACAGCAGCACGATCGCGATGGCCGAGAGCAGCGGCCGGATAAACATGGGCGGCCCTCCCGGCATGGAAGGGAGTCCCAAGGGCCCGAAAATCGTGCGCCCCACGATCATCAAGACGACGCCGCAAAGCAGCGACAGCGCCGAGTACGCAATCCATAAGATTCCCAGCAGATGGGCGTTACGCGCCACGCGCCCGCTTCCCTCGACCACCGGCCCGATCACCTGTTTTCCGCAGCGCTTGCAGTAGCCCTGCCCGCCCTGCAGCGATGCGCCACACGAGTCACAGAACATAGCCGGACCCCTCCCCTCGGCTTCACCACCAGATACGCGCCCGCGCCCGCGAAAGTTCCGCGTTTCACTCGCGACCCCGTGACTCGAAACTCGCACCACGCCCTCTATTCGCGAATTTCCCCCAGCGCGCGCTCCGTCGCCTGCAGCAGCGCCTCCGGCCCCACCGGTTTTCCGGTCGCATGCACCATCCACAAGTCGGGCGCAACGCTGCCGAAGCTCGCCATGCGCTCAAATTCCGGCCCGATCTTGCCCGCCTTTTTGATCTGCTCTTCGATCTGGAAGGCGATCATGTGCCCGATCGGATAATCCGGCAGGTAGAGGAAGTAATCGATCATGTGCGAGTACACGCCCAGCAGGACCACATCGCGCTGCTTGAATACCGGCGCGTAGTACTGGTTCCAGGTGTCCTTGGCGATCTGCACCGTGGCCTCGCGCAGCTCCGCCGGGGTGGCATTGGGATGGTCGTACATCCAGTGCCACACTGCCATGTCCACCAGCGCCACGCCGGCGATTTCGTACGTGCCCCAAAAGTCGTTCAGGGTGCGCATCGCCTCATCTTGAGCGCTCGGCGCATGCAGGCCCAGCAACTCCAGGTCGCGCGCCTGAAAGACGAACGCCAGCGCCTCGGTAAACGCCGTGTTGGGCACGCCCGCCAGCAGCCACTGGTCAACGTCTTTCATGGAAAACGTCTGCTCGACGTTGTGCCCCATCTCGTGCACCGCGATGTTGAAGCCCTTGTAGTTCATGCCGGTTTTTTCGACGCGCGTGCGCAGGTGGACTTTCGCGTCGCGCATGGCGGCGCCCATGGCGTGTCCGGAGCCGCGCGCCGGGTCCACCACGATGTTTTGCGCCACGTACTGCGCGCGCTCCGGCGAAAACCCCAGTTTCACCAGCAAATTCGGGATGTCCTTGCGATACGCCTCCGCCGTCGGGTAACGCTGGCGCACGATTTCATCGAGTTGCGCTTCGGTGTATTCCGATTTCGGCCGGAACCCGGAGTACCACACGTCGAACGGCGCCAGCGGCCGCCCCAGCCGCTTCTCGATCAGCGCCACGACTTTCGGCACTAGCGCCGAACTGACGATGTCCACCAGCATCTTGCGCACGCGCGCTTCCGGGATTTCGCGGTTTTCGTCGAAGCGGCGCGCGATCAGCGTCGGCGCTGTCGGCGAATACGGATCCATCTTTCGCGCCGCGAAGTATGTCTTTTGCAGAGTCGCGTAGCGGGTGTCCGGCTCGCGCTCATTGCTGGAGCCCGATCGCCTTCGATCGCGACTAGGAACAAAGTCGCTGTCCTTCTCCTCCGCCGGCTTCACCTGGTTGGTCCACGGATTCCAGTCCACCTGCGGATTGTTGACGACGGCTTCTGGAATGGTTTGCGTGACGATGCGCTCCAGCACCTGCTGCACCGTGCGTTGCCGCACCAACCCGTTCTGGGCAACGACCGGGGCCCCCGCCGCGCCCGCTTTTGGCGCGGTGGGGTACAGGTCGTAATCCGCCTTGATCTCGTCGCGCAAATTCCAGTGCGACAACAGGCGCATGCCCTTGGGAAACAGCCTCTGTGCGGTGGCATTCTGACTCGGTGGCTTTGTTGTTTCCAGCGCGTACTCCATGCCTGGCTGCTTTTTCGCACCCGGCGGCTGAGTCTCGCCATTGCGCCGTATGACAGCCCCTTCATCCCGAGACGCAGGCGAGGAATCTGCTTTTGCTGACTCCCGACTCCTGACTCCTGACTCCTGCTCTCTCACCACGTGGTACATCCAGATGTTGTATTCCGAAATGTAATGATCGGCCTCGGCCTGCGCCTGCGCGATCGCCTGGTTCACCTCCGCCGGCACGCGCTTGGAGAAGCGCTGCGCCAGCCGCGCCTCCGCCCACTGTCGCCGCGTCCAGTGCTGCCCTTCGTTGAGCCGCTGGTCGAGGGTGGTCAGAGGAAAATTCAGCAGCACCACGAACGCCAGCTTGTTGCGAAACATGTCGTCGATGACATGCGCTCCGGCGTCGAACCCGGCGAAGGTCTCATCCAGCGGCAGCATCGGGCCGAGGTCCAAGTCGGCCTGGGTGCGCAACTCGCGCCCGATCTCCTGCATGTGACCTTCGAGCTGCTCCATCAATTTTTCGAAGCGCGCGAATGTGGTATCGAGCGTTGCCTGGTCGCCGGCAAAGTTCGCCCGCACGAAGGCCTCAAACGCCGGCTGATCGCCATCTTCCGCGCGCCAGAATTCGCCCACCTGCTTCAGCCCGCGACGCGCACGCTCGCGCTGCCCTTCGCCGTACTTGGCGACCAGTTCGCTTTCCAGCTTGCTTTGCGCCGCTGGCATCCACGCCGACCCCTGCTTGCTTTCATCCCGCGCGAGCCCGGCCGCCCTTGCCGGGCGAGTCAAGGGACCTTGCGTTTGTGGCGCAGGCGCCCCCGCCTGCGGGATTTCCGCCGAACCCTTTGCCATTGCCTTCTCCTGTGCGACCACCGTGCCGCTTATCGCCACGCAAACCAGTATGACCAAGATGGCGCTCCGCCGCATGCGTCCTCCGTATTCCAGCGACACAGTATAAACACGGGCCGGGCTCAGCGCCCTGGGCCTACGCCTACGGATCACACGGTCAACGTGTTCCAGATTCGTAACAATTGCCTTGTGCATTGCAGCCACCCCCCCCCCCCGTGCAAAAACCTAAGAAAACCGGCCAATTTCGTAAGATATTTCCAAAAATAGAACAAAATTCCGATCGTGCGATATTTGGTTACCCTTCGCCTAGTATTTGGGCCGTCCCGACGTCCAGACTAATTGAGGTGGTTCGATGAAACGACTCGGTCTGACATTTCTGTTACTCTTCGTCTTCGGTTTGGCACCTTCGGCATTCGGCGATGCGAGCTGTCCATTCGTCACGTACGTTCCGGCAACGTGCACTGCCGGAAGTTGCCAGCAACAAGTGAATTACCCGGTGTGCGGCACCTGGTACGGCTCCTTGCGGGAATGCAGCAATACCGCCGGTCTGGTCTTCTGCTGTGGTTCCTCCTTCGATGCGGCCGCCCCCACACGAACTTGTGGAGTACAGGAACTCCGGCTTCAAGAAACCCAGCCGCTGAAACTCAACGCCGGCCGGCGCGACAGTTGCCCAGTGTTGCCCGCACAAGACCCGGCAAAGTCCACCAAGCCATGAGCCACAATACTCGCCTCATTTCGATGCTAGTTGCTTGCGGGTTGGCGTGTGTGTTGCTCGTTGCTCAAGATTCCGCTCCGCCGCTCCGCCTTACGCGAAGTGTGACGATAACGTCACAGGCCGCGGGAATGTTCATGGGGCGGTTTCGGTGTGATGGGAATCAGAATGTGTACTTTGTTCCGATGGAAGGTCGGGCCTTCGGGGCCATTCTAAAGGTGTCGAGTGACGGCAACCGCATCACACGATTCGAATTGAATTCAGTGCCGGGTTTTCAGAACTCGCACATCTCTGAATATACGGTCTTGCCCGACGGTACGGTGTTTGTTTTGGCGGGGTCCCGAGGCGAGCCTTACGTTCTCAAGTTTTCGAGCGACGGCAGGTTCTCATCAAGAATCAGGCTCGATATTGACAAAGTGATTCCGATGCAACTGGCTGCATTTGATTCAGACACGCTGCTCGTTGCCGGCAGGCTGGTAAGCCCGGCTGGTCCTTCGAGATTCCGGCCGTTTGTTGGCATCTTCAACAGCAGCGGGCAACTTGTGCGGCAGGTCACCTTGCGAGGCGATTTGCGTAAAGACGCAAGCGATGTCGTCGAGGGTAATGAGCGAGGCCTCGATGCAGACGAGGCTTACGCAGCGGCCCTTGACATGAGCGCAGCCGAAACAGGCGATGACCGCAACGTGTACCTGGCCCGGCCTGGCTGGCGCGGGCCCATCTTCGTGATTTCCCCGACGGGAGAAATGGTGAAGAAGTTCTTTGTCCCGGGACCGACTCCGAAGGCTTCCCTAGGCTCGTTCAAGGTGTCCAGAGGCCAGGTGGCAGTCCAGTTTGTTGAAGCCAACCCCGACCGAACTAAATCCAGCCGGGTCACATTTTCCGTGTTCGACGCGTCCACTGGAAAGAAGATTCGCGAGTACTCGGTCCCCGAAGAAATCAGGCTCGGCTTTGCCTGCTACTCCCAGGATGAAATGGCCTTCGTGGGTGGGGATAAGGACCAGCGTCTGCGCATCACCTGGGCTGCCCCCCGATAACACTCGCTTTCGGAACAGAGCGCGCGCAGCGGGCCATAGAATCGCTGCACTGTTTCCTTCGCGTCCCTCGCGTCCTTTGCGGTTATAATGTTTTCGTTCGCATGAAACCGCACCCGCACACCCGCCGAACATCCCCTCGCTCCTAGCGCGCCGCCGTCGTTTCCTCTAAACTCAACGTTTTACCGGTACTCGCGGAGTTCTCCATGGCAGACAGCGTCGAAGTAAAGGCCGATATCATCCACATCAAGCTGCCCGACGGCAGCGTCAAGGACGTGCCCAAGGGCACTACCGCGCTCGACATCGCGCGCTCCATCTCGCCGCGCCTCGCCGACGCCGCCCTTGCGGCGAAGACCAATGGCGATCTAATTGACCTGACCAGGCCGCTCGAGGCCGACAACGAGCTTCGCATCCTGACCGACCGCGATCCCGAAGCGCTACAGGTTTACCGGCACTCATCGGCGCACCTGATGGCCGCCGCCGTGCTCGAACTCTTCCCCGAGACCAAGCTCGGCCACGGCCCTGCCACCGAAACCGGTTTTTTTTACGACTTCTACCGTCCCACTCCCTTCACCCCCGAAGACATGGAGAAGATCGAGAAGAAAATGCAGGAGATCGTGCAGCGCAACGAGCCCTACGCGCGCGAGTGGCTGCCGCGCGTCGAAGGCCTGGAGCAGTTTCAGCGTGAGGGTGATTTCATGAAGTGCCACTTCATCGAACAGTTCACCCAACCCGACGAAAAAATCTCGCTCTACAAGACCGGCAAGTTCGTGGACTTCTGCCGCGGGCCGCACATCCTGTCCACCGGCAAGATCAAGGCATTCAAGCTGCTCTCGATCGCCGGCGCCTACTGGCTGGGCGACGAGAAAAACCCGCAGCTCCAGCGCATCTACGGCACCTCGTTTTTTTCCCGGAAAGAGCTGGACGAATTCATCAAGCAGCAGGAAGAGGCCAAGAAGCGCGATCATCGCGTGCTGGGCAAGCAGCTCGACCTGTTCTCCATCCAGGAAATCGCCGGGCCCGGGCTCATCTTCTGGCACCCCAAGGGCGGGCGCATCCGCAAGGAGATGGAAGACTGGATGCGCGAAGAGTACCTCCGCCGCGGCTACTCGCTGGTTTACACCCCGCACGTCGCGCGCGTGGATTTGTGGAAGACTTCGGGCCACGAAGGCTACTACGCGCAAAATATGTTCACTCCCATGGAGCTTGACGATTCCGACTACCGCATCAAGCCCATGAATTGCCCGTTCCACATCCTGATCTATAAGGACCAGCTCCGCTCTTACCGCGACCTGCCGGTGCGCCTGGGCGAGCTCGGCACCGTGTACCGCTACGAGCGCAGCGGCGTGATGCACGGCCTGCTACGCGTCCGCGGCTTCACCCAGGACGACGCTCACATCTTCTGCACTCCGCAGCAGATCGAGGACGAAGTCGTCGCCTGCATGGACTTCGCGCTGGAAGTGCTGCGCGTGTACGGCTTCGAGAAGTTCCAGGTTGAGCTTTCCACCTGGGACCCCAACGACCGCAAGAACTTCTTCGGCCGTGAAGAGCAATGGGAGCTGGCCAACAAATCGCTGGAGAGCGCGCTCCACCGGCGCAACCTTGAGTACAAGACCATACCCGGCGAAGCCGCATTCTACGGCCCCAAGATCGACGTCAAGCTGGTGGACGCCATCGGACGCCTGTGGCAGCTCTCCACCATCCAGTTCGATTTCTCGCTGCCCGAGCGCTTCGGCCTGGAGTACGTGGGCGAGGACGGCCAGCGCCACCAGCCGCTCATGGTGCACCGCGCGCTCTACGGCTCCATCGAGCGCTTCTTCGGCGTTTTGATCGAGCACTACGCGGGCGCGTTTCCCACCTGGCTGGCGCCGGTGCAGGTGGCGATCATCCCCATCAGCGAACGCCACGCCGAATACGCGAAAAAAATCGGCGACGCGCTGCAGGCGGACAATGTGCGCGTCGCGGTTGACCAGCGGAATGAGAAGATGAACGCTAAGATCCGCGAGCACGCGCTGCAGAAGGTCCCGTTCCTGCTGGTTGTCGGCGACAAGGAAGCGGAGGCGAATTCAGTCAACGTGCGCACCCGCGGCCAGGAGAAAACCGAAACCGTTCCGTTCACTGAATTCCAGGCGCGCCTGCACAAGCTGATCGCGGAAAAGGCCGCGACTTTGGACTGATGATTCGTAGTCCGTAGTCAGTAGCCGGTAGTCCGGCCCTAACTACTGAATACCGTCTACGGACTACCAAATTGCCAGGGCTGCACGCGCATCAAAATTGGTGTAAGGCCCGGTACAATTCTCCTCGAACCCATCTTTGCTCCGTGAAAACCTCGTCCAAATCCTGGAAAGCCCTGAGCTGGGCGCGCTCCATCTTCATCTTCGACCCGCTCATTTACCTGTACACCGTCGTTCTCGGCATCCTCTCGCTGCTGTCGTCGCTGTTCGACCGTGACGGCGGCGTTCAGCACGGCTTCGCGCGGCTCTGGTCGCGCCTGATCCTGCACACGATTTTCTCCCCTGTAAGAATCACCGGCCTCGATCGCATTGATGGCGCGCGCCCGCACGTCTTTGCCGCCAACCACATTTCCGCGCTCGACATCCCGCTCCTCTACGAGCACCTGCCGTTCCAGTTCCGCATCATGGCCAAAAAGGAGCTGTTCCGCTACCCGTTCATGGGGTGGCACCTGCGCCGCTCCGGCCAGATTCCGGTGGACGCCGCCAGCGCCATGGCTTCCATGCGCAGCCTGATGCACGCCGTCCGCAGCCTGCAAGGCGGCATGCCGCTGGTGGTCTTTCCCGAAGGCGGCCGTTCTTCCAGCGGGCAGGTCCGGCCGTTCATGAGCGGCGCGTTCTACATCGCCATCAAGGCAGGCGTGGACGTCGTGCCCATGGCGATTGTCGGCACTCATGAAGTGCTGCCCATGAACAGTTTCCATATCCGCCCCGGTCCCATGGAGCTTGTCGTCGGCGAGCCCATTTCCACCGCCGGCTACAGCCTGCGCGACATGGACGTGCTTGCCGCCCGGGTGCGCAGGGCGATCGAAGACCTGTACTATTCCCGTTCCCGCGTGCCCGACCCGCGCATCACCACCGGGGCGATGGGAAGCCAGGCGTAAGAGCGGTAAACTATTTTGGAAGTTGCCGGCCGATTGTTTGCTAACTACTAATTACTATCTACTAACTACTGTTTTATGCGACCCAGAATCGCCATTCCCGTCCCGCACTCCGAGCACGATTACGCTCAGCGTGCCCTGGTGCAATACGAGCAGGCAGTGCGCCAGTCCGGCGGCGAGCCCGTCGCGGTCCCGCTGGAATGGTCGAACCAGCAGATCGCGCAAGCGGCCAAGCGCTGCGACGCCATCCTCCTGCCCGGCAGCAAGGCCGATATTGACCCGGAAAAATACGGCGCCGCGCGCGATCCGCGCACCACGCCCGCCGATCCCGCCCGCGACAACGCCGACGAACTCCTGTTGCAGGACGCGTTTAATATGCGCAAGCCCATCCTCGGCATCTGCTACGGATTGCAGGCGCTGAATGTCTGGCGCTCAGGAACGCTGGCGCAGCACCTCGCCACCGAGATTAATCACGCCATCGGACGTGAACAGCCGCGCGCGCACACGGTCACCGTCGAGCACGGCTCACGACTGGCGGGAATTGTCGCTCCGGTGAAGGAGTTCTCTGCCGAACTTTGCGGCGACATTGCAGGTGACGCGCAAGAGAGAATCTCCCTGGTCGTGAACTCGAGCCACCACCAGGCTGCGGACGTGGTGGGCGACGGCCTGCGCGTGGTCGCCCGCGCCGAGGACGGCACCATTGAAGGTCTCGAGGGCACCGAGCCCGCTCATTTCGTGGTCGCCGTGCAATGGCATCCGGAGCGCAGCTTCGCCGACGACGAGTCTTCGCGCGCCATCTTCCAGGCCTTCATCCAGGCCGCGCTCCGGCGCCACGACCAGCCGCGCACGCCGGTGCCGGATTTCGAATCGCTGCCGAAATAGCTGTCAGCTCTCAGCCACCAAATCTAACGGGTGTCATCCCGAGCGAGGACGCCGGTTTTCGGCGTCCGAGTCGAGGGACCTTGCGTTTTGTTTCGCCTTGGCGTCCTTTGCGGTCCAATGTTCCTTGGCTGACTAGAAGCGCGGCTTTCTGCTACCTTCTTCCATTCATGCCCCACGGAATCACGCTCTCCGTGCAAGACCGCGTCGCCATCGTCACCGGTGGTTCGCGCGGCATCGGCGCTGCCACCGCCAAGATGTTTGTCGCCGCCGGCGCCAAGGTCCTGTTCAATTACCAGACGAATCGTGCGGCCGCGGAGCGCGTGGTCAGCGAGTGCGGCAGAAACAAAGATCGTTGCGCGGCCGTTCAGGCCGATCTGCGCAGTGTCGAATCCGCGCGCGCCTTGATCGAGCGGGCTGTCCAACGCTTCGGCGGCCTGGACATTCTGGTCGCCAACCACGGCATCTGGCCGCCGGAAGACGTTGCGGTCGACCGCATGACCGACCGCCAGTGGCACGACACCATCGCCATCAACCTCGACAGTGTTTTCGGCCTGGTGAAGTACGCGGTGGTGCAGATGAAAAAGCAGGCGCGCGGCGGGCACATCGTGCTGGTCAGCTCCACCGCCGGCCAGCGCGGCGAGGCCTTCCATTGCGACTATGCCGCCACCAAGGGCGCCGTCATCAGCATGGTCAAGGGGCTGTCCACCGAACTGGCGCGCGACCTCATCCGCGTTAACTGCGTCGCTCCCGGGTGGGTCGCAACCGACATGGCCGCGCCCGCGCTCAATGATCCCGCCACGCGCGAAAGGGTGTTCGCCACCATCCCGCTGCGCCGCGTCGCGACGCCGGAAGAGATCGCCGCGCCCATTCTCTTCCTCTGCAGCGAACACGCGGGCTTCATCACCGGCGAAATTCTGAATGTCAACGGCGGCGCGGTGCTGGTGGGGTAGGCTTCGATCGTCAGTCTTCAGTCTTCAGCGCGTGGGATTGTGTCCAGTCGTCGATTCTGCAGCGCCCGAATCCCGCTTTCCTGACGACTGAAGACTCAAGACTGAAGACTCCGGAACAGCTATTGCGCCTCGCGAGCGTCTAGAATAGTCAGTTCACCTATGAAGTCATTCACTCTTGCCATGCTTCTCGCGGCGTGCGCTGTTGCCGCTACGGCCCAAGCTCCGCAATCGTCCGCGTCCTCCGCGTCCTCTGCGACAAATTCCCCGCAGACGCCGCAGGATGCCAATGCGCGCAAGGCCCGCTCGCTGCTCGACGAATGCATTCAGGCCATGGGCGGCCAAGCCTGGCTCAACCTCCAGGACATGGAGCAGCAAGGGCGCTCGTACCCCTACTCGCACGGCCAGCCGAACAGCCTCGGCACCCTGTTCTGGCGGTTTTGGAAATATCCTGACAAGGAACGCGTCGAGCTTACGAAGCAGCGCGACGTCGTGTACATCAACGCCGGCGAAAATGGATACGAGGTCACCTACAAGGGAACGGCTGCCCAGGAACCCGATCCGCTCGCCGACTACAACCGCCGCCGTCGCCACTCGCTCGAGGTCGTACTGCGCCAATGGCTAAACCAACCGGGCACCGCGCTTTTCTACGACGGCCCCGCCGTGGCCGAGCAAAAGCCCGCCGACTCGGTCACCATCCTGACCGCCGACAATGATTCCGTCACGCTCTTCCTCGACAACCACACCCATTTGCCGATCAAGAAAACGTTCGAGTGGCGCGATCCGGCTGATCGCCTGAAGAACGTTGAAGGCGAGATCTTCGACAACTGGCGCCTGGAGCAGGGCATCATGACGCCGCACAGCCTGCTGCGCACCCACAACGGCGATACCACCAACCAGCGCTTCATCACCAACGTGCGCTACAACGCCAGCCTGTCCGATTCCCTGTTCCAGGCGACCATTACCTACGACCCGAACAAACGGCCGGCAAAGCGGCGCTAGGCTCAGGCTTTCGGCTTTAGGCTCCAGCCTAACGCCTAAAACCTGATTCAGCGCCTGCCGATGCCGGTCCAGCTCTCGGAGATCACGATGGAGTTGCCGGGATTCTGCGGATCGTAGCGGACTGAGGCGGACAGGCCCAGCCTGAAAGAGTGGATGTCAAGGATTTGGCCCAGGTGGGTGACGTCCTGCGACGCCTCGTACGACACGCCGCCGACATCGTAGGAATAAATGAGCAGTTGGGTGGGGCCGTGGCCATTGGCGCTGATTTCCTGCACGTCGAGGACGGTGCCATCGCAGATGCGGCCCATCTGCGCCAGGCGCTGGCGGCGTTGCCGCTCGCGCTGTTCGGGCGTCGTGCGGTGGCTGCGGATCCACTGCCACACACTCGCGGCAACCGCGGCCGTTCCTGCCGCCATCACCGCATACATTTGAAGCGCACTCATA
This sequence comes from Terriglobales bacterium, assembly GCA_036391015.1. GTDB lineage: Bacteria > Acidobacteriota > Terriglobia > Terriglobales > Acidobacteriaceae > JAIQGF01. Next base: position 14,992 of record DASWAR010000048.1, read on the forward strand.
CGAATCTCGGGAACAATCCGGCCAGTCCTGCGTGCAGAGTACTACGCATCCTGACAGCGATAGGTCCAGCTTACCTCTTTAGATGCCGGATACGCGAGGTTATCCCTTCGCCACCAGGTCCGCTTCCGGCAGCGCCTTCACCTTCTCCCAGTCTTTCAGGAACGCGTCGAGGCCCTTATCGGTGAGCGGATGCTTGATCATCAGGTCCAGCACCTTGAACGGGATGGTGGCAACGTGGGCGCCGGCCATCGCCGCTTCCACCACGTGCAGCGGATGCCGCAGCGACGCCGCCAGCACCTGCGTCTTGTAGCCGTAGTTGTTATAGATCTGCACGATCTGGCGCACCACGTCCATGCCGACGTGGCTGATATCGTCGAGGCGACCCACAAACGGGCTCACGTAGGTCGCTCCCGCCTTGGCGACCATCAACGCCTGGTTGGGCGAGAAGCACAAGGTCAGGTTGGTGCGAATGGCTTGCCCGGTAAGCGTCTTGCAGGCTTTCAATCCTTCTTTCGTGGTCGGCAACTTGACCACAACATTCTTGTGCCAGGTGGCGAATTCTTCGGCCTCGCGCAGCATGCCCTTGGCCTCCAGCGCTACCACTTCCACGCTGACCGGTCCGTCCACGATGCTGCAGATTTCCAGGATCGTGTCCTTGAACGGCTTGCCTTCCTTGGCGATGAGCGATGGGTTGGTGGTGACTCCGTCGAGGATGCCCATCGCATTGGCCTCGCGGATTTCGTTCAGGTTGGCGGTGTCAATGAAGAACTTCATATGGGACTCTATTATCGCCGATTTGGCGATTTGCTGATTTGCTGATTTGCCGATTCCGGAAACATTCACCCAATCACACAATCGGCAAATCACTCAATCTCATTCGTCTACCACCGGGTTGCGCAGCGTGCCCACACCCGGAATGGTGATTTCCACGACATCGCCGGCGTGCAGCGGCCCTACCCCTTCGGGCGTTCCGGTAGCGATCACATCGCCGGGAACAAGCGTCATGGCTGCGGTGATGTGGCGGATGATCACATCCAGTGGAAAGATGAAATCGGCGGTGGTGCCGTGCTGCCGCACCTCGTGGTTGATGCGCGTTTCCACCTCGATGCCCGCCCACGGATCCAACCCATCCACCACCACCGGCCCGACCGGACAGAACGTGTCGAAGCCCTTGGCGCGCGCCCACTGGTTTTCTTTTTTCTGCAGGTCGCGCGCGGTGACATCGTTCAGTATGGTATAGCCGAAGATGTAGTCGCGCACCTCTTCGCCCTCAGCCAGGTGATAGCAGGTCTTGCCGATCACCACCGCCAGCTCGCCTTCGTAGTGCACATTCTGCGACAGCTTGGGCAGGCGGATTTCCGCGCCCGGATCGGCCAGTGACGACGGCGGCTTGAAGAAGACCAGCGGCTCGGTCGGGACCTCGTTCCCCAATTCGAGCGCATGCGCCCTGTAATTGCGCCCCACGCAGACGATCTTCGACGGCAGTACCGGCGCCAGCAGCTTGGCGTCCTGCAGCGGGATGGGATCAATACGCTTCGATGCCGCGTCTTCGTCGGGAATGCGCGCGCCCGCATCGGACTTGAAGACGCGCGTCACCAGCTCCCGCCCGGTGGACCCTTCGGTCTCCACCAGCGCGAATTGAGGTTCGTTGTTGATCAGCAGTCGGCAATATTTCATTTCAATCCTTCGCAACGTTTTACCGCAAAGGACGCTAAGGCGCGCAGAGGAATTCAGAAATTATTTGCCAGGCGCTTGCCAGCTGTCAGCGCTTTGTTTTCCTTTGCGACCTTGGCGTCCTTTGCAGTTCGCTTTTCACGGGAGGGACTCGGACGTTTCGTCCGACCGCGGACTCTCGTTCCCTCGCAGATCCACCGCCGTTACAGCATAGAAGTAGTTGTGCCCCGCCGTCACCTCCCGGTCGCGGTAGGCCGGCGCCTTCACCAGTTCGGTGTTGATCTTCACCGGCGGCTGCCCTGCCTGGTGCCGGTAGAGGTTGTACCCGGCGAGATCAGCCTCAGTGTTCGGCGCCCAGGTCAAATCCACAAAAGGCGGCTGGCCGACGCCCGACGCCACCGCTTGCAATCCTGCCGGCGCGGCGGGCGGGAAAACGTCGTGGGCGAAGACCTGGACGTCCGCTGACGGCCCGCCCTCCACCTGGACGGCCGTTGCGCCACCGCGAACAACGGAGGTGACGACCACCACGCGATACAGATAAGTCTTTTCCCACTCGAAGCCGGCATCCACGAAGCGGGCGTGCGGGTCGGTGGAAAGTTGCACCTCGCCGACCACGCTCCACGCCGGCGCCTCGGGTGTGCGCCGGTAGACGCGGTACAAATGCCGCAACTCCGGCGCGTCGTGCTCGTGCAGTACACCCGTCCAGGTCAGGACAACACCCTCCGGCGTGACTTGCGCGCGTACGTCGCTCGGCGGCGGCAGCGTCGGCGCCAGCGGTACCTCTACGTGGTTCGACAATCCGGCGCTGCGCCGGCGCGCGTTCAACGACTCCAGCGCGTAGGTCGCGTAGCCGTTGGGATTCTGCTGCTGCAAATCCGCTGGCAACGTGTCCGTGTAGCTGCGCTGCTCCGCCTTTTCCTTTCGGGACGCCGGCGCACTCGCGGGCGCAACCTCCGCCACTTGCGGGCACTGCACCATCGCCGTGGTGTTCACCCCGCGGCAAATGCGCACCGGACCGGGATGACGAATGCTCTGCTTGTCGGTGGTCTCGCGCGGCGCCGTCCAGGCGAGCGTGACCTTGTCGCCCTGCCGTGTTGCCGCCAGATCCGCAACCGGCCGCGGCAACTCCAGCGACGGCGGGCGCGGCGCACCTGGCGTTCCGCACGCTGCCAGACACAATATCGCCCCCAGCACGAGATAAAGCTGCCATTTCATGAAAGCAAATCAGGGTAACAGAGGATTTCTAATTGGTAATTTGTAATTTGAAATTTCCACGCCGGATGAATTTCTGGCTAAAGCAAAAGGCCCGGTTGCTCGCCGGGCCAAATTACAAATTGCAAATTACCAATTCCAAACGGAACTCATTCCTACAAGATGTACCTGGACAGGTCCTGGTCCTTCACAATCTCCGCCAGCATCTTGCGCACGTAGTCGGCGTCCACGGTGACATTCTTTTCCTTCATGTCGGGCGCTTCGAAGCTGATCACATCGAGCACGCGCTCCATGATGGTGTGCAACCGCCGCGCGCCGATGTTCTCGGTGCCTTCGTTGACCCGCGCCGCGAAATTCGCCACTTCCTCCAGCGCGTCCGGAGTGAATTCCAGTTTCAGCCCTTCGGTCTCCAGCAGCGCCGTGTACTGCTTCACCAGAGACGACTTCGGCTCGGTGAGGATCTTGATGAAATCCTCAATGGTGAGCGATTGCAGTTCGACGCGGATGGGAAAGCGGCCCTGCAGTTCGGGAATCAGGTCGCTCGGTTTCGAGACGTGGAACGCTCCCGCGGCGATGAACAGGATGTGGTCGGTGCGCACCATGCCATAGCGCGTGTTCACCGTGGTGCCTTCGATGATCGGCAGAATGTCGCGCTGCACGCCCTCGCGCGACACGTCGGGCCCGTGGCCGCTTTCGCGCCCGGCGATCTTGTCAATCTCGTCGAGGAAAACGATGCCCGACTGCTCCACGCGTTCCACCGCGATGCGCGTCACCTGGTCCATGTCGATCAGCCGCTGCTCTTCTTCCTGCACCAGGTACTCGAAGGCCTCGTTGACCTTCATCTTCCGCTTCTTGGTGCGCTGGCCGAAGATGTTGGGCAGCATGTCCTTGATGTTGACGTCCATTTCCTCGACGCCCTGGTTGGAGACGATCTCGAACGCGGGAAAGGATTTCTCGCGCACATCGAGTTCCACGATGCGGTCGTCGAGCTTGCCTTCGCGCAACTGCTGGCGCAGCTTTTCGCGGGTGCGGGTATTGGATTCGCCGGGATGAATGACCTCGATGGCCGCCGGCCCGCCATCCCCGCGCGGCGTGCTGCCGAATCCGACGTTGGCGGGCAACAGCAGGTCGAGCAGCCGTTCTTCGGCGTTGAGTTCGGCCTTGTCCTGCACGTCCTCGAGTTTTTCCTCGCGCACCATGTCAATCGCGATCTCGACCAGGTCGCGGATCATGGACTCGACATCGCGTCCGACGTACCCGACTTCGGTGAACTTCGAAGCTTCCACCTTCAGGAACGGCGAACTCGCCAGCTTCGCCAGCCGGCGCGCGATCTCGGTCTTGCCCACGCCGGTGGGGCCGATCATGATGATGTTCTTGGGAATAACCTCTTCCGCCAGCTCCGGCGTGAGTTTCTGCCGCCGCATGCGGTTGCGCAGCGCGATGGCCACCGCGCGTTTGGCTGCGTGCTGGCCGACAACGTACTTGTCGAGCTCGGCCACGATTTCCCGCGGCGTCAGCTCATCCAGTCCAATACTTTCTTCTTCGGCGGTTTGGGGTAGATAAATAGCCATAAAAAACAGTTTCTAGTTTCTGGTTCTAGTTTCTGGCGGCCGCTTTCGCCGCCCCCTTGCGGCGGTAAAATTTCAGGCCTTCACCAGCGGCGTTCCCGAATGCCCTGCCATCCTGTCGTTTGTAATTTGTAATTTCAAATTTGTAATTTGTCGGTTGTGCCGGATGATCGCGCAACAGCCCCTGCCCACAATTGCAAATTACCAATTACAAATCCCCCTACAGCTCTTCGAACGTGAATTGCTCGTTGGTATAGATGCACATGCGGCCGGCGATCTTCATCGCTTCCTCGGCAATCATGCGGGCCGACAGCTCGGTATGCGCTGCCAGGGCCTGGGCTGCCGCCTGGGCATAGGGGCCTCCGCTGCCGATCGCCGCGATTCCGGAGTCGGGCTCGATCACATCGCCCGCGCCGCTGATCAGGAAAGTCTGGGTGTGGTCGGCCACCAGCAGCAGCGCCTCCAGGTGCCGCAGCGCCTTGTCGGTACGCCAATCCTTGGCCAGTTCCACCGCGGCCCGTCCCAGGTTCCCGTGGTATTGCTCGAGCTTCGATTCAAAGCGGCTGAATAGCGAGAAGGCATCGGCGGTCGACCCGGCAAATCCGGCCAGGATCTTGTCCTGGTAAAGCCGCCGGATCTTGCGCGCCGAGTGCTTGATGATGCTCTCGTGGAGCGTGACCTGGCCGTCTCCAGCCATGACGACTTTGCCATCCTTGCGAACGGC
>DASWAR010000049.1:0-2795 GCA_036391015.1 Terriglobales bacterium
TCACCTTGGCGTAGCATCAACTAGACAGGAAAGAGTTTATGGGAAATGCACTGAAAACCACGCTGCTGCTGGGCCTGCTGACCGGGTTCCTGCTGGTCGTCGGCGAGTATTTCGGCGGGCAGAACGGAATGATCCTAGCCCTGGTCCTCGCCGGGGTAATGAACTTTGTTTCTTACTTTTTCTCCGACAAGATCGCGCTGGCCATGTATCGGGCGCAGCCGGTCACGCGGGAAGACCTGCCGCGCGTCTACCAGATCGTGGAGCGCCTGACGCAGCGCGTCGGCATCCCGATACCGAAAATTTATGTGATTCCCAACGATTCGCCCAATGCCTTTGCCACCGGCCGCAACCCCAACCACGCTTCCGTCGCGGTGACGCAGGGAATCCTGAACCTGCTTACCGATGATGAGATGGAAGGCGTGCTCGCCCACGAGCTTGGGCACGTGCGCAATCGCGACATCCTGATCAGCTCCATCGCCGCGACCATCGCCGGCGCGATTACCCTGGCGGCGCGCATGGCGATGTGGGGCGCAATATTCGGCGGATACGGCGGCCGTGACGAGCGCAATCGTGGTGGCGGCATCGGCGGCTTGTTCATGATCATCCTGGCGCCGATTGCGGCCATGCTGATTCAGCTTGCGGTGTCGCGCTCGCGGGAATACGCCGCCGACGACACCGGCGCGCATCTCACCGGCAATCCCTACGCGCTCGCCAGCGCGCTGCGCAAGCTCGACGAGTACTCGCGGCGTGTGCCGCTGCAGGCATCGCCCTCAACCGCGCACCTGTTTATTGTGCAGCCGTTTCTCGGCACCAGCGGATTGAACCTGGCAAACCTGTTCTCGACTCACCCGCCCATCGCCAAGCGTATCGAGCGCCTGACCGGCCGTCCGGCTGAGTTCGACGTCTAAGCTTGTATCCGTGACATCGGGAAAAGACCCACATTTGCCAACAACTGGCAAATGTGGGCCACGCGCGCTCCTGCTGCCTACGGATCGATGATGACGGTCGGCGGCGATGCGCCTTTCGCCTCAATCGTGCCATCGCAGATGACGGTGTAGTGGTGGATTCCGCGAGGGAGGGGATCCTTCAAAATCGCGTGCACCACGCCGGGCATGGGCTTCTCGAAACGATCGAAGATGTCGTCACCCTTGATACCCTTGATCTCGAGCGTCTTACAGTCGTAATGCTTGAACACCAGCGTATCGCCCGCGCTGGCAAACTTATGGGGGGGCACGACTCTGTGCTCGGGCTTCCCCTTACTGTTGAGGAACTTGCCCACGATAACCGGTTCATCATCGCGCCAGGGGCGGGTGCCCCTCCGCTCCGGGATTGTTACCATCTTTAGCTGAGTTGCCATACATCACCTCTCTCTCAATGCTGCATGTTGGGCTTGGCTGGCTGCACCAGCCGTTGATACCTGGGGTCTGTCCGAAGATCGTTCCACGTGGGATCGCGCTCGAGTTCCGCGACCGGGGTTCCAGCCTGAATGGCCCTGGCGAGCCAGGTAAATGCCGCGTCGCGATCGTCCAGCTGGAGGTAAACATCGGCGGCGCGGAAGAGCGTCTCGGGATCGGAAGGCGGCGGCTGCAGCCCCTGCTGGAGCAGATCGCGGGCGCGCGCGGGGCGTCCCAGCACGGAGTAACAGTCCGCCAGGGCCAGCTTCTTGGCGTTGTCGCGCGGGTTGATCTTGAGCTCCCGCTCCATCATCTCCGCTGCGCGCTGGTAGGCAGTGCGGCCCTTGTCCTTCTGTCCGGGCGCCCAAGTGTAGGCTGACGCGGCGGATTGCCAGATGCGGGAATCCTTATCGTTCAATAGCAGCGCCTTCTCGTACATGCGCGCCGAATCATCGTATTTCCCGGCCGCGAAATACACTGCGCCGAGGTTTACGTAGGCGCGGTAATTAGGCTGGATGGCGAGGGATTTTTCGAAGAGCTGCTGCGCCTCCTGGTAGTTGCCCTGCAAGTAAAGGACGCCGCCGAGGTTGGTGTAGCCGCGAACGTTCTCCGGCGCCAACTCGATGGCGCGGCGGAACTGGGCGGCCGCCTCGTCGTAGCGTCCGGCCTGGTTGTAGAAGGCGCCGAGCGCGCTGTATCCGCCCCAGTAGTCCTTGCGCATCTGGATGGCGCGCCGGTAAGCTTCCTCGGCCTCCTTGGTTTTTCCCAGCGACGCATAGGAGGTCGCCAAGCCGCGGTAGGCGGCATCGCTGGTCGCATCCAGGTCCAGCGCACGTCCGAATTCCTTGACGGCGTCTTCGTAGCGGCCTGTCCCCTGGTAGATCAGGCCGAAGGTGACGTGCACCGGCGCAAGCCGATGGTTAAGACGGGCGGCGTTGCGGCAGGCTTGCATCGCCTTCGGAATCGAAGCCGAGTCCTTGCTCTCCTGGAACTGCCGCCAGTACGCCTCGCCCAGCGCGGCGTAGGCCAGCGCAAATCCGGGATCCTTCTCAATGGCAGTGTTGAACAGCGCCACCGCCGATTTCAGATTGTCGGGATTGGCGTAGTCCTGCAGGTATCCCCGCCCGCGCACGTAATACTGGTAGGCATCGGGACGCGCAGCCGTTGCCGCTGCCGCGGCTTCGCCAGGACGGACTTCGACATCGAGCATGGCCAGCAGCTTGTCCACCACCTCGCGCTCGGCTGCCGCCAGGTTGCGCAGATCGGCATTTACCACCGCGCCATTCAAGTTGCGCCGAGTCTGCGCGTCCACCAGGCTGTAGGTCACCTGGTTGTTGGCGGCGAAGTTCCAACTTCCCTCCACGACTAGAGTGACGCCAAGTTTCTTGCGCGCGTCCTCCG
>DASWAR010000050.1:0-2829 GCA_036391015.1 Terriglobales bacterium
GATGCGAGCGATGATCTCCTGGTCGGTTTTGGCGTCACCAGGCGGATCCAGCGCCTTGTACTTCCACTGGAACCAGCGGGCGGAGTTGACGAACGAGCCGTCCTTCTCGGCGAAGTTGGCGGCGGGCAGGAGGAAGACCTCCGTTTTCACGTCGGCGGTGCTGGTCTTCTCCTCGTCGAGGGCGATGATGTCCGGCTTCCAGAAGGAGGCGGTTTCGGTCTCGAAGTTTTCCGCCACGACGAGGAACTTCAGCTTTTTGAGCGAACTGATGACCTTGCGGGAGTGCGGCCCGTTGTTCACCGGGTTCATGCCGAAATTGAGCAGGCCGTCCATCTTGCCGTTGTACATGTGGTCGAAGATGAAGGCCCAGCTCCAGTTCTCGTACGTCCCCGGCGCGGCGCCCTGCGGCAGCCGCGGATGCCACTGGTACCCGAACTCGTTTTCCTTGGTCGCCTTCAGGCCGTAGTACGCCTTCATCTGGCTGACGTAGAAGCGGTCGTAGTTGGCGACGAAGTTCATCACGCCCGGCCGCAGCGGCTTGGGAAGCAGGTGACCGAAGTACGTCTTGAGATCCGGCTCGTCCTGCTTGGGAATGGCGATGTAGCCGGGGAGATTGTGGTACGCCATGCCGCAGTCGGTGCCGCCCTGGATGTTGGAGTGACCGCGCAGGGCGTTGATGCCGCCGCCGGCCATGCCGATGTTGCCGAGCAGCAGTTGCACCATGGCCGCCGCGTGGATGAGTTGCACCGAGAAGCTGTGGTGCGTCCAGCCGAGCGCGTACAAGATGGTGCCCACCTTGTCGGCGGGATAGGTGGAGGTGATTATGTCAGCCGCCTTATTGAAGCTCTCGACGGTGCAGCCGCAAATCTTGGCGACCATCTCCGGGGTGTAGCGCGAGTAAAACGTTTTCATCAACTGGTAGACGCAGCGCGGATCCTGCATGGTGGGATCGACCTTGGCGAAGCCGTCCTTGCCGATGTCGTAGTTCCACGTGCTCTTGTCGTACTTCTTGTTGGCTTCATCCCAGCCGCTGAACACGCCGACGTCGTCCTTGAACTCGTATTGCGGATGGACGATGAAGGTGGCGTTGGTGTAGAGGCGGACGTACTCCTCCTGGATGCGGTTGTGGGCGAAGCAGTAGTTGATAAGGCCGGCGAGGAAGGCGATGTCGCTGCCGGCGCGGATCTGGGTAAAGCTGTCGGCCACGGCGGAGGTGCGGTTGAAACGCGGGTCCACCGAGACCAGCTTGGCGTTGCGGTTGCGCTTGGCTTCCATGACGAAGCGGAAGCCCACAGGATGGTTTTCGGCGGGATTGCCGCCCATGGCAAGGACGACATCAGCATTCTGGATGTCGGTCCAGCCGTTGGTCATCGCTCCGCGCCCGAATGTGGCGGCCAAACTGGCCACCGTCGGGCCGTGTCATATACGGGCCTGTTGTTCCATGGGGATGACGCCTAACCCAGCACGGAACGCTTTGACCAACAGATAATTGTTCTCGTTGTTGTCGGTGCAACCGCCGATGACGCCGACCGCGGTGAGCGCATTGGCCTCGCGCAGCTTGGCGTCGCGCGTGTCCTTCAGCAGGCGTGCGATGCGGTCAACCATGAAGTCCCAGGACTTCTCTTCCCAGTGATCGCTGCCCGGCGCGCGGTACATCGGCTTGGTAATGCGGCGGTCGTTGACGATGTCGTGCTTGATGGTCGCGCCCTTGGGACACAGCGCGCCCTGGTTGATGGGATGGTCGGGATCGCCCTCGACGTGGACGACCGCGGGCCTGACGTTGCCGCTCTTGTCGCCGAGAGTGTGAATGATGATGCCGCATCCCACCGCGCAGTACGGGCAGGTGGAGCGGGTCTCGGTGGTGCGAGCGATCTTGAGCTCCCGCACTTCCGCGTGAGCTTGCGTGAGGTCAAAGCCAAGTACCGACGCGGCAACGCCTCCGACGGTACTGACTTTCAGAAAATCTCTTCGTGACGTTTTCATACTGACCCGCACCTCCCCAAACGGTTGTGGTCAGATACGGTGGCACTTATGCCGCACAGGTACACATCTACCGACAAAAATTGGCCAACGGTTTATCGCTTTTCAAGAGGCATGTCAAGCAGAATGGCTGAAACCAGGCTCTAGGCGTCGGGCGTCGGGCTTCAGGCGGGATCGTGGCCATCCTTGGACTGTGGTGACAGGACAGGGGTGGCGCACCTTGGCGGCCGAACTTGGGCGCGCCCAGGTACACGCAACTATAATGGCGCGCTTCCAGGAGGTGAGAGATGGCGGGAACGTATGGATTTCTCCTCGACACGTACGAAACGGAAATCCTGAAAATTACGGGATTCTGGGCGTCGTTTCCGGCGACCAGCATGGACTACCGGCCGCATCCGAAATCGCGCAGCGTGCTGGAGCAAATGGAGCACCAGGTGCAGTCGGAGGGCCGGTGGATGAAGGTGATGCTGGGAATCGATACCGGCGATCCGAATCCGGCGCAGCGGACAAAAGACGGATTTATCGAGAAGTACCGGGCGGATGCGACCCGGCGACTGGAAATGCTGCGGGCGAAATCCGACGAATGGTGGCGCGAGAACACGCAGTTTTTCGACGTGACGCGAACCCGAGCGTGGGTGATGACGCGGCGGATCGCTCATTCCTCCCACCATCGCGGCCAACTGGTGGTCTACCTCAGGCTGGTCGGAGAGCTGGTGCCGTCCGTCTATGGCCCGACGGCCGATACGGGGGAGAAGGTGGTGTACAGCTTTGCGGAGCGGGAGAAACGGCCGGCGTAAGGCGGTTGGCGTAGCGTTTGGCGCCGAATTCGCGGCGCAGGACGCTGCCGCC
>DASWAR010000051.1:0-7346 GCA_036391015.1 Terriglobales bacterium
GCCGCCCCGATCTCCGTCCCCAGCAGCATTGTTCCCGTGGCTTCCAGCGTCACCTGCACCTGCACCGGCAATCGCTTTTTCGCCTGCTTCATGCCGTCGAACACCGCCGCCAGCGCGGCTTTCGCCTGGAGCAGGTGCTGGCGCTGATCGAAGGCGGCGTGGACATCCTGCTGGTGGAAACCTGCCAGGACCTGCTGCAGGCGAAAGCGGCGCTGGCGGCGGTTTTCGACGGCATGAAGCAAGCCGGCAGGCGGCTGCCGGTGCAGGTGCAGGTGACGCTGGAAGCCACCGGAACCATGCTGCTGGGCACGGAAATCGGGGCGGCGCTGACGTCGCTGGAGCCGTTCGATGTGGACGCCATCGGGCTGAACTGCGCTACCGGGCCAAAAGAGATGAACGATGCCGTGCGCTACCTCGGCATCAACTCGCCGAAAGAGGTATCGGTGCTGCCCAACGCCGGGCTGCCGCAGAACGTGGGCGGGCACGCCGTGTACGCGCTCAAGCCGGAAGAACTGGCGGAATATCACAAGCTGTTCATCACCGAGTACGGGGTGCGGATTGTCGGCGGGTGCTGCGGCACCACGGCGGAGCATTTAAAAAAAGTTGTGGAGGTATGCGCCAACCTGCAACCGGCGAAGCGGGAAGTAAAGCCGACGGCGGCGGCAGCCAGCGCCTACTCCATGGTCCCGCTGGATCTGGATCCCAAGCCGCTGATCGTGGCGGAAGAGATGAACGCGACCACGCGCGTGGCGACCTTCCGCAACCTGCTGCAACAGGGCAAGTACGACGACATTCTCGCGGTGGCGAAAAAGCTGGCGGCCGAGGGCTCGCACATGCTGGACCTGTGCTGCGCCATCGTCGGCGAAGACGAGAAGAAGTACATCAGCAGCGTGCTGGAAAAGGTGGCGACGCGCGTGCCGGCGCCCATCCTGGTGGATTCCACCGAAGCCGACGTGGTGGAAGAGGCGCTGAAGCGCATTCCGGGCAAGGCGATCATCAACTCCATCAACCTGGAAGATGGCGAGAAGCGGACCTCGAAAGTTCTGCCCATGGCCAAGCGCTACGGCGCCGCGGTGATCGCGCTGACCATTGACGAAGAGGGCATGGCGCTTACCGCCGACAAGAAGGTCGCCATTGCCAAACGCATTTGCAAACTGGCAACGGAAAAGTACGGCATGCGGGCCGTGGACTTGATTTTCGACGCGCTGACGCTGCCCATCTCGACCGGGCAGGAGGAGTACCGCAGCGCGGGGATGGAAACGCTGAACGCGGTCAAGCGGATCAAGGAGGAGTTGCCCGAGGTGAAAACCATCCTCGGCGTCAGCAACATTTCCTTCGGCCTGGCGACTTACCCGCGGCGGGTGCTGAACTCGGTTTTCATGCACGAGGCGGTGAATTACGGCCTCGACATGGCGATCGTGAACTACTCGAAAATCTATCCGCTGTACAAGATCCCCGAGGCCGAGGTGGAGATCGCGCGCCGGCTGATTTATCAGGACCGCTCGCAGGGCGATCCGCTGCAAGCGTACATGGCGTTTTTCGCCGGGCGCGAGAAGACGGTGGAGGAAGTGGTCCACTTCGAGTCGCTGTCGGTAGAGGACAAGCTGAAGTTCTGCATCGTGCACGGCGAGAAGTCGATCGCCGAGGGCGCGCACAAGCAGTCGCTGGAGGAAGTCCTGGAGGACGCGCTCAAGACGTACACGCCGCTGGACCTGATCAACAACGTGCTGCTCGACGGCATGCGCACCGTGGGCGAGTTGTTCGGTGCGCGCAAGATGCAGTTGCCGTCGGTGCTGGATTCGGCGTCGGTGATGAAGGCGGCGGTGGCCTACCTGGAGCCCAAGATGGAGAAGGTTGCCGGCCGCGAGAAGGGCATCATGGTGCTGGCCACGGTGAAGGGCGACGTGCACGACATCGGCAAGAACCTGGTGGACATCATCCTGAGCAACAACGGCTACAAGGTGGTGAACCTGGGCATCAAGCAGCCGGCGGACACGATCATCAAGGCGGCGCAGGAACATAACGCCGACGTCATCGGTCTGAGCGGCCTGCTGGTGAAGTCCACGCTGGAGATGAAGTACGTGATCCAGGACTTGCAGCAGCAGGGGCTGAAGTTCCCCGTGGTATGCGGGGGCGCGGCACTGACGCGGAAGTACGTCGAGGATGATTTGCGGCGGGAGTATGCGGACGCGGTGTTCTACGCCGGGGATGCGTTCGATGGGCTGCACGTCATGGACGATCTGACGCAGTCGGCGGAGAAGCGCGAGGCGCGTCTGGCGGAAGGCCGCGTGGCTAAGGAGTTCAAAAAAGCAGGGGTGGCAACGGCCGAGGCGGAGGTTTCCACCGAGCGCAGCACGGCGGTGGCGCCGGCGCCGAACCTTCCGCGTCCGCCGTTCTGGGGCGCGCGGGTGAAAAAGGACTTCGATCTGCGCGAGGTGTTTCAGTACATCAACGAAACGGCGCTGTTCAAGAACCAGTGGCAGTTGAAGACGGCGTCGCAGGAAGATTATCTGCGGGTGGTGGAGGAGAAGTACCGGCCGATGCTTCGCGGATTGGAAGAGGAGATTGTTCGCGAGGGATGGTTTGATCCGAAGGTGGTGTGGGGATACTGGCCGGCACAGAGTGAGGGGAATGATGTGATTGTGTACGATCCCGCGTCTCTCGGTGCCGCCGTGGAAGGGCACGGCTTTAGCCGTGCCGAAAAGGCGGCCCCCCAAAATTCGGCTTTAGCCGCTGAGGGAAAGGTCCGCGAGATCCTGCGCTTCACCTTCCCACGCCAGCGCGAAGGGCGCCGCTTGTGCATTGCCGATTTCTTTGCCCCGAAATTATCCGGGCAGATGGATGTGATTGGGCTGTCGCTGGTGACCATCGGGCACAAGGCGAGCGAACTGACGCAGAAACTGTTTCACGGCGGCGAGTACACGCGGTATCTCTACCTGCATGGGATCAGCGTGGAAACGGCGGAGGCGCTGGCCGAATTGCACCACCGCAACATGCGTCAGGAACTCGGAATCGCGGGCGAGGATGCGCCGCGGATCAGCGACCTGTTCCACCAGAAGTATCGCGGGTCGCGATTCTCGTTCGGCTATCCGGCGTGTCCCCACATGGAAGACCAGACCAAGCTGTTCAAGCTGCTGCGGCCGGAGGATGCGATCGGGGTGAAGTTGACGACGGGATTCATGCTCGATCCCGAGCAGTCGACCTCGGCGATTGTGGTGCACCATCCGGGGGCGAAGTATTTTGTGGTTTAAGAACAGCGATTGGCAATTAGCGATTAGCGCTACCGGGCGCGGCGCGGCCCGCGCTCTTCTTCATGCTCCAGATTGAAAACCCGGGATTCTGCTGCTATGCTGCCGCGCACTTCTGGAGGAGGCAAAAAAAGATGCGACAGATCAGGGTAGTGGCATGCGTTGTCGGTCTGATGGCAGTGATGGTGGCGAACGTGGCGCTGGCGCAGGGGCCGCCGCCGATGCCGAAGGCGGGTCCGGAGCATCAGCGGCTGCTCTATTTCGCCGGCCAGTGGAAAAGTGAGGGCGACATGAAGCCTGGGCCCTTCGGGCCGGGCGGGAAGTTTAGCAGCATGGATGAAGCCCACATGCTGGGCGACTTCTTCCTGGTTACGCACTCGAAAGGCACCGGCCCGATGGGGCCGATGACTGAGGAGGCAATCATCGGCTACGACGCCAAGCAGAAGGCCTACACCTACAATGCGTTCAACAGCATGGGTCAGCACGAGAAGTCCACGGGGCACGTGTCCGGCAAGACCTGGACGTGGACGTCGGATGAGGAAATGGGCGGCAAAGTCATGAAGATGAAATTCGTCCTCAACGAAGTGTCGGCGACCTCGTACACCTACAAGCTCGACTTGTCCACCGACATGGGGAAGACCTGGGCGAACATGATGGAGGGGAAAGCGACCAAGGCGAAATAGGCGCGAGCGTTTCCGATTGGGTGGCCCGTGCGCGAGCGCGGGCCATTGTGTTATTGGGTTGAAGATTCGCCGGAGGATAGGCGGATGCAAGGTACCGATCCGGTTTCGTTCCAAGTAAGGAATGGAGAATCAAATATCCAACCTTGGTTACGTTGCCGGAGGGGGCGGCGGGGAGTAGAATCCGGGCGCTGAAGAACGGAGCACGCCTCGTGCAGGATGACATTGATTAGAGCTGCGGTGAGGCTGGCGGAGATGCAGACGGCCCGAGAGTGCCGGCTGAATCCTTTGGCAACAGGCAGCATCAAAACTTGAGTATCATGCACTCAAGGGAGTCATATGGCTAACGAAACGCGCAACTTAGAGCGCCACGAAACTCCCGGCGAAGTGGCGCCGGTCAACGGCAATCTGCCGGTTCTGCCGGTAAGGGACACAGTGCTATTTCCGCACGCAGTCCTGCCTTTGACGGTCGGCCGGGAAAGCTCGGTGCAACTGATCAACTCGCTGGGCGAGGACAAGACCATCATCGTGGTCGCGCAGAGGGAGGCGAGGGTCGATTCGCCGCAACCTGTGGACCTGTATGCCATCGGCACATTGGCGGTGGTGCACAAGGTCGTCAAAATGCCCAACCAGAGTCTGTTTGTTTTTGCCGAGGGCCTGGACCGGGTGCATTTAAAGGAATACTCGCAACTGGCGCCGTTCATGCGCGCCTCGGTCGAAACCATTCCGGAGATCCCCGCGAAAGTCGGATCGGAACTGGAAGCGATGCAGCGCAACGTGATGACGTTGTTCCAGCAGATCGTGGCGGGGTCGCCGACGCTTTCCGACGAACTCTCGACGGTGGCGATGAACATCGAGGAACCGGGGCGGCTGGTGGATTTCATTGCCAGCTCGCTGCCTACGCTGTCGACGCGCGACAAGCAGGAAATCCTGGAGACCGCCGACGTGCGCTCGCGGCTGGACAAGATCAACCAGCACCTGGCCAAGGAGCTGGAGGTCATGCAGTTGCGCAACAAGATCCAGAGCGAAGTGCAGGACCGGGTGCAGCAGACGCAGCGCGAATTTTATCTGCGCGAGCAGATGAAGGCGATCCAGAAGGAACTGGGCGAGAGTGACGAAACCACGCGCGACTCGGAAGATCTGAAACAGAAAATCGAACAGGCCGGCATGCCGGACGAGGTCAAGAAGGAAGCCCTGAAGGAATTGGGGCGGCTTGCGCGGATGTCGCCGATGGCGGCCGACTACAGCGTCACCCGCAACTACATCGAGTGGCTGGCGGTGCTGCCGTGGAGCAAGTCTTCGGGCGGGGAGGTGGACATCCTGAAGGCGAAAGAAATCCTGGACACCGATCACTACGATCTACAGAAGGTGAAAGACCGCATTCTGGATCATCTCTCGGTGCGGCGGCTGAAGCCCAGCATGAAGGGGCCGATCCTGTGCTTTGTCGGACCGCCGGGCGTGGGCAAGACCTCGCTGGGCAAGTCCATCGCGCGGTCGCTGGGACGCAAGTTCGTGCGCCTGTCGCTGGGCGGCGTGCACGACGAGGCGGAAATCCGCGGCCACCGGCGCACCTACATCGGCGCGCTGCCGGGGCAGATCATCCAGGGAATCCGCCGGGCGGAGACCAACGACCCGGTATTCATGCTGGATGAGGTGGACAAGCTGGGACGCGACTTCCGCGGCGATCCGGCATCGGCGCTGCTGGAGACGCTCGATCCCGAGCAGAACAACACCTTCCGCGATAACTTCCTGGACGTGCCCTTCGACTTGTCGAAGGTGCTGTTCATCACCACCGCGAACCAGCTCGATCCGGTGCCCGATCCGCTGCGCGACCGCATGGAGATCATCGAACTCCAGGGTTACACCGAGGACGAAAAGGTCCACATCGCGGTGCGCTATCTCATCCAGCGGCAGACGGATGAGAACGGCATCACGCTGGAGCAGATCGAATTTCCGGAAGAAACGATCCGCAACATCATCCGGCACTACACGCGCGAAGCCGGCGTGCGCAACCTGGAGCGGAACATCGGCACCATCTGCCGCAAGAAGGCGCGCCGCATCGCCGAAGGCAAGCACGACAAGCTGGTGGTGACGCCGCAGGTGGTGCGCGAGTTCCTGGGCGGCGAAAAAATCCGCGTCGACACTGAAATCGCCGAGCGCACCAAGCGTCCCGGCGTCGCGGTGGGACTGGCGTGGACGCCGACCGGCGGCGACATCCTGTTCGTCGAAGCCAACAAGATGAAAGGCAAAGGCGGATTCACCATGACCGGACAGCTCGGCCAGGTGATGCAGGAGTCGATGCAGGCGGCCCTCACCTGGGTGCGCTCCAACGCCGGCAAGCTGGGCATCAACGAGGATTGGTTCAAGGACCACGACATCCATATCCACGTGCCGGCGGGCGCGATCCCGAAGGACGGGCCCTCGGCGGGCGTCACCATGGCGACGGCGCTGGTCTCGCTGCTCACCGATCGCCCGGGGCGGCCGCTGACGGCCATGACCGGCGAGATCACGCTCAGCGGAAACGTGCTGCCGATCGGCGGCATCAAGGAGAAATTCCTGGCCGCCAAGCGCGCCGGCGTGCAGACGGTGATCATCCCGGCGGACAACAAGACCAACGTCGAGGAAGACCTGACGCCGGAGCAGTTGCAGAACGTGGACGTGAGATACGTCAGCACCATTGACGACGTGCTCGAGGTCGCTCTGCCGGCCAGCAAGGCGGAACTGAACAAGGACGCGGCCGCGCGCGCCGAGGTGCTGAGCGGCGCCGCGGCGCCGGTAGCGTAAGGGCAGGAGTCAGTAGTCAGGAGTCAGCGCCGGGACCTACGTTCACTGAAGGCCGCTGATGCAGGTTCGCGTACTGTTCTTCGGAATCTTGAAAGACATCGCCGGCAAGGCGAGCGACGAGGTGTCGCTGCCGGAGGGCGCCACGGTCCGCGATCTGCTCTCGCATTACGCGCAAGACGCGAAACTCAAAGGCATCCTGGGCTCGATCGCGGTGGCTTTGAACCAGGAGTACGCAGCGCCGACAGCGGGCCTGCGCGACCGGGACGAAGTGGGTTTGCTGCCGCCGGTCAGCGGCGGGGATAGCACGCAACCCGCAACCCAATCGCGGGTTCAACTTACGAGCGAGCGCATTGACACCGCCGGGCTCGCCGAGCGCATGAAGCGCGCCGAAGATGGCGCGGTGGTGGTGTTCGAAGGCATCGTGCGCGACAACAGCCGCGGCCGGCGCACGCTTTACCTCGACTACGAAGCCTACGAAGAGATGGCGCGGAAGCAGCTCGAGGAACTAGCGGCGCAGGCGCTCGAGAAATTCAAGGTGCGGGAGGTTGCCATCGCGCACCGGCTGGGCAGGCTGCAGATTGGAGAGACCAGCGTGGCGATCGTGGTCAGCTCGGCGCATCGCGCGGCGGCCTTC
>DASWAR010000052.1:0-6172 GCA_036391015.1 Terriglobales bacterium
ATTTGTGTCATGGTCTTTGGCCGCCAGGATCTGCTTCAGCTTGGCGCCTTGCTGCCGGAAATTTTCCCCATACGACGATACGACGTTGTCGCGAGCAACGCCCATGGCAAGCGCCCGCTGCGCTGGACTCAGCTTGTTCCACACGTTCTTATTAACGATCATGTAGGTGATCAGGAACGGCTGGTGCCAGCCAGGGAAGTGCATGTACCGAGTCCGCACCGTACCGGGATTGCCCTCGGGAAGCGCAAAAAGCTGGGTGAAGTCATCGAGGGGAGTGGCCATTTCGTACGCCTGAAGTTGGCCGTCGGCCACGGCCTTGACCAAAGACCCGCCCCCGGGGAGGGCTGTAATAAACTTGATGTTCTTTTTTGGAATCACGCCGGCAGCTACCAAGTTGTCACACGCGCGATCGATCACGTACTGAGCCGGTGGCAGGTATCGGAACGTCCAGTTCTGCTGGCATAACCCAGCCAGGCCGATGCCGGGCGTCGATCCGGCATTGCCCACCGGCAGCATGAAGTAGCCGGAGCCCTGTTGACTGCTTGCGACAATGGGAAACGCCACCACGTTCTTGCCGCTTTTATCAAGTATTTGCTGGAGCAGGTCGAGTCCGGTCGCGGTGCCGTCGTCAATAGACTTCCCATAGAGAAAGCCCATGAACTCATCGAAGTTGGGGCCGAAGGGAACTCCCGAATTGTAAATAAACCCCCATGCCGGGCTGAGGTCCCCCCCAGAAATATACGCAGCGTCGAATCCTGTTCCCCCCGCCAGGGGGCCCCCTGCGGCGACGGCGTCCACAATATTTTTGAACTCTTTGGGAACCGCCGGGGTGGGCGCGTACTTGGTGAAATTAACCCGTCCCTCCTTACCGAGAGCGGTAGTCGAAATGCTTAGTAGCTTGGCGGCATATTCATCTGCCGGAGGGCCGATTGCCGCCCAGTCACTGTAACTGCGAAAGGAAATATTCTGCGTCTGCGCCGGCGCGGATTGCGCCGCCGACAAGGTAGCGCATACCAGCACCGCAACCGCGGCACCGAAAAAACACGGGTGCTTTTTGTGAGATGTCATTTAGGAATCTCCTTTTTCAGCTCTGAACCGCTCGAAGTGTACTGCCCGTGAGCGGTCGTGCAAGGCCAGAACTGCATGTCTGAAGGAAAAGCCGTGCCATTTTGGGCCGCACCGCATGATTGAGATCGTTACTGATCGGAGGTTTACTCACTTGCGACTGACGCCTACGGCTTTGGCGGCGGTTGCTGCTGTTGTTGTTGCTGCTGTTGTTGCTTTTTCTTGCCGCCCAGCACCTGATTGAGCAGATTGCCGAGAGGATCTTGTTGTTGCTGCTGCTGAGGCGGCGGCTGCTGCGGAGAAGCGCCCGGCGGTTTGGGTTGCTGGCCCTGCGGTTGCCGTTGCTGCCCGGCGATGGCGCCGAGGATGCCGCCGATCCCGCCTGGCTGCTGTTGCTGCGCATCCTTGCCGCCGATCGCGCCCAGGATGGCGCTGCTCAGCGCGCCGGGATTGCCCGCGGTCGGTAGCAGGTTCTGCAATTTCATCTGCGCGATCTTCTGCAGGTCGGGCGCGACGCGCGGCTTGCTGAATGTGCCGGTCAGCAGGATGGGAATGACCAGTTCGCCCTGCTGGTTGGCGAGCGCGGTCTGCATGAAGCCGCCGACCTGCGTGCCGCCCACCTGCTGGCTCATCGCTTTGGACAGCACGGCGGTCAGGTGCAAGTTCAGCTCTTCGCTAGCCAGGTTCATCGTGCCCTCGGCGCCGATGCTGCCGCCGGGAATCAGCGCTTTCAGGTTGTTGGTCTGTGCCAGGCCGTTCACCACGTTGAAATTGCCGGTGAGCTGCACGATGTCGGTGAAAGGCTGCCCGCCGGATGACGAGGGCGACTGCAACCCGTTGCCGACAAACTTGCCAACGCTCGCCAGTTCGTTCAGCAGGTCAATGTGGGCCAGCTTGCCCTTGGTGAGGTCGAGGGCGATCGTGCCGTTGAGGGTGCGCGCCATGTCGGTCGAAGACGCGGCGCGGAAGCTGGTGTTGGCGTTGGCGGAGAGCAGTCCGTAGAGCGTCTGCTTGACCGAGCTGACCGACGAGAGCAGTTTGTTGGCGTCCACCTGGCTGAGCTTGGTGGAAACGGTGACCGCCATCGGCGTCGGCCGCATGTCCACCGTGATGGCGCCGATCTGCTGGCCGCCATAGAGGCCGGCGGTGATGGGCGCAAGCCGCATGACGCCGTGGTCGAACAGGACGTTGGAGTGGACCTGTTGAAGCTGGAGCTGGTCGTAGACGACGTTGCCGATGGTGACGGTTCCGCCGCCGGAGATTTTTTCCAGGATGCTGGGTTGCGGCGCGGCGGGCCGAGCCTGCGCTTCGGCGCGCGGGATCAGATAGAAAGAAGCGCGACGTTTCTGCTGTGGGGGTGGCGCAGTGCCCAGCGCTTGCTGCAGCTTCACCACGTCAACCTGGTCGGCGTTGAGCGTGAACTGCACCTGCGGCGCGTTGAAATTGCGCACGGTCATGTTGCCGCTGGCATTGGTGCCGGCGAGGGAGGCGTTCAGATTGTTGAACGCGGCCCCGTTCTGGCTGAAATTCAGGTCGGCATTGCGGATGGCGACCGGCTGCGCAATCTGCGGCGTCTTCAGCGTTGCGTTCGAGATCTTGCCGCTGCCGCTGAAATTCATGGCGTCGGTGTGCTTCAGCGGGCCGGCGGCGTGCAGGTCGAGCGAGATGCTCCCGGTCCCGTCCATGCCTTCGACGGCCGACACACCGTAGGCGCGGGCAATTGAAAGCAACTCCGGAATGCTGGCGTTGCCGGTCTCCAGGGTCGCGTCCAGCAGCGGCGACGGGCCGGCGTAGTTCGTCAAGGCAAACTGCACGCTGACCTGGGTTCCGCCGCTCTTGGCAGTGAAGGGATTGGAGCGGATGTCGCGCGAGGTGAGCGCGAGGTCAATGCCACTAACCTCGACCGGCTGCTTCAACTCGCCGCCGCTGACGCGGATGTCTTTGCCGGACAAGTTGCCGTTCAGGGCAGGCTGGGTCAGCGATCCTTGGGCGCGGATGTCGGCCGTGACATTGCCGTTCACGGTGGTCGCGGGATTGAACGCCACGCCAAACGCCGACGCCAGGCGCGCCAGTTCAGCGATGGGCGCATTCTGCGCCGTGACGTGCACGTCGACGGTGGCGGGGGTGGCGTCGCCATGGATGTCGCCGGAGATGGAAAGCGGAGTCTGACCGAGCAGCAGCTTGGCCTGGTCAATGTGCAGGCTGTCGGTGGCAAGCTGGTCGGTGAAGCGGTAATCGAGCGAAATCGGATAGCCGATCGTCACGTTGTGGACGACGCCGTCTTTCAGGTCAAGCGTCCCTTGCGAGCTGAGCGTGCCGTTTTCGTTCTTGAGGGCTACGTTGCCGGAGGCGCTGCCCGCCATGCCGTTCAGTGAAGGAATGTCGAGCAACTTCTGAATTCCGCCGAGTGAGACTTCCTTGAGTTGCAGCTTGCCGTCGAAAGGCGTCTTCAGCATGTCCGCCTGGTTGATCGGCCCGGCAGTGCCGCTGAGCGCCAGCGTTTCCGTGCCAGGTCCGGGCAAGCGCAGCGCGGCGGTGAAGTCGAAGGCCTTGCCCGGCGCGTAGCCGTGCAAGGTAACGTCAATGTTGTTGTAGACGCCGCGGAAGTGCTTCTGGTCGTCAATGAGCGTGACCCGCCCGTTGGTGATCTTCAGGTTGGAGAGCACAAAGCTGCCCTTCTCTGCGGGCTTGGCCGGCTGTCGCTGGCCGAGCGTCGAGAAGTTCCACACGCCCTGGGGGTTGCGGATCAGTTGCACTTTGGGGTTCTTCAAGTCGAGCGACTGGAGTTGAACGTCCTTGTGGAGCAGCGGCCAGAGTTGCACCGAGGCGTCAATCGCTTCCGTGCTGGCGAAGGGGCCGCGGCCAAATTGCGGCGCTTCGCCGATGACCACATTGTGCATGCGCACCGTGGGCGGGGTGAGCGAGAGGTGCATTTGCCCGAAGGTGACGGGACGGCCAAGGGCTCTTTCGAGTTGCGCCTGGACGATGCCGTGATAGCGGTTTATGTCGAGCGCCAGCGGTACGACGACGATCACGATCACCAGAAGGGCGACAATAATTGCGACGAAAATTCCCAGCTTGCGCACAAGGGCTCCTTGTCCGACCGCGGGAGCAGAGATATACCGGCCCACGATAGCAGGAACGTAGCTGAAGGGAAGCTGCGCCTGCAAAGTTCGAAGCGCGAAAGGCGCTGCACGGTTGTACGAAGGGTTGAACGAAAACCTGCATCGTTGGCGGAGATGAGCACCAGAAAGCGAGGTCCCTCGGCTTCGCCTCGGGATTTCGGCAGCGGGCTCAGACGCCCGCCAAACGCCTCAAGTTTGACGCTGGCGAATTGGCCCTGCTAGACTCAGAAATTCCGGGCCGTCTGCCGGACGTCTCAGTGCGGCAGCCCTCCTAAACGGTTAAGGACTCGATCAAAGTGCGCAGTTACACAAGACATCAGCTCAAAGAAGATCAATTCAGGACCGGCGCCAAGGAAACGTATACCTGGGCGGTCGCACATCGCACTAAGCTGGTCTATGGCGCGGTGGCGGTGGTGGCCGTATTGGCGATCATGCTCGGCGGCTGGGTGTACATACAGCAACAGGACGAGTCGGCGGGTGTTGCGCTGGGACACGCACTGCAGGTGTACCGCGCGCCGGTGACCTCGGCGGGCGAGCCGGCGGCGCCGGAGACAACGTCGTTTGCATCAGCGCAGGAGCGGGCCAAGGCGGCACGGGCGGAATTCGCCCAGGTGGCGCAACGGTATCCGCACACGCGGTCGGCGGCGATGGCGCGCTATTTCATGGGACTGGCCGACCAGGACGCCGGCAACGCGGCGGCGGCGGAAACAGAGCTGAAGGAAGTGGCCGACGCGAGCGGGGCGGATTTGCCGGCGCTGGCGAAGTTCGCGCTGGCGGCGCTGTATCGCAACCAGGGGAAAGACGCGCTGGCGGTGCCGTTGTACAAAGAGCTCATCGACCATCCGACCAACACGGTGGCGAAATCGCAGGCGCAACTGGCGCTGGCCTCGGTGTACGAGGCAAAGCAACCGCAGGACGCGCGCAACCTCTATCAGCAGGTGCAAAAGGAAAATCCGGACAGCGCCGCGGCCCAGATCGCGAGCGCGCGCTTGGCGGAACTGAAGTAATTACTGGGCCACGCTACGCAGGGAATGACAGCGGGCAAGAATTCCTTCCAAGCTAACCGGCGGCCTCTTCGAGCTGGCCTTTTTCCGCCTTTTCCTGACATTCGATGCAGTGGCGGGTCCAGGGCACAGCCTCGAGGCGCTTGGGATTGATGTCCTTGCCGCAGGAGATGCACTGGCCGAAGCTGCCTTCCTTGATGCGGGAGAGGGCGCCCTCGACCATCTGTAACAGCTGGCGCTCGCTGTTGCTCTGGTGAAAGAGGAACTCCTTGTTGTAGGAACTGGCGGCGCGATCGGCGATGTCCTGCGCGGTATCGAGATCGCTGGCGCGGCCGTCCTGCTCGGTGCGCGACACGTTCTTGCGCAACTGCTGCTGCCGCTCTTCCAGCTTCTTCTTGAAGTATTCGACCTTCTTCTTGTCCATGCGGCCCGTTCTATCCCCCACAGAAGTCACCAGAATGCAGGGGTGAAACTGAAGATGATATGCGCGCACCGGAGAGGGCGTCAACAGGCGGCGCGATTCGGAGAAGGGGGTGTTTCCCGTTCCGGGGCGGACGCCTGGCCGAGCGGTTGGATCGGGTCTCGGCGAGCAAAGGAAAACCGGGGCGCGGTGCCCCGGTCATGTAGCCCACATTTTCCCTTAGAGTTCGCACCCGGGAGAAGCCCCGGTCAGCTATTCCCAGCAACGGTTCGCAACTTGCCGGGAGTGAAGTGATAAGGCGGCCACGGACCGCTGATGGCGACTTCGCAGTCCTTCAATTGTCGCGTAGCAGCGCTGTAGCGGTTCTGGTACTTCTCCACTGTCTTGGAATCGATGAGGTGGGCAATATCGATCAGCAGGCCGCCGGAATCGACCTTCTTGCAACTGACTTCCTCTTCCAGCGGAGCAAACAGCTTATGCACCTGGACGGAGACGGCGCGCGCCTTGCTTTGACGCTCGCGATCGCGGCTGGCAATCTCGCGCAGCTTGCAGAGATA
>DASWAR010000053.1:0-13488 GCA_036391015.1 Terriglobales bacterium
GCCGGTCGCCACATCGAGGTGCAGCCCGGACGCTACGTGATGCTGGCGGTGAGCGACAACGGCTCTGGCATAGATGAACAAACCCAGGCCCGAATCTTCGAGCCTTTCTTTACCACCAAACAGGAGGGCAAAGGGACGGGACTGGGGCTGTCGACGGTTTACGGCATCGTACGGCAGAGCGGGGGGCACATTACCGTTGAGAGCGTCGTGCGAGAGGGCACCAGGTTCCGCATTTACCTGCCTCCGACGGCAGTGACCGAACTAAAGGTAGAAGATGAGACGCCGCCGATCCAAGCCGAGGTCCCCGTCGGCACCGAAACAGTGCTGGTGGTCGAGGACCATCCAGCTCTGCGCAGATTGATTTCCGTGTATTTGGAGAAACGCGGCTACACCGTACTTGGGGCGGAGGACGGCACTCAGGCGATCCGGATTTTGGAGAACAATCCCGCCAGGATTGACCTCGTGGTCAGCGATATCATGATGCCTAAGCTGAATGGACTGGAGTTGAGGAAAAAAGCAATCTTGCTGCGGCCAGAGTTGCAGTTCTTGTTCATTTCTGGCTACGCGGAAGACACAATCGGCCAAACAGCGCACCTCCCGCAAGACGCTGGCTTCCTGGAAAAGCCATTTCTTCTAATTGAATTGGCGCGCAAGGTCCGCGCACGGTTGAACGAGAGTGACGCGAGACAAGGTAGTTGTCACGTGTCAGCGCAAATGCGACAGTTTGAGACCGGAAGTTAAGCGCACATCTGAAGGTTCAGTTAACCCGGAAACGGGAGTAGACTGGCGGCGAAAGCGGGGCCTCAGCCAGCCCGCTTGGGGCTGGCTGGGGTGCTGCACCGGCAGTTTACCCCAGTGCCCGCGCTCATCCACCCGAGCAGCGCGTGATGTGACGCCAGGAAGCAAACCAACAATGCCAGCAGCACCGCAGCGATTGCAGTTCGAACCTGCATCCGGGCGACCTCTGAGTTGTACGTAGCCGGAAATGAACGGTCACCGGGAGACCCGGTGGTTGTGGATACTAGCTGATTCCGCAGGTCATCACCACGTCCTTGTCTCCATCATGCGGACCTGCAGCGCCGCTGTACGTTCCGGCTCAGCCTGCGCCGGCGGCGCCTCGTGCTGCATCAGGTAGAAACACAACAGCAGCAGCACGATAATCGCCAGCGCCAGCAGCAGGGCGAACATCAGGCTGAACAGGTTCATGGCCGAGGTCCAGCCCAGGGGAGCGCGATGAAAGTCGTGGCGATGAGCGGCGATCATACTTCACCAGCCCGAGAACAATCCGAACTAAGCCCTGTGGGACGCGGAGGGCGCGCGTCCCACTCGGGTGTTACCTCACCGTCATCACCGGGCAATGCGCGTCGCAAACCACGCGATGAGCTGTCGACCAGGGCAAATGCGTGGCTGCGAACACGGACTGCGAATGCAGGCCCATGACGATGAGGCTGGCATTCTGGGCGCGCGCAACCCGCGCGATGTTCTCGTCCGGGATTCCGACCTCGACTACCACATCGGCGTTGCTGCCGGCGGGCACGAACTGCCGCAACTCCGCCCGCGCTTCGTCGAGTTCGCGCTGGACCCGGGCGGTCGCGTCGAAGTCCGCACTCGGAACGGCGCTGGCCACTACGTGGAGGAAGGTCAGCGACGCCTGGTGCTGCTGCGCCAGCATGGTGACAAAGGGCAGCGCGTGCATGGACGAGGGCGAAAGATCGCTGGCGAACAGTACGCGACGAAGCCGGCCCTGCTCGAAACACTCGGGCGCGACCTGCGGGCCCACAGTCACCACCGGGCAAGGCACACGCCGGAAGACTTCTTCGGCAAGGGAACCGAGCACCAGCTTCTTCAGGCCTTCGCGTCCGTGAGTCCCGATGACCACCAAATCGATGTCATTTTGCTCAATCATGCCCTGCAGCACAAGCCACAGGTCTCCCTGCCCGAGCAGGGTTTCGCTTTCGATGCCCGCCAGTTCCGGCGTGGACACCATTTGCTTCATCCGAAAGCGTGGATCCCTGCCAACCGCGACGGGGAACACCGGCCCGGAATCCATGGGGATGGGAGACATGGGGGCGAATGGGAGTACGTGCGCCAGGAATACGTTCCCCTTTGCCTGCCGCGCCAGTACGGCTGCGCAGTGCAGCGCGATCCGCGAACACGGCGAAAAATCGGTTGCGACCAGGATGTTTTTGAGAGCTACGAGGGGTGGCGAGCTTACGGCTCCCATGGGACACCTCCTCAGCTATGGTGCGAGAGGCACCCGATCTGCTACCCACAATCGTAAGCGCTTCTTGGTGGATTCGCGGTGACAAACCTTACGGCAGCGTATCTCTGTCCTATTTCGGAACTGGGTCGGGTCGGCGGCCGCCTGCCCTTTGAATACTTCGGGTTAACGCTCCTGGCCCGTTACCGACGATGTAGGTTACTTTCGGGTGGCCGCCACTCGGGACTTGGCATGGTTGCCGGGACTGATATAGTTCGCCAGAGCAGGCGCGGTGGGACATTGGGCCGGGTGCGGGTCTGACCGGGGTTTGTTGCAGACTCTTAGCAGATAGGGAGCTGTTCCATCATGAGCCAGAGCGCTCCTTCCAGCAGCGAACGGCAGTGGCGTGCGCGACGACGGTACGCCCGGATTCCGATCCTTGCTCCCGTGGAAATCTACACCAAGGACACGGTCGGTCCGCCGCTCGCCGGCCGAATCGACAACCTGAGCGTGGGAGGAGTTCTCACCTCCTGCCGGGAGAGATTCGACCTGCAGACCGAACTGGCCATGCTGTTCCAGCTTCCGACTGGTTTCCGAATCCACGCTTTCGGCCGCGTCATCTACGTCGTGCCGGAAAGACATTTTGGGGTGGCATTCATTGATTTGGATCAAGAGGCCCGGCAGCATCTGGAAGAATTCACCCAGAAGATGCTCGGTTACGCCCGTCGCAGTAGTCGTTTGCCCTATCGCACGCACCTTACCATCCGGTCCTTGGACAGCGCCGGTGCCCACCAGGAGGAATCCGCGGATTCTGTGCTGGTAAGCAGAAATGGCGGCTTGCTGGTCTGTCGCGCGGCGTACACCGTGGGGCAGGAGGTCGATCTCTGGTCGCCGGAGAAGGAATGCGGTGCCCGCGCGCGAGTTGTCTTTCAGCATGTGTGGGCCACCGGCGGTTTGGTTGAGCTGGGGGTTGAGTTCCTGTCGGATGTGGATTTTTGGAAGATCGACTTTGCTAGTGAATACGATTAGCTGCCTGGGCCGCCCACACCAACCGTTCACGCCAGCTTGAACTCCAGATGTTGTTTCACCGCCGGCCATTCGGCAGCGACAATCGAGTAGACAACGGTATCGCGCAAACTGCCGTCGGCATACAGTTGGTGGCTCCGTAAGATGCCGTCCTGTTTCGCGCCCAGGCGCTCGATCGCGCGCCGGCTGGCATGGTTGAAGAACCCGGTGCGGAATTCCACCGCAATACACGCCAGGCTCTCGAACGCGTGGGCAAGCAGCATAAGTTTGCATTCCGTATTGAGCGGCGTGCGCTGGGCCGATTTCGCGTACCAGGTAGACCCGATTTCGACGCGGCGGTACTTGGCGTCGATATTCATGTACGTCGTCATGCCGACGATCTTGCCAGTGGCCAGGCTACGCACCGTCCACGGCAGCATCGAGCCGGCCCGCTGCAGATCCAGCCGGCGCTCGATTTCGGCGCGCATCCCTTCCGGCGATGGTACCGAGGTATACCAGAGTTTCCAGAGTTCGCCGTCACGCGTGGCTTCCACCAGGTCGTCGTGATGAGCGGCGTAAAGCGGTTCCAGGGAGGCGTGCCGTCCGCGGAGCGTGATGGGGGCGGTGAAGGGTGTCATGTCGAGTGCATACCTCTCTCGGAGTCCTTGTGAGTTTAGGGTCTTGATCGGCCCCGCTGCCATTCCCAAGACGGGTTCCTCACTCCCGCGGCGTGATTTTCGTCACTGCGCGTAGACGGCGTCGCGCGCATTATTATTAGAAGAGGGTGCTGCGATGACAGAAGCTTCGGCCATGACGCTTACATTGCTGCTTTTCGGCGCCCTGCTGGTCAGCGCTGTTTATGTCATCCTGTGGGGCGGTGGGCTGTCCATGCGACGCCGCGAACCAAAGCCGCGGCGGCGCCACGTGGACACGGAGCACCGCAAAGCGGCTTAATGAGCGACCGCCGCCATTGTGCCCAACGCGGTCGGCCGCTCCAACAACTAGTTCCCGGCCGGTGCTGCAGCCGCACCCGCCGGCGCGATCGGAGTTGCATCCTCCGTGAACTGCCGTTCCGGACGCATGGTGAACGACAAAACCGCACCCACCAGGATCACGCCGATGGACACCTTGAACGGCAGCGTCCAGTTTCCCGTTCTCTGGATCAGGTAGCCGCCCACCACCGGCGACACGATCGCCGCCAGCGCCGATCCGGTGTTCATCAGCCCGCTCGCCGTGCCCGCGAATTTCGGCGCGATGTCCATGGGGATGGCCCACATCGGCCCGATCGTCATTTCGGCGAAAAAGAAACCGGCCGTCAGCGCCCACGCCACCACATTGATGTTGCGCGTGTACATCAGCGGCACCATGGCCACGCCGCACAGGAACATCATCACCGCTACCATGTTGCAGCGGGCGAACCGCGGACTGTGCGATATCTTGAACAGCTTGTCGCTGACTAGTCCGCCCAGCGTGTCGCCAACCACGCCGGCGAAGAACACGCCCGAAGCGAAGATCGCCGTCTTCTTCAGGTCGAGGTGGTACTGACCCTTGAAGAACGACGGGATCCAACTCAGGAACAGCCACAAGATCCATCCGTAACAGAAATAAACGATCGTCACCGGCACCATGCGCTTGATTAGCGGTCCCCACGGAACCTGTACTTTCGCCTTGGTCGCAGGCGTGGGCAATGTGGCGAGTTCTTCCTGCGTTATGCCGGGGTGATCGCCGGGTTTGTCGCGGAAGTAGAGGCCCCACGCCAGCGCCCAGAACGTGCTTACACAGCCGATGATGATGAACGAAGCGCGCCACGAAATCGCCACGATCAGTGTCGCCACCACCCACGGCGTCAGCGAATTCCCCAGCCGCGAGAAGGCGTGCGTGAAGCCCTGCGCAAACCCGCGCCGTTCCTTCGCTACCCAGTACGACATGGCGCGCGTCGCGGTAGGGAAGGTCGCGCCTTCGCCGAATCCCAGGATCACGCGGGCGACGAACAGGGCCACCAGCCCGTGCACCAGGCCGGTGACGATGGTTGCGCCGGCCCAGATCAGGCCGCAGATGGTGAGCGCCTTCCGCGGACCGAACTTGTCTGCGACCCAGCCGCCGATCACCTGGAACAGCAGGTACGGATAGGCAAACGCGGAGAACACCAGCCCGATCTGCACCTTGGTCAGCGGAATTTCCTTCAGGAATTGGTTGGACGCAACCACGGTGCTGATATTGACCCGGTCAACGTAGGTCAGGAAGTACATCAGGCAAAGCAGGCCGAGCACCACGTTGCTGGCTCGGAAGACACGTTGGCTCATCGAGATTCTCTCCTGGGGCCAGCACCCTTCTGGCGCGCTGCATAATGTGCCCGTTTTTCGCTGCAAGCAAGCCCAATTTTGATATTCTGCACGCGGTGCCGTAGCGGAGAGAGTTACGGCGCGGCCTGATGTTGGACCGTCTGTGTCGCAATAAAAGGTTCGTAATATTCCAAGATTCCTAGCTGGCAGCCCGCAACTGGCATTTCCAGCCGCCAACTACCAGCTACGAGCTACCATCATTGAGGACACCCGCATGCCCTATCGCCCCGGCCGTCATTTCCTGCAAATCCCCGGCCCCACCAATGTTCCCGACCGCATCCAGCGCGCCATGCACCAGGCCGTCATGGATCATCGCGGTCCCGACTTCGCCCGCCTCGGTCACGAAGTCCTCGACGGCATCAAGTCCATCTTCCGCACCTCTGGTCATGTGATCATCTTTCCGTCTTCCGGCAGCGGCGGCTGGGAATCCGCCATCGTCAACACGCTTTCGCCCGCCGACAAGGTCCTGATGTACGAAACCGGCCAGTTCGCCACCTTGTGGCAGCAGGTCGCGCGCCGTCATGGACTAGATGTGGAATTCGTTCCCGGCGACTGGCGCCATGGCGTGGATCCCGCCGACGTCGAGCGCCGTCTCACCGACGACCGCAATCACGCCTTCAAAGCGTTGATGATCGTGCACAACGAGACCTCCACCGGCGTCACCAACCGCATTCCCGAAATCCGCAAGGCCATCAACGCCGCCAAACATCCCGCGCTGTTCATGATTGACGGCGTCTCCTCGCTTGCCTCCTGTGAACTCAACCAGGACGAGTGGCAAGTGGACGTCGTGGTCTCCGGTTCGCAGAAGGGCCTGATGCTTCCTCCGGGATTGGCCTTCAACTCCGTATCCGAAAAAGCGCTCGCTGCCAACCAGACCGCGCGCCTCAGCCGCTCCTACTGGGACTGGCAGCAGATGCTCAAGGACAACGCCGCCGGCTACTTCCCCTACACGCCCGCCACCACTCTGCTCTACGGATTACGAGCAGCCATCGCCATGCTGCACGAAGAAGGACTCGATAACGTCTTCGCGCGCCACAACCGCCACGCCGCCGCCACTCGTGCCGCCGTCGAAGGATGGGGACTGGAAAACCTCGCCCTTGATCCGCGAGAATATTCCAGCTCCGTCACCGCCGTGCTCATGCCGCAAGGCCACGACGCCGACGCGTTCCGCAAGATCACGCTCCAGAAATACGACATGTCGCTTGGCGCCGGACTCGGCAAGGTGAAGGGAAAAGTCTTCCGCATCGGCCACCTCGGCGACTTCAACGACCTGATGCTGATGGGCACGCTCTCCGGGGTTGAGATGGGGTTGCGCGCCGCCGGCGTCCCGCACAAGTCCGGTGGCGTGCAGGCCGCCATGGACGTGCTCAGCAAACCCGCCGTTCCCGCCGCCGAAGGCGTCTTCGCGCGGTAATGCGGGAAGGGCACGGCTTCAGCCGTGCCAAAAGGACGCCTCACATTCTTGTCATTCCGAGGGGGCTTGAGCCCCCGAGGAATCTAGGTGTGACTCGCGCGGAACTCAACTTCAACTGCTGACCCGTTTTACCCGACGGTCGGTTGCCGATCGCCTGCCGCCGCTGGCCAATTGTTACAAGAAATTTTACAAATCCCCGCCTGTAACCTTTTCCGATTGCCGTGGTCTACTAGCACAGGCTTACTGTGTCCCGCGGACCCTGAGGATGGCTCCGCGGCGGGGGTTCACTATGAACAATCTGAATCCAGTGCTGAGGTTCGCCATGAATCGGCCAACTGTTCCGCCCGCTGATACTCAGCCGAAGTTCCTGCAGCGGTTTGTCGTCAAGCTCGACGCGCGCGTCTTTGCCGTTCCGGTCGAGCAGGTGGACTGGATCGAGTCGGCGGCCAACTACGTCCGCTTGCACGTCGGCCTCAGCAACTACCTGCTGCGCGCCACCATGACGACCGTGGAAGCGTCGCTTGACCCGCGCCAGTTCATGCGCGTGCATCGCAATGCCATCGTCAACCTGTCGCGGGTGCAGCAGTTCCACATGCCCGCGCGCGGAAGTATGAGCGTTGTGCTGCGCGACGGAGCGCGCGTGCCCCTGAGCCGCGGCTATCAACCGGCGGTTCGCAAGATGCTGCAGCAGGCCGGACATGAGAAAAATTCTTTGACGACTTCCCCCTCGACCGGCCATCCCATCAGTTGAGGTTTTCTCATGTCGGTCACGGCTTCGCCCCCGGCTCCTGCCATGCCCGTCCCGGAACCGAAACTCGAAACCAAGGCGCCGCGCATTTCCATCGTCCTGGGTTCGCTTCCCATTCTCTTGTTCGAAACCGGGTGCGCGATCTTTGTCTTTGCCAACCGCATTTCCATTCTGACCACCGGCGCAGCCACCGGGCTGGTGTTGCAAGCTTCATGGCTTCATTCCGAGCGGGTGCGTCTGCCGCTGCTCGCACTGGCGACTATCGGCTCGGTGTTCAACCTGTTCGTGCTCAGCAACGCGCGCCGGCTTCGCCGCAAGCCCGAGGCGCAATGGCGCATCAAGCCGCTGCGCTTCCGCGACAAGCTGCGCAACGGCATCGTGTTCTCCGCCTCCGTGCTGACGCTGGTCATGGTTATTTCCGAACTGGTGCTCCATCCCAGCATCTATCCCGGCTGGCATCACTAGGATTGGCCACGCAGCCTCAGCCTCGCCCCGACGAGCATGCGCTCATCGAGCGCATCCGCGCCGGTGACTCCGAGGCCTTCTATGACCTGGTCCGGCCGCACGAGCGCGCCATCTACGTCACCGCCTACTCCATTCTCCAGGATCCATCCGAAGCCGAGGACGTCGCCCAGGAAACGGTCCTCAAGGCTTTCCGCAACCTGCACCAGTTCCGCGGCGAAGCCAGGTTCGGCACCTGGCTGGTGACCATCGCCATCAACGAGTCGCGCATGCGCCTGCGGTCGCGGCAGCGCGTGCGCCTGGAATCGCTCGACGCCGCCGTCCCCGACGATCCCGACTATGTTCCCATCCAGCTCCGCGACTGGCGCGAAATTCCCTCCCAGACGCTGGAGCGGCAGGAACTGCGTGAGGCGCTGACGCGGGCGCTGGCGGCACTGAACGACAAATAC
Organism: Terriglobales bacterium; assembly: GCA_036391015.1. Taxonomy (GTDB): domain Bacteria; phylum Acidobacteriota; class Terriglobia; order Terriglobales; family Acidobacteriaceae; genus JAIQGF01. The sequence goes on from DASWAR010000053.1 coordinate 8,621, forward strand.
CGCGAGGTGCTGGTGCTGCGCGACGTCCAGCTCCTCAGCGTTGCCGAAACCGCCGAAATCCTGGGTATTACTCCCGGCAACGTGAAGGTCCGCCTGTTACGGGCGCGGCTGCAAATGCGCGACCGTCTTGTTACCGAACTGGGTGGCTGGCATCTGAAACGGAAGGGGAAATAAGGTGGAAGTGAGCTGTCACGAGATCTGGCGCGAGATCTCGAACTACCTCGATAACGACGTTGATCCCCGGCTGCGCGAGCGGATGGAGCAGCACTTCGCCCACTGCCGCCACTGCGCCGCGCTGCTCGACAGCACGCACAACGTCCTCGTCCTCATCGGCGACAACCGCGCTTTCGCCCTCCCCGCCGATTTCAGCAAGCGCCTCTATACCAAGTTCGCCGCCCATCTCGCCGCGAGCCGGTAAATGCCGGCAAGGGCGCTCTCATCTCAAGCCAAGCCTGCCCTCAGTGAAGTCGAAGAGACACGCAATCAGCGTCGGGGCTGGGTCGCTTATCTATTTACGTTCTCAGTTTCCGCTTTGCTGACCATCCACCCAAAATCTTCCAGGCCGTCGTTTGCGGCGGCCTGGAATGATTGGCGCCGCGCGGCAGTTTACATCGGAACGGCGCCTTAACAAGAGCACGCGATGCGACTACTGGCCGATACGCGTGCCTTGGCAGAAGGAATACTTAATATCCTGCTCAGCCGGAAGCCGGTTTGGGTTGAGGATCCCCATCGCGTAGTACTCTTTCCCTTCGTTGAAAAAGGCACCCTTCAGGATTACAGTGCTGGAAATATCCGGGATGTTGAGAGTATCGGTTAACGAGCAGTCAGGGTTGACGGTCATCGTTCCGTATACCGGCAATTCGATTGACTTCATTCCGAATTTCTCGTACAGCACACCTGTGTAATCGCCCTCCATGGAGATGTCCGAGCGCAGCAGGAATGTGTCGGCAACACCCATCTTCGGATATAAGCCCGACCGAAGGATGTTTTCACAAGTGAGCAGGTAGCGGCCGTGAGCAGTATGCGGGCCACAGAAGTTAACCGGCGCCCTGCCCTTGCTGATGCGGTGGCCGGTACCGATCCACGCCAACGTGGGGATGCCGGGACTCGCAAGGGTAGTGGGAACGCTGCGGTACTGACGACCGTTATCAAAGATGATGAAACGTTCCTCTATAACCGCCCCGTTGGGCAAAGTGTACTGCAACTTACCCGTGCAGTCTTCATTCATTTCGGTAACCGTGATGTGCACCGGAATGGGTTCAAGCGTGGCGCTTACGGATCCGGCAAACATCCAGAAATAGCCGTCGCCGACTCCGTCGGCCGTATAGGTGACTTCCGCAACATTGACAAAAGGCACTATCCCCAGGGCAACCCAGGCTGGCGGACTGGGCGGTGCCCCGGGCGCTGGACCGAGCACCCCCACCGAAGATAGATCGATTGTCAAACTGGATCCCCTGTCATAGCTTACATAAGTGCCTGCAAAGGTCTGCAAGCTGCACTTTTCCTGCGCGTAAATGGCCGGAACAGCCACGCACAAGGAAAGAAGAATTGCGGCGAGTTTCAGCGTGCGATTCACGATTCCTCCTCTCTCCAAGTTGGCGCTGAGCTGGCGGCATTCGGGCGGTTCCCGAATTGGTCTCAGAATCGTTCGCGGCCAATTTGAAAGTAGCCGCAGGCGACAGTACTGGCGCTAAACTTGGGACGCGTGATCACACCTCGGTCCACATGATTGCCGGCTTTCGGGTCCGAGGCAATAGACGCGGGCTTGACTCGTTCTTGAATCTTTCCTTGACGCGCAGCCCTATGCAGGCGCGGCAGTTGGCCGCAGTTGCGCGACGATCTGCAAGGCCTGAGCCTGGGTTGAGAAGCGCTGCCAGGAGCAGGACAATGTCCAGCATCGTCCGCTTCGGCTCCTACGAAGTCGATCTATGCGCCAGTCAGCTCCGCAAACGCGGAGTGAGGATTAACCTGCGCGATCAATCCTTCCAGGTCCTGGCCGCGCTGCTCGAACACCCCGGGGAAGTCGTCACCCGGGAGGAATTTCAGCGGCGCCTCTGGCACGGCGACGTGTTCGTTGATTTCGAAAACAACCTGAACACCGCCGTCGCGCGCCTGCGCGGGGCGCTGTGCGATTCCTCCGAGCATCCCCGCTTCATCGAGACCCTGCCCAGGCGCGGCTATCGTTTTATAGCGCGGGTTTCCGAAGCGCCGGCGCTCCCGCAGCCTGTCCCGGCCTCGCGAGCCAGGCTCGTCGTGCTTCCGTTCGTGAATCTCAGCGGCGATTCGGCCCAGGACTACTTCAGTGATGCCATGACCGACGAGATCATCACCGCGCTGGCGAGCCTGGCGCCGGAGCAGCTCGCCGTCATCGCCCGCACCACCGCCATGCACTACAAGGGCAGCCACAAGGATGTGGCCCGAATCGGCCACGAGCTGGGTGTGGATTGGGTGGTGGAGGGCGGCGTCCGGCGCGAAAATGATCACACTGCAATCAACGTGCAGCTCATTCAGACCAGCGACCAGGCGCACCTGTTTGCCAGGAGATACGAGGCGGAGCTGCGCAACATTTTCCATGTGCAGAGTTCCATCGCGCAAGGCATCGCTGCGCACATCCCATCCATTGCGGACAAAGTTCGCGGGGAGCAGGTCACAAGAAAGCCGACGGAAGATCTGGCAGCCTATAACGAATACATCAAGGGTCGCTACGAGATGTGGAAGTGGACGCCGGAGGGCGTGGCGAAAGCGAAGCAGCACTTCGAGGCGGCGCTTGCTCACGATCCGAACTTCGCGCTGGCCTGCGACGGCCTCGCCAATCTCTATTGGTACCTGGGTTTTTGGGGATTTGCTCCGCCCGATGAAACAGAGCCGATTCGGAGGTTCTACTCGCTGCGGGCCTTCGAACTCGATTCTACTTTGGCCGAAACGCACGCCTTAATCGCCTTCCATCCCGAGAAATGCCATTACATTGATGCCTATGCCTACAACTGGACGGAAGCCGAGAAGCAGATGGCGCACGCGCGAAACCTGTACCCGAATTCACCATTCCTTCGTGTGGGTTACGCGTCAGTTCTGTTGGTGCTAGGGCGCACCGAAAAAGCCGCCGCGGAGCTCGAATGTGCGCTCGAACTCGACCCATTGTCCCTGGAGGTGCGTTTCTGGTTAGTGGAAGTACTCTTCTTCGGCCGGCAGTACGAGCGGGCGCTTGAGCAAGCGCGGCAACTCGTCGATCTCGAACCCGACCACCAAGTTGCTTACATGGTGCTTGGACATGTTTACCTGGGGATGCAACGGTTCGAGGAGAGTGTCGCTGCCCTGCGCCATGCAGTCGACATCTCCGGTGAGTTTCCTCTCATGCTGGGATGGCTCGGCCTGGCACTAGGGCTCGGCGGACACACGGCCGAAGCCAGGATAGTGCTTGAGCGCCTCCGGGTGATCGGCAGCCAGCGATTTGCGCTGCCGACGAGTTTTGCCTGGGTCCACCTCGGGCTCGGTGAGGTTGACGAAGCCTTCGCGTGGATGGAGCGGGCCGTTGACCGCAACGACGGCTGGATCCCTGCGCTCAAGAGCTATCCGTTCCTGGATCCGCTTCGCGGCGACCCGCGGTTCCCCGCCTTACTGCGGAAGCTGAACCTGGAAGCCTGAAGGAGCCGAAACAAAAGGTGGAGTATGCGGGACTGGCAAATCCAGCCCTTCATCCGCAGCGACCTTCCCCAACACACACATCCGTCGGCTACACGTACAGGTGGCCTCGATCGCAACCGTGCCTCGTCGAGGTTACGCCCGAGTCACGGCCCGGGGGGTACCGTCTAAGGTTTACTAATGAGTAAGTTATCGGACACGCGCGCGCTGCTCGAACTCCCAACCAGGCGGAGCGGCTGCTCGACGGTCAGCGTTAGTAGCTTCGAAAATTGTTCCCTCGGTAGCGCGTCGAACTCCTAACTTCAGCGCACCACGATTGCGGTGAGCAGTTTCGCTTTGCTGACCACATTCTCGATTTCAAGAGGGATCTCGCCGGGCGAATCTGCGCGGAAGGAAAGATCGTACGTTTCACCCGATGCGATGTGCAGGAACGCATCGCCGGAGCGCGCCAATCGCGGGGGCACATCTGCGCCGTCTTTCGCCAGAGCACTCCAGGTCGCGGGTTTGTCCTTGCTGCCGAGGCGGAAATTCGCGGGCAGATTCGGCGCCATGTTGATCAGGCGCAGCCGGTAAGTCGTGCCCTTGGCGAGCGTCATCGGCGGGGGCTTCTCCATGCCGTTGATGGTGATGCGCTTGGCGGTGAAGAACGTATCGCGCGTGCCGATGACCAGCAGCTTGTCGTGTTCGGCGTCGAACGATTTCCCGGGTTCCAGCACGATGAGCGCGCCATAGATGCCGCCGCTGAGCTGGTTGGGATCGGCCGCGTGGGTGTGATAGATAAACGTGCCGGCGCGAGTGGGCGTGAAGCGGGCGACAAAGCTGCCACCGGGCGGAACGGCCGGCGTGACCTGGTCTCCCACGCCACCGCCGACCACGCCGTCGTAGTAGCTCTCCAGTTCAAGGCCGTGCCAGTGAATGGTGGTCGGCGACTTGAGATGATTGAGAACGGTGATCTCGGTGGGTTCGCCGCGCGTGACCACAATCGGCGGCCCGACAGCGCGGTCCTCCGAAACCAGCACCTTGTTCTTCTCGCGCACCGAGCAGGAGAACTTCGGTTCCGTCCCGGCGGCTTCCACGTTGGGCTCGATGATGAGATCAATCTTGCGCGCGGGTTTGCCGGCAGTTGCCGCGGGCGGCGCGCCCGACGCGGGTTTCACGCTGATCACGAGCACCAGGCCGGCCATGTCATGCATGCCTTCCATGGCGCCGGCGCCGTGCTGGTGGCCGGC
>DASWAR010000054.1:0-2346 GCA_036391015.1 Terriglobales bacterium
AAGAGCTGCATGAGTTCAATCCCATGTTGGGCTTCCGCGGCTGCCGGTTGGGCATTGCTCTGCCGGAAGTCACGGAGATGCAGGCGCGCGCCATCATCGAGGCGGCGGTGCAGGTGGAGAAGCAAGGGGTCAAGACGCACGCTGAGATCATGATCCCGCTCACCAGCATGATGACGGAAATGGAGAACCAGTCTGCCATCTGCCGCCGCGTCGCCGAGGAGGTGTTCGCAGAGAAGGAATTCCGCGTGCACTATCTCGTCGGCACCATGATCGAGCTGCCGCGGGCGTGCGTGATTGCGGACCAGATCGCCAAGGACGCCGAGTTCTTCAGCTTCGGCACCAACGACCTGACGCAGACCACCTACGGCTTCTCGCGCGACGACATCAACAAGTTCCTGCCGACGTACGTGTCGGAAGGGATCATGAAGCAGGACCCGTTTGCCGTCATCGACCGCGAAGGCGTGGGCGATTTGGTGCGGATGGGCATCGAGCGCGGGCGCAAGACGCGGCCCAAACTGGAAGTCGGCATCTGCGGCGAACACGGCGGCGAGCCGGCCTCGGTGGAGTTCTGCTACCAGGTCGGAATGGACTACGTTTCCTGCTCCCCGTACCGCGTGCTCACGGCGCGTCTGGCGGCGGCACAGGCCGCGGCCGGCGAGAAGCTGGGAGCGGAGGCGGGAAGAACGAAATAGTGGCCAGTTGCTAGTTGTCAGCGAAAGGCCGGGCAAAAGCGCCGCGGCCTTTTGCTTTTCCAAAACCGGATTGTGACTTGCGAGACGCGGTTGATGTTCGCGAGTTCTGTTGTAGGATTTGGGTAGAGAATTCGGAGGGCGTGAATGAAGGCGAGAGTCATGCTGTGTGTGACGGTGATTCTATTGGTTGCGGTGATGATGTCGGCGCAGATGACGCAGAAAGATTTCCTGCTGCTGGACAACGGCGACAAAATCCTGGTGAATTTCCCCGCGGGATCCAGTGGAACCATCCAGGTGAAGAGCCTGAACGCGAGGTCGCGTGTGGACATCGAGAACACCGCCAAACGCGGATTCGATATGTTCATAGTGGCGGCCAAGGACGGCTGGAAAACCTATCCCGGAAAGGTGGACGGCGCGAACGTCGCGATCACCCTGCGCGAGGCGCAGGACAACAAGAAAGACCGGGCCACGGCGGATCTTCCGTTTGATTCCGATGTGGTGGTACGCATCGTAAACAGCGCGCCGCCGCGCATCGCCGGCGGCGACAACCGCAAGCGGGGTACCAGGTGTACGGTGGATGGCACGCTGTTGGACTGGTAAGAAAGTTGTAAGTTACTCGCGACTCGCAACTATTCAGTGCGTTTGCTGCAGGCGCGCGATGAGTTTTTGCGCCAGGTTTTCCTCGGATTCGGACCACAGCACGCGGCCGGTTACGCCGCAGTTCTTCTCCACCGCGTTGCTGAAGTTAATCAGCTTCTGAACGTTGGCGCGAATGCGCGGCTCTGAGACTGCGGTGACGGCAACGCCCTCGAAGAGGAATGGCGTGTCCAGTCCGAAGTCAACCTGGATGTGACCGCTCTCCTGGTAGATTCCTTCGTCGAATTCCAGCCCGTGAGCGATGAACTTCACCTGCCGCGGTTCGACGATCCACTCGGCGCTGCCTTCCGACTCGACCCAGAGATCCCAGTAGCCTTCCAGCAGGTAGGCGTGATCGTCGTGCAGCATGTCGGCGACGATGGCGATGGCCTGCTCGGGATCGATCCCGGGGTGAAAGCGGCGCTCCAGGATGGTCGGCTCGCTCCAGGAGACAGGGTGCACGGCGACGGCAGCCACACCGGGCCGCGATGCCGAAAACAAGAACTGGCGCAGCACCGAGAGCAGGCGCGGCATGATGTCGGACTCACGGAATTGAGGGAACCAGAGGCTGAGATAGAGCGGGTCGGCCATGCCACCTATTTTATATGGCGATGCGCGAGGAGAAGATTGGTGATTTGTGAAACGCGGTTTCGTGATGAGTGATGGAAGGATTGCGTGGTGGATGATTTTGCCGACTGGCAGGCTGGCGCGGGTCGTCCGGGATTCACTCGCGCCACCGACAACCGACTGCGCAGACCGTTGAGCTTTGACAGTGGAAGAAAGTGACTGCTACGATGAATAGTTTGGCTGGAATTTCCCGCCCAGCAAGCGTCCCCGTCGTCTAGCCCGGCCTAGGACATCGCCCTTTCACGGCGGTAACGCGGGTTCGAATCCCGCCGGGGACGCCACTTTCCAGCGATACTCCAATTTTGGTCACGATGGGGTCACGATAGACGGCAGCGCGAACACCTTGTCCAACCGTTTCACCGCGGCCGACAGATGCGCGGGCGACAGGTGC
>DASWAR010000055.1:0-8301 GCA_036391015.1 Terriglobales bacterium
GGAAGCGGCGGAATCCGCCGTGGCCGGTCCCGATTTCGACGCCCTCTTGAAGCTCGGTTCCAACGGATTCGTCCCGGTAGAGGCTCCCGGCAGTGATATTGCCGCCATCCTCTATACCTCCGGCACGACCAGCGATCCCAAGGGCGTAATGCTTACACACGACAACTTCCACGCCGAGACCGAAGGCGTGTTTCGCCTGCTCGACATCACCCCGCGCGACGCCATCCTCGGCGTCCTGCCGCTCTTCCACGCCCTCGCCCAGATGGCCAACCTGCTTCTTCCGCTGGCCGGCGGCGCGCGCGTTGTTTTCCTCGAGTCGCTCAATACCGCGGAACTCCTGCGCGCGCTGCGCGAGCGCGAGATCACACTGTTCTGTTGCGTGCCGCAGTTCTTCTATCTGATCCACGAACGCATTCAGAAAGAAGCCGGCGCACGTGGTCGTCTTGCGGAAAGCGTTTTCCGCTGGATGCTGCAACTTTCGCGCGTGCTCCGCAGCTTTGGGTTGAACCTCGGCAAGCTGCTGTTCCGGCCGGTCCACGCCATGCTCGGCCCAAAAATGCGTTATCTGATTTCCGGCGGCTCCAAGCTCGACGCCGGCATCGCTCGCGACTTCCATGCAATGGGATTCGAGCTACTGCAAGGTTACGGGCTCACAGAGACCACCGGCGGAGCCATCGGCACCCCTCCGTACGACAACGTGATCGGCTCCATTGGCAAGCCCCTGCACGGAATGGAGCTCAAGTTCGGCAATCCCAAACCGCCCGAGGACGGCGCCGGTCCCGCCATTGGCGAGATCCTTCTCCGTGGTCCGCTCGTCATGAAGGGCTATTACGCTCGCCCCGACGCCACCGCCGAAGTCATCCGCGACGGCTGGCTGCACACCGGCGATCTCGGCTATGTCGACTGTCACGGCAACGTAATCATCACCGGCCGCGAAAAAGAAGTCATCGTCCTCAGCAACGGTAAGAACATCCATCCCGACGAAATCGAAGCGCACTACCTTAAGAGCCCCTTCATCAAGGAAATCTGCGTTCTCGGCCTGCAGGGGCGGCCGGGCGAGCCGATTGCCGAGCGCCTGCACGCCGTCGTCGTGCCTAATTTCGAAGTGCTCCGTGAGCGCAAGATCGTGAATGCACGCCAGGTGATCCGGTTCGATATCGAGACGCTGTCGGCGCAGTTGCCGAGCACCAAACGCATTCTCGGCTTCGACATCTGGCAGGAGGATCTGCCGCGTACCACCACGCGAAAAATCAAACGCTTTGAAGTCGAACGTCGCGTCAAGGAGGGGCAAGCCGCCGCCCAGGTCGAAGGTGAAGAACTGGCCCGCACTCTGACCGAGGATGAGCGGCAGTGGCTTGCGACCCCGGACGTCGCCCGCGCCGTCGCCGTCATCACCCGCGTCGCCGATGGGGCGCGGCGGCAGCTTCATCCGCGCGACAATCTCGAACTTGACCTCGGCCTCGACTCCATGGAGCGCGTCGAATTGCTGGTTGCGCTGGAGCGCGAGCTCGGCGCCAGCGTGCCCGATGCGGTCGTTTCCGAGGTCTACACCGTCCGCGAGCTGGTGGATGTCGTGCGCCAGAGCGTTGGCCGCAGCGGGCGCGTTCAGGAGCGCGCCGCCTGGGATTCCATCCTCAGCACCGATCCCACCGATCCCGAAGTGCTCGCCGTCGCGCGCCGCAAGCCGATCACCGAGCGCGCCTGGTTTCTGCTTGGCCGGCTTTTCCAGCTCTTTGTGCGCAATCGTTTCGGCCTTACCGTCACCGGCGTCGAGAAGCTGCCCCGGCACGGACCGTGCATCATCTCCCCCAACCACCAGAGCTTCCTCGATCCAGCGGTGCTGGTCAGCGTGCTTCCTTATTCAATCCTGCGCGACACGTTCTACGTCGGTACCAGCGAGATCTTTGGCAATGGCATCCTGCGCGCCCTGGCCCGTTCGCTGAAGCTCATTCCGGTTGATCCCGACGCCAACCTGGTTCCCGCCATGCGCGCCGGCGCCTACGGACTGCGTCACGGCAAGGTCCTCATCCTCTATCCGGAAGGTGAGCGCAGCATTGACGGCGCGCCCAAGGTATTCAAGAAAGGCGCGGCCATTCTGGCGACGCACCTGAAAGTGCCGATCTACCCCGTGGCCATGGATGGTTTTTTCGAAGCCTGGCCGCGCGGCAAGGGATTCCAGAAATTCACGCACCTGCACGTCGCCTTTGGCGACCCAATTTATCCGCCGCAGCAGGTGGACAATCCGGAGCGAACTTACGAATTATTGACGGCAGAACTGAAGGCGCGCGTGATGGCGATGTGGCTGGAGATGCGCGAACGCGGACAGCGCCAGGCTGCCGACTAGTCGCCCAACGCCGCGGACTTTGCCAGATCGCCGGGCTCCATGCCGCGCTTGCGGAAGACCTTCACCATCGCGTCCACGACATCGGCGTCGTACTCGATTCCCGACCGCTGCAAGATTCTTTCCACGGCTTCCGATGGCGAAATGCGCGAGTCCTTGGCGCTGGTCAGCGAATCGTACACGTCGGCAACCAGCAGAATGCGCGCTTCCAGCGGCGCATTCGGGAGTTTCTGCGAGCGCTTGGCCTTCTCCATGAGCACGTGGTGGGCAAGTAGCGTGGGAATCACGCGCCGAAGCGCGTTGCCCTGCGTTTGCGGCATTTCCCGCCCCTGCTCCAGGTTCGCCTGCAACTCGTGCAGTTCTTGTACCGACATGTTGGCGGCTTGGTACAGCATCTCATTCGTAATCCCAACCTTGTCAATCTCGTGGAGCAGCGCCGCCGCGCGCACGTCTTCGACTCGCTGCGACCCCAGTTCCATCTGCTCGGCGATCTTGGTGGCGGTGAGCGATACCCGGTAGGGGTGATTTTGGCTGTACTTGTTGTCGGACGCGATGTGCTGCAGCATCATCAAAATTCCCTCATAACTTTGCCGCAGGTCGCGCAAGTGGGCTTCCTTGCGTTCGTACAGCGTCCCCATCAGGTACGCGATCACCACCAGCGTTCCGCTCCATACCATGAAATCGAACCACGGCTCCTCGGCGACAAATCCAAAATTCCTGCCCCGAATCACCGGATTGAAATAGGCTATCGCCAGGATGAGCAACACGCTTCCCAGCGCTGTCATCACCGCGTGCCGCCGTCCGTAGAAGTACGCCGAAAAGATGGTTGGCAGCACATAAAAGCCGAGCAGCATGCGACGTTCCGCCACCAGCGAATTCAGCAGCAGCGCAATGGCAAACATGACCAGCAATAGCCAGAGTTCGCGATTCACCGCCCCCAGCCTGCTCATCGCGCTCCTGTGCCTGCCGGACGATGGGGACAAGCTTCCTGCCACTGTGCTTACTCCATTACTCGAAGACATGCTCTTGCTCCTCCGCTGACCGTCCTATTTCGCCCTGGGGTGCGTGGCGTCATACACTTGGATGATGTGCCGGATGGACAACTGCGTGTAACGCTGAGTCGTCGCCAGCCGCTCATGTCCCAGCATCTCCTGGATCGCCCTCAAGTCCGCGCCTTCCTCCAGCATGTGCGTGCCGAAGGCGTGCCGCAGCGTGTGCGGGTGCAGGTCGGGCGGCAAGCCATGCGCGACCGCGATACTCTTGACGATCCGGCCGACGCTGCGCGTGGTCAACCGCCCGCCACGGCAGTTCAGCAGCAGCGCCGGTGACGATTTCTTCCGCTGCTTCAATTCCCTCTCGCGTTTCGGCAAGTACGTCGAAAGCGCCGCGCTTGCCGATTCGCCGAACGGCACCACCCTTTGCTTGCTGCCCTTGCCCCGGACCAGGATGGCGCCGTTGGACCAGTGAATGTCCGCAAGATTCATCCCCACCAGTTCCGAGTTGCGCAGGCCGCAGCCGTAGAGCAGCTCCAGGATCACCCGGTCGCGCTCCGGAAACGCGGCGTTTTCCGGCATGCCGGCGTCGAGTACGGAGTTGATTTCCTCAATCGTCGGCACGCGCGGGAGCTTTTTCGGCAAGCGGGGCGTCGCCACCAGCGCTGCCGGATTCTGCTCGACGACGCCTTCCCGAGCCAGCCAGCGATACAGTGACCGCACCGCCGCCAGCGCTCGCGCCACCGACGTCTTGCTCAGGCCGCGCTCGTAGAGGTCCGACAGAAAGCCGCGCACACGCAAGTGGTCGATGCTCTCCCATCTCCGCTCCCCGACGTACTTTGCGAACTCGCCCAGGTCATGTTCGTAGGCATGGATGGTATGTCGCGAGGCATTCCGCTCACGCAAGCTGCGGAGAAAATTCGCCATGCCTTTCTCGACCGGCGTCCTCGCCGCGCGTCCGTTTTGTCCGTTATCTGCGACCATTTCGACCATCCGCCAATCACCAGCCACTAGCCACCAGCCACTCGTTTTTTTGCCCTCGGATGATGGTTCATGAACACCGTCTTCAACCGGTCCATCGCCACGTGCGTGTACACCTGCGTGGTTGAAATGTCGGAGTGACCGAGAATGGTTTGCACGGTGCGCAGGTCGGCGCCGTTCTCCACCATGTGGGTGGCGCAACTGTGGCGCAGCATGTGCGGTGATGCCGGGCGCCCGCCCGCCGGCGATACCGCCCGCACCATCTGCCATACCCGCTGCCGGGTCAGGCGCCGCGCCCCGCGCGCGATAAACACCAGCGGTGAACTTCGCTGCCCCGCCAGCACCGATCTCGGTCCGGACACATACGCCTGCACGGCCTCGACGGCGGCGCGCCCCAGCGGCACAATCCGCTCCTTGTCTCCCTTGCCGCGTACCAGCACGTATCCTTGCTCGATCTTCAGATCGTTGAGCGCGATTCCGACCACTTCGCTGACCCGCAACGCTCCGCCGTAGAGCAACTCCAACATGGCCCGATCGCGCGCCGCAATCGCCAGGTGCCACGGGTCTTCAATCCGTGGCGCCCGCCCCTTCATCATGCTTTCCGTTTCACTCCGCGACAGCGACTTGGGCAACACCTTCCATTGCCGCGGGGTGTCGATGTTCAACGTCGGATCTTGTTCGATCATCCTGTCCAGCAGCAGGTATTTGTAGAACTGCCGCATGGCGGAGAGCCTGCGCGCCACCGAGCGCCCATCGGCCTGCTGGGAAAACCAATGGTCGAGGAAATTGCGCACGTCCTCGCGTCGCGCACGCAGCAAGGCCCGCGCCGGTTTTTGTTGTTGAAGAAAACTGGCGAACTGCGTCAAGTCGCGGGTATACGCTTCTACCGAAAGCGGCGCCAGACCTTTTTCGATCTTCAGGTAGTCGGTAAAACCGGCGAGCACGCGGTGGTTGGGCGCGGAAATTCCCACCCCGCGATTATGTCCGATAACTCTCGCGGGTCGTAATTACTAAGGTGGGTTCCCTGGCGGGCAGGAAAAACAACCTAAGCGGCGGCGTTGGATGTTCCGCTCATCGATTCCAGCAGAGCCCGCGCGTAGAGTGGACTCTCCGGCTGCCCCTCGTGCTTGAAAAACGCGTAGATCTCGCCGGCTTTTTTCATCTGCTCGCGCATCCTGCCGGCGATCCGGCGCCGCTCCTCCGCCGAGTATTCGGGGCGCCGAAACCGGCAGTAACCGAAGTCCGCGGTCAACACTTCGGGTGTTTGCAACTCGTCGGTCTCGGCAAGGCACAGCGCCGCCTGGTGCTGCTTCAGGATGGCGAACACATCCTCGGTGAACCAGGAAGCGTGGCGAAACTCGAATGCCGCGCGCAACTTTCGCGGCACCAGCTCAAGGAAGGAACTCAGCAGGCCCAGGTCGGCCTTCAAGTTCGGTGGCAACTGAAACAGCACCGGACCCAAGCGCCCGGCCTGCGCCAGCGGCTGGATGGAATCAACGAATCGTTGCAGCGGCTCCTCCGCGTTTTTCAACCGCCGGAAATGGGTGATTGCCTGGTGCGCCTTGATCGCAAACCGGAAATGCTCCGGAGTTTGAGCCGTCCACGCCGCAATTGTCTTTTCGTTGACCAAGCGGCGGAAGGTGTAATTCACCTCGACGGCGTTCAGTTGCGTGGAATAGAACTTCAGGAAGTCCTTCTGCGGCAGCTTGGCGGGATAAAACCTCGGCTTCCATGCCGCGTACGCCCATCCCGATGTGCCGGCGTAGAACGTAGTGGAACGGGTTTGCTCCGGCTGGCTCACGTCGAGGAGTCCTTGCTGCGCTTCCCCGGTTGGATGCGCCACGAACGCAGAAGCTACAGCCCCAGGTAAGCCGTCCGCACCTCGTCCATGTTCGCCACTTCCTGCGCCGGGCCCTCCAGGCGAACGCGCCCTTCTGCCATGACGTAGGCATAGTCGGCGAGTGCCAGGGCCAGGTGCACGTTCTGTTCGACCAGGACGATGGTGATGCCCTCCTCCTTCAGCTTTTTCAGCGTCAGAAAGAGCTGTTGTGCGAGCAGCGGAGAAAGGCCAAGCGACAACTCGTCGATCATCAGCACGTGCGGCTCCTGCATCAGTCCGCGCCCCACCGCCAACATCTGCTGTTCGCCGCCGGACAGCGTCCCGGCACGCTGGCTGTTCCGTTCCTTGAGCCGCGGAAACAGCGTATAGACGCGCTCGAGATTGCTTGCGACATTCTTCCTGGTGCGCGGGGGATACGCGCCCATGTGCAGGTTTTCCTCGACGGTCATGTCGCTGAACAATTGCCGTCCTTCCGGCACCAGCACCAGCCCGCGCTGTGCTTTGCCATGCATCGAAAGATGCGTGACATCGTTTCCATCCAGCAGCACGCGGCCCTTCCACGGCTTCAGCCAGTGCATGATGGTGCGCAGTGTCGTCGATTTGCCCGCTCCGTTGGCGCCCAGGATGGTGGTCAGTTTCCCGGCGTGTACCTTGAGCGAGACACCCCACAGCACCTGCACTTCGCCGTACCCGGATTCGACGTTCTCGACCTCGAGGGCAAGATCCTTCATTGCCCCTCCCGCAATTTGTCGGCAATGTCCGCGCTGCCCAGGTAGGCCTCGATGACCGCCGGATCCCGCACCACTTCATCTGGCTTGCCTTCCGCGATTTTGATTCCGAAGTTCAGCACCATCACGCGGTCGGAAAGATTCATCACCGCGTGCATCAGATGTTCGATCATGATGATGGAGACTCCCTGGTCGCGGATCGCGCGGATCAATTCCAGCATCTTCGCCACTTCAGTCGGATTCAGGCCGGCGAGCACTTCGTCCAGCAGCAGAAGCTTGGGTTTTGCAGCCAAGGCGCGCGCAACCTCCAAGCGCTTCTTCAGAGCAATCGTGAGATGTTTCGCCAGCACGTCGGCGCGATCGGCCATATGCACCTGTTCCAGCACCTGCAGTGCGAGCTCGCGCGCCGCGTGCAGTCCCAGATACTCCTTACCGAAGCATGCTCCGACCGTCGCGTTGTCCAGCACCGTCATTTCGTTCAGCGGCTTGACGATCTGATGCGTGCGTGCCATCCCCGCGTGCACCAGCTTGTTGGACGGCCATCCCATAATGTCCCTTCCGGCAAAGATGAAGCTCCCGCCGTCGTTCTTGTACACGCCATTGATGATGTTGAACAGCGTGGTTTTTCCTGCGCCGTTCGGACCGATCAGGCCGAGAATCTCGCCTTCGTGCAGGGTAAAGCTGACGTCGGAGACGGCCAGCAGTCCTCCGAACCGCTTGCTCACTCCGCGCCCTTCCAGCAGGACGTTCATTCAATCACCTTCCGCGCACGCGGCACCAGTTTGTACAGCCACCCGATCAACCCGCCGGGCGCAAACAGGATAACCAGCAGCAGCAGGCCGCCGGCAATCACCAGATGGAAGTTGGAGAGTTTCGGGGAGGTCAGCAACGACGATCGTAATCGCTCGTACAGCCCCGCCCCCAGCGCCGCGCCCACCACCGTCCCCTGCCCTCCCAGCATCAGCATCACGATGCCTTCGATCGAGGCAATCAGCTCGAACGCGATCTGGGGATCGATCATGCCGTTCTTGTAAAACATCAGCGTGCCCGCGACCGCAGGCAAAAACGCCGACAGGCTGTAGATGATTGCCTTGTACACCGTGGTGTTGACGCCCAGGACCACGGCCGCGTCTTCATCTTCGCGGATGGCAAACAGCCCGAGGCCGAATTTCGAAATCTTGATCCCCAGGCTTAGGAACAGCGACAGCGCCATCACCCCGACGACAAGGTAATAGGTGATCCAGAGGGCTCGCATGGCGCCGCCCAGCGGTGCGTACGATTCAAAGGAAACGTACATCCCGGTGGAACGGCCCCAGGGATCGAAATTGGAGACGAAGGACTGCACCGCCTGCAGAATGCCGATGGTCGCCAGGGCAAAGTACGCTCCGCGCAATCGCAGGATGGCCAGCCCGAACAGCA
>DASWAR010000056.1:0-2428 GCA_036391015.1 Terriglobales bacterium
GTTCCAGCCGATTCGCGTCGCCGTCTGCGGTCGAAAGAACGCCCCACCGCTGTTTGAGACGTTGGAAGTGCTGGGAAAAGAGAAGACGCTACGCCGAATCGAGCAGGGGATCGAAAAAATCGGATAGCCGGAGAGTGACAAAGGCGCGCTACAACAGCACCCCGATCAATATCTGGCCGCAGTTGGCAGATGTGGGTGATTCACTGTCGCCCACCGATTACAATAGTGGATTCGATTCTCGTCAGATCACTCCTATGGCTACCAACCCCAAGACCGATACCGTTGAGAACGCCGCCCCCGCCGCTCCCTCCAATTTCATCCGCGACATCATGGTCGAGGACCTCAAGGCGAAGAAGTACGGCGACGCGGTTATCCAGACCCGCTTTCCTCCCGAGCCCAATGGCTACCTGCACATCGGGCACGCCAAGGCCATCTGCCTGGATTTCGGCCTGGCCGACGAGTTCGGCGGCCGCACCAACCTGCGCTTCGACGACACCAACCCGGAAAAAGAAGAGCAGGAGTACGTGGACTCGATCATGGCGGACGTTCGCTGGCTGGGCTTCGAGTGGGACGGCCTCTACTACGCCTCCGACTACTTTGACCAGCTCTACGAGTGGGCGATCAAGCTGATCAAGGACGGCAAGGCCTACGTTGACGATCTGACCGCCGACGAAACCCGCGAGCACCGCGGCACGCTGACCGAGCCCGGCCGCGAGAGCCCGTATCGCAATCGCACGGTGGAGGAGAATCTCGACCTGTTTACCCGCATGGCGAAGGGCGAGTTTCCCGACGGCTCGCGCGTGCTGCGCGCCAAGATCGACATGACCTCGCCCAACATGAACATGCGCGATCCGGTGATGTACCGCATCCTGCACGCCTCGCATCACCGCACGGGCGACAAGTGGTGCATCTACCCAATGTACGACTACGCCCACGGCCAGTCCGATTCCCTGGAAAAGGTCACGCACTCCATGTGCACGCTGGAGTTTGCCGACCACCAGCCGCTCTATCGCTGGTATATCGAGCAGCTCGGCATTTTCCCGTCGCAGCAGATCGAGTTCGACCGCCTGAACCTGACCTACACGCTGCTCAGCAAGCGCAAGCTGCTGCAACTGGTCAACGAAGGCCACGTGCGCGGCTGGGACGATCCCCGCATGCCCACCATTTGCGGCATCCGTCGCCGCGGCTACACCCCGGAGGCGATCCGCAATTTCGTTACCGCCGTAGGCGCGTCGCGCACCAACGGCATTGTTGACCTGGCCATGCTGGAGCACTTCGTCCGCGAAGACCTGAACAAGCGCGCGCCGCGCGCCATGGCCGTTCTGCGCCCGCTCAAGGTGGTGATTGATAACTATCCCGAGGGCCAGACCGACGAACTGGACGCCATCAATAATCCCGAGAATCCGCAGGCGGGCACCCGCAAGGTGCCGTTCTCGCGCGAGTTGTACATCGAGCAGGATGATTTCCGCGAGGTCCCGCCGCCCAAGTATTTCCGCCTCTCACCCGGACGCGAGGTGCGGCTGCGCTACGGCTATCTGATCACCTGCACCGGCGTGGTAAAAAATGAAAAGGGCGAGGTGGTCGAGGTCCACTGCACCTACGATCCGGCCACACGCGGCGGCAACACGCCCGACGGACGCAAGGTAAAATCCACAATCCATTGGGTTTCGGCGGTGCATGCCGTGGATGCCGAGGTGCGGCTGTACGACACGCTGTTCAACAAGGAAGACCCCAGCCAGGTCGAACCGGGGAAGGATTTCACCTCCAACCTGAACCCGAATTCGCTGGAGACCGTCAGCCAGGCTAAGCTGGAGCCATCGGTGGCCAACGCCGCCCCGGGCAGCCGCTATCAATTCGAGCGCCTGGGGTACTTCTCCGCCGACCCCGATTCCAAACCGGGCAGGCCGGTCTTCAACCGCACCGTCGCCCTGAAGGACACTTGGGCCAAGATCGAGAAACGCGCCGGGACATAGGCAAGCAGTGACCTAAGTTACCCCTGCGCAGGCATTTACCTGATTGACGGTGAGGGGCAAACCACATATATTTTCGCCACCCTAACGGCACAGCGGCCAGGCTTGTCCCCAAAGCCCAAGGTGCGCTCCGGACGGGTCGATTACCCGAGGACCAACCCAAGCCCGTCCTGGCCAAGGAGAGCAGCGCTTTCCTGACGGGTGAGTTAAGCTTAACGAACAGCAGAGCCGCGCCATGGAGAATGTATTCATCGGGATCATCATCGTCCCCGGCATCTTTGCCCTGCTGTTTTTCTTCGTCTTCAGCTATCTCTACTGGCAGTCGCAGGAACCCTATTTCCGGGCGTGGCAGCTTGCCTGGGCCGCCTACTGCCTGCAATACGCGCTTTTGGCGTGGAATTATTTCTCCACCGAGAACGCCTTTGCGTACTTCGCCTCCAAGATCTTGTTCTGCTGTG
>DASWAR010000057.1:0-13003 GCA_036391015.1 Terriglobales bacterium
GATTTGGCCGCGGACTTCGTCGGGGACGCCGATCACGGCCGCCTCCGCCACCGCCGGATGAGCATTGAGGGTCACCTCGATCTCTTCCGGGCCGATGCGATAGGCCGAACTCTTGATGACGTCGTCCTCGCGCGACACGAACCAGAAGTACCCCTCCTCGTCCACGTACACGTAATCCCCGGCCCGGTTCCAGCCCTCCGGCGTGATCGCGTTACGTTGCTTCTCGGGCTCGCGCCAGTAGATGGTGCCGGTTGGTCCGCGCGCCAGAAAGTGGCCGGCGTTTCCGGGCTTGGTTTCCTTCCCTTCTTCGTCCACCACCTTGAGCTCGTAGCCGGGAACCGCCTGTCCGAACGACCCCGCCTTCGCCTTCAGGCTGACCACATTCGAAGCGAACACGTACATCATTTCCGTCGTGCCCAGGCCCTCGAAGATTTCAATCCCGAATTTGTCTTTCCAGGCGTGGTAGGTGGCCGCGGTCAGGCTTTCGCCGCCGCCGGTGCAGATGCGCAGCGTGCTGAGGTCGTATTTCTTCTCCGCATCCGGTATCTGCAGCATTTTGCGGTAGGCCGTCGGCGCCAGCGAGAGCACGGAGATTTTGTGCTTCTGGATGGTTTCGAAGACCTTTACCGGATCGAATTTCGAGATCAGCGATGCCGCCGCGCCGAAGCGGAACGGAATCGTGGCGAAGGTCGAGTACCCGGCGCCAAATGCCAGCGGGGCGGTCCCCCCGATCACGTCGTTCTCCGTCACGCGCCAGCCATACTTCCCGAACGCGTCAGGAATGATGAGCATTTCTTCGACGAAGTGAACTGTGCCCTTGGGCTGGCCGGTGGTGCCGGAGGTGTAAAGCAGGATGCCGATGTCCGTGCGCTCGCGCCGTACCGGATCCAGGGATGCGCTCCCGGATGGCAAAAGCTCGCTGTACGGTATGTAGCCCTTGGCCTTCAGCTCTGCGGGTTCGCCGCCGATCACGATGATGTTCTCGACGGTTTTCAGGTTTTCGCGGGCCGCTTCCAGTTCGGCCAGCAGCGCCGCATGCACGACGATCGCGACCGCTTCGGCGTCGTTCGCCACGTGCGCAATTTCCGCGCGCGAGAACAGCGGCGAGGTCGGAGTCAGCACCGCTCCCAGCTTCAGCACCGCGAAGTTGGTTACCAGCGCGGGCGGGATGTTGGGAGTGCGCAGGATGACGCGGTCGCCTTCGTTGACTCCGAGTCCGCGCAGTGCGTTGCCCAGTTTGTTGGACTGGGCAAGCAACTGCGCGTACGAGATTCGCTGATCGTCGAAAAGAATGGCCGCGCGGTCGCCCCGGCCGGCCGCGACCGCTTTGTCCAGCAACTCCTCGGTCGGATTCAGCCGGTCGGGGTACGACGCAAACTCCGGCAGCGTGTAGATACGCGAAGGCCAGAGCTCGCGAGGAGGCAGGTACTTGTGGTCCGACATTCTTTCCTCCTCGTTAACGCGCCCCTACAGCGGCGCCTTTGCTTTCCGCGACCAGGTCCTCCAGCGCCTGCTCCACCCGGATGGTGCCGCGTTTGGCATCGGTCCGGGGGAAAGCCTGCGTCGGATACCGGTCTCCTTCGAAGACCAGCAGGGCGGGTACGTTGGTCCCGAAATCATCCACCAGCGCGCCCTTGGCGCCGAAGACCGGCCGGACGGTTGCGTCCGGACCGCTCACCGACTTGTGATAGATCGGGAATCGATCTTTCACCGTGGACACGTCAATGGCCTTGGCATCCATACCTGCAGCCTGCAGTGCCTTGACCAGTTGCAGGGCCTTGTTGTTGTCGCAAGGGAAAAGCTCGCCGGGCTTCTGTTTGCTGCTGTAGTAGAACTCGGCGCGCTTGGCTCCCTTGGCGGCGGTGGCAGTGGCGGCAGCCGTCGTGGCCGCCGGGTCCGGCGGCACGTAGGCCTTCCCGCTATCCTGAAAGACATCGCACTCCGACCAGCCCTGCAGCGTGATGGCCAGGGTGAACGGCCATTCCCGCTTAGTGCACTTGCCGAGGTACGCCTTCTGAATATTGGGATCCAATGCCGGGCGCATATGGGTACAGCGGACGCAGAGCGACTTGTCGTTATAGAACATATGCCCTCCGTTTCTCACTTCGCCCCGGCAACCATGAATTTTGCGAGGCTGCCGACGAGATCGTTTTTGGTAAGTGGATAGCCCGCGATCACGTTGCCGCGGACATTCCGCTTAATGGCTTTTGGTTTGCAGACGGATTCCTTCTGCGCTTTGGGAGCGGGACGGGTTAGCCCCGGACCGGAAATACCCTCGTAGGCCTGCGTCTCGGCGAATCCGGGCAGCAGGTCGGCTTTACCCGACGCCTCTGCCGGTGCGCTGACGCAGGTTCCGTTGGAGGTCTCCAGCCGCCAGATCTTCTTGCACCCGGCGCACTGGGTCGTCCCCTTAAAGTTCCAGAAGGGGTAGGGATCCAGGAAATTCTTAGTCTTACAGCTCGGGCAAGTTAGCAGCATGGTGCCTCCTCAGATGCACTCCTGGTCTTCCAGCCGCTTGATGTCTGTGGGACTCAAGCCGGCCAGTTTGCCCAGGATGTATTCGTTGTCTGCGCCTACGGGTTTCAGGGCCCATTTCGTGCGAGGCGGAGTGGCCGACAGCTTGTACCCCGGCCCCTGGTGCAGCAGGTCTCCGTAGTAAGGGTCATCTATCCAACGAACCGACCCGCGTTGCTGCCAATGAGGATTGGTAGCAACCTCTTTGGAGTTCCAGACGGGCTGATTGTTGATGTTGGCTTTGTCGAGAATGTTGGCGACGTCTTCCTTGGTCTTGTCCGCCGCCCACTTCTCCAGCGCCGGGTAGATTTCCATCTGCGCCTGCGCTTTCACGCGATCGTCGGCCTTCGCGTACTTGGTGGCGAAATTCCCGTCGCCAATCGTCTTGCAAAGACGCGCGAAGTCTTCGTCGCTGTATGCGCTCACCAGGATGTAGCCTTCCTCGTTCTCCTGCGGGTTCTCGGAGTTCGGGTAGGAAGACTTACCGCACTTGATGATCCCGTGCACGCAGAGCTGAGTGTCCCAAGTGCCCCAGCGCTCACGAGTGATGCCATGGCGCCCGTAGAGCGGCAGAGCATACTCGAGTTGCCGGGTTACGCCGTGCACCTGTGAGTACTCCATGAAGGTGCCCTCGCCGGAGATCTTGTCGCGGTAGTAGAGCGCAGCCAGGATCTGGACGGCGCCCATCATCCCGCCCCAATAGTCGGCGAGCCAGATGGTGTGTTTGGCCGGCGAGCCTCCCTGGAACTCGGCTTTGCCGGTCATGCCGAAGTTGCCCCCCTGGGACTGCCCGAGGATGTCGTACGAAGCGCGCACGCGCCCCGGACCCCATCCGCCGAAACCGCCCAGCCACTGGTAAATCAGGCGCGGATTGATCGCGCTCAACTGCCGGTAGCCAAGGGTCCAGCGGTCGAAAGTGCCGGGGCGATAGTTCTCGACGAAGACGTCGGATTTCGCCGCCAGCTTCTTCACCAGGTTCTGACCTTCGGGCCGGTGGAAGTCGATGGCAACGAAATATTCGTTGCAATTCGCTCCCACGAAGCCTAGGCCGGTGCCGCGCTCGGGGACATGCTTCGAGAGCGGGTAAAGGAATGGTTCGTTGAACGGCGTGGTGTGGCGCATGGCCTCACCTCGCCGGGGAGCCTCGATCTTGATGACCTCGGCGCCCAGTTCCGCCAGATACGAGGCGCAGGACGGACCCAGAATGTACTGCGTACAGGAAAGCACGCGGATGCCCTTGAGAGCTTCAGGCTTGGCGAACTCGCCCTTCGGGTCGAAGGTCTTGCGGCAAAACTCCTCGAAACTGATCTGCGGGGCATTGGAAACAGCGGTATCAGTTGCCATGGTTATCCTCCGCCTCAAATGACGTTCGCCTTTTGAAGCCGCGTGAAGTCTTCAGTGGTGAAGCCGAGCAGTCGGCGATAAGTGTCCTGGTTGTCGTACCCGGTGGGGCGCCCCATCCATTTCAGCCGGGCCGGTGTCTCCTTTTGCTGGAACGGAGTGGTCCCGTAAAGGATCTTCCCGTAGTGCGGCGACTCGGTCTCCGCCACGTGGCCGCGGTACTTGAAGTGCGGGTACTCGGCCACTTCGTTGACGTAGAGCACGCCGCCGCTGGCGACCTGCTGCTTGGAGAGCTTGCGCTCCGCCTCGCTGCGGGAATTGTCCTTCAGCCACTCGCCCAGCATGGTGTAGGTCTTGATCTGCTGGTTCATGGCCAACCGGTCCGCCACTTCCCTCAGGTGCGGATCGCCCAGGATGTCGTCTTCGACTGCGGGATACTCGTCGCCGACCACGCGCCAGATGCGGTACCACAGGCGATCGTGGCCGCCGCCCACCATCATGTAGCCGTCCTTGCAAGGATTCACGGCATAAATGTTGATGGCCAGGTCCCAGTTGCCGAAGCGCGGCCGGATGCTGCCATCCATCCCGTACCAGGCCCAGGAATAGTCGAGGATGCGGATGACCGCCTCCGCCGCCGTGGCTTCGACGAACTGCCCCTCGCCGGAAACCACTTCGCGGTAGTACAGCGCGGTCAGGATGCCCATGGCGGCCTGGGTGCCACCGACGTGGTCACACATCCAAAGCGCCGAGCGCATCGGGGTGCCGCCGAACTCCTTGGGATCGCCGGTGCCGTGGCAGAAGCCGCAGGCGGCTTGCGCCGTCGGGTCCAGCATGCCCGGTTTGTCCTTGTGCGGACCCCATTGGCCGAGCTGGCCCACCCAGCAGTAGATCAGCCTGGGGTTGAGCTCCTTCAATTGCCGGTAGCCGATGCCCAGGCTGTCGCGATGTCCCGGCGGATCGTTTTCAATGATGACGTCCGTATGCACGGCCATCTTCTTGAAAATCTCGCGCCCTTCCTCCGTCTCCAGGTTGAGCGTGATCGACATCTTGTTGCGCATTTCATGGAGGAAATGCGCCCCCACCGCCTCGCCCGACTCCTTGTCGGTGAACATGTACTCTTTCCGTCCGAAAGGAGTCAGCTTGCGCATCGGGTCGCCGCCCGGCGGTTCTACCTGGATGACCTCCGCACCCAGCTCCGCTAACAGCGAGGAGCACCAGTGCCCGATCATCATGCGCGTGCTGGTGTCATAGACCCGCAGGCGCGAAAGCGCCTCCGGCTTTTCAAAGGCATGCGATTGACGACAGATCGATTCAAGATACAGTGGATAATCCTTCGCCTGATCGCTCAAACCGGCGTAGACCTCCTCCGGTTTGGGGATCGGCACAGCCGGCCAGGGTGTCACTTTGTCGCTACTCATTCCCTATTCTCCTCGGCGTCCTTGCATCTCATCCGCGCAGACGCGTTGTGGCCCGAATTACCTTGACTGGCGTTCCTTAGAAAATTCCAGTGATCTTAAGCGCCAGTGTCTTCCCTACTCCCGACTCGCATGGCCCCGATTCCGTTCCCTACCCTCACCAGCTCAACCGCGCCGCCAACTGCAGGCGCCGCGTGGCTCCCGCCGCGTTGTACAAACCGAAGCTGGAACTGGAGATGGTCCGCCAGTTGTCGCTCTGGGCGGTAAGGAACGGAGTGTTGAAAACGTTGTAGGCTTCGGCCCGCAGTTGCAGCGTCAGCGGCGCCGATCCCAGCCAACCTCCCTCGGTCAGCGTGGTCTCTTTGAACAGCGACCAGTCGAAGTTGGGCAGGTGGTTCATGCGGATGGTATTGCGCCCGCACGTGCCGTCGTTCCCCAACAGCGGCTGCGTATATGCGAAATTGCTTGGATTGGGCGCCCCGTTCACACCGCGCTGGTTGGGCGCCGGAATGGTTGCAGCATCCCCGAAGATAAAACCGGCTCCCGCGGGATTGCAGTCCGGCCGCGTGTTGTCGGCGCCGGTGGGGATGAAGTTTCCGTCCAGATTGACGTCGGCGAACGAGACCGTCTGCGGTTTATGCGTGACCGGATCGATCACCGGCCTCCCGGCCGCGTCCAGCACGGGCAGGGTACGCGCGCCCGCCAACAAGGTCGCCGGGATGCCCGTCTGCCAAATGTTCACCGACTGGAAACTCCAGCCGTCGAACAGCTTCTTCGAGACTCCGCGGAAGTTATGAAAGAACGGAATCCGCCACAGGCCCGTCACCAGCACGCGGTGGGCGATGTCGAAGTTCGACACCGCGCGCTCCGCCTGCGGATTGCCCGCATTCTGCGCGAAGCTGTTGTCGTTGGCCTGGATGGTGGGGCTGAAGTCGGACGCGTTATCAATCGACTTTGACCAGGTGTACGAAGCCTGGAACTGCAGCCCGTGGGACATCGCCTTCTTCCATTCCATTTGCAGCGCGTGATAGATCGAGCTTCCGCCCGCCTCGTGCAGGTTCACCTGGTCGAATCGCGGGTCCAGCCTCCAGTTTGGTGCGCCATTCGCCAGCACACCGTTCTCGGATCCCGCTGCCGCCTGGAACAACGCCAAGCGCGCGACTTCGTCGGCCATGCTGGTCGCAGGCGCTGGCCGGTTTTTCACCAGCGGATTGATCGCCACCAGCCGCGTCAACTGCGTGCCCTTCGTGCCCACGTAGGCGATCGTGACCACCGAATTTGCCGGCATCCGCCGCTCGATCCCCAGGCTGAATTGCTGCACGTACGGGTTCTCCAGGTGCGGATCCACCGTCGTCACGGTGCCGAAATTGGTCAGCGTCCCGAATCCCCCCACCTGCGCCAGCGTCTGCGCTTGGATGTCGGCCGTGCCCGCCACCAGGTTAGCGAAGCTGTTCCCGCCGTTAATCCGCGCGCCGGGCAGGGTGATCGTGTAGTTGAAAGGCGGCACAGAACGCGAAGCCGCCAGCGGCGTGAAGGTGAACGAATCCCAGTAAATTCCGTAGCCGCCGCGGATCACCAGCTTGCCCGCGTGCGGGTTCCACGCAAAGCCCACGCGCGGCGCGATGTTGAGCGGGTTGGCGGCAATCGCGTCGCCACCCAGGCGGAAGCTCCCCAGCGGTCCCGCCCCCGCGACCCCAATCGTGCCCGTGCTCCGCGGATCCAGGATCGAAGTGTTCGCGCCCGCGTCGCTGAGCGCGCCCTGCACTTCCCAGCGCAACCCGGCGTTCAGCGTCAGCGTCGGCCGCACCTTCCAGTCGTCCTGGACAAAAAATCCGTACAGGCCGGTGCGGAATCCGCGGCTGGTGTTGCCGAAAAGCTGCGTCCACGTGCTCGGCTGGCCCTTCAGGAACAGGTCCAACGATGCGAACGTGAACACGCCCCGGCTGTTGGTCGCATTCACCGAGTTGTCCTGGATCTTGCGCAGGTCCACTCCCACCCGCACCACATGCCGGCCGCGCAGATGGCTGAGGATTTCGTTGATCTGGAAAACGTTGAACACCCGGCTCGCCGGGACCGACTGCAGCGCGCCGAAATTCACCAGCCCGCTGATCAGGAATCGCGGCGTGTCCAGCCCGTTTTGTGGCGCGCCCTGGGCAACCGCACGGCCGTAGGCCAGCCGCAGCTCGTTGACCGTTTTCGGGCTGAAAACATAGGTATCGCTCAGGTTGACGTTGCGCAGTTCGAAGTGGTTGTCCACGTCAAAGCCGCGCAGGGTGTTCTGCGACGGAAAGCGCGCCACGAATGACGCCGTGCCCTGCAGGTACCGCGCTGAAATCCGGTGGGAAGATGTGATCTGGTGATCCGCCTTCACCACGAACTGGTAGTTGTCAACCGGCGACGGCACCTGGACCGCGACCGTGTCGTTGCTGGTCGCGCCGGTCGGCACCGGCAGAAAACGGTTCATCAGGTCAATAATGGTTGGGTCCGTCGCCTGCTTTCGTGCATCCACGCTCGGTACCTTGGCCAGCGTGGTGAAACTTCCGCCGCGCGTTTTCCGCCCTTCGTATCCGGCAAAGACGAACGTCCGGTTCTTGATGATCGGACCGCCCGCCGTTATGCCGTAGATGTTCTGCTTGTTGGGGGAGGGCTTGCCCGTCTGGTCGAAGTAGTCGCGCGCATTCAGCCAGTCGTTCTGCACGAAGTCGTAGGCGGTGCCGTGCAGGTAATTGGTCCCGCTCTTGGTGACCATGATCACCTGCGCGTTCGATTTCACGCCGTATTCCGCCGAGAAATTGCTGGTCAGGATCTTCAGTTCTTGCAGCATGTCCGGCGTGATCGCCTGCATGCCGGGTGCGAAGCCTCCCGCCTCCCAGTCGTTGGCGTCGGTGTAGTCAAGTTGCACCGAGGTGGCGCGCGCTCGGCCGCCATTGGCGGCGATCAGCCCCGATTGCACGCCCAGCACGATCACGAACGAGCCTCCGCCGCCGAACGTCGATCCTCCGCGTGGGTTGTTGGTCGGCGATACTCCTGGCCCGAGCTGGACCGTGGAAATCATGTTGCGGGCGATGCTGGGCAAGTTCGCCAGTTCGGCTTCGGTGCGCGTGATGTCGCGTTGCGCATCGGATGAGTTCGTAGCTGCTGCCTCGCTGGCCGTGACCTCGATAGTGGTATGCGTTTCGCCCACCGGCAGGGCCAGGTTCCGCGTCACCGTCTGGTCGCTGCTGACCGCCAGCTCCACCGTGCGCTTGGCCAGGCGCGGAGCTTCCGCGGTAAGGGTATAGATGCCGGGCGGGAGCGCGAAAAATACGAAGTAGCCGTCACGCTGAGTCACAAAGATGCTGGTGGCATTGGTGGCAAGGTTTACCAGCCGGACCGTGGCCCCGGCCAGGACCGCGCCCGTCGCATCCATCACCGTGCCTTCTATCCGTCCTACCGTGTATTGCGCCCATGCGCATGGCAGGCAGGAGAGAATCACCAACACGAGCGTGGTCGCCCCCGGTGTCGTCGCTCGTAGGTGTCGTAGCACGTAGGTGTCTCCAAACTGGAGGCTAGCGGGTCTTGCGACCCGCTAGCCAACCCAGATTCATGACCACTTAGCAGTTGGTGCCCCACATCTGCCCGAAGTTGGCAGATGTGGGTCTTCCCCGCTCAGCCTCGAGCGGGCGCAGCCGCAGCCTTGAGTTCTGCTTCCGGAGCTGCGGGACGCTTGGCGAGCAGTTCGCAGACCAGGGCCACCGCGGCCAATCCTGCCGCCCAGTAAAACGCAGCCTGGTAGTTCTTATATTTGTCGAAGAGCACGCCGCCGATGCGCGGTCCGATGATGCCGGCCACGCCCCAGGCGGTGAACAGCATGCCGTAGTTGATGCCGGCATTCTTCGTGCCCCAGAAGTCCGAGGTCGCCGAGCCGTTCACCGAGAGCTGCGTACCGTAGCACCAGTAAACGACAAAGACCAAGATGTACAGCGCGGTTACGTTGCTGCCCGTCAGGTAGAGGATCGGCATGGCAATCATCGATAGGCCGATCATCAACCGCAGGACGCCCAACCGCCCGATGCCATCGGACATCCAGCCGGAGAGAATGCGGCCGCTTGCGTTGCCGGCTGCGCCCACTACCAGTCCCAAGGTAGCCAGCGCTGCGCTGCCAATTCCCACGCTCTTGGCAAACGGCACCAGTTGGCTGATCACCATCAGACCGGCAGAGCAACCCAGCGCATACGCCACCCACATGAAGTAGAAGGCAGGTGTCTTCAGCACTTCCCCGGGAGTAAATTCATAGGTGGTGGCAGCTGCCTTCGCGGTTGCCGGGGGCGGCGTCCAACCCGGAGGACGGTAACCTGCCGGCGGGTTGTCCATCAGGAGCGCCCCAAACACGGTCATCACCAGGAAGATGACGCCCAGAATCTGGAACGTGGTGAACACCCCATAGGCTGGGATCAGTTTCAGGTTGGCGAGCGGACCAAAGATTGCCGAACCGCCGCCATACCCCGCCACGGCAAGCCCAACCGCCAGGCCGCGTTTGTCCGGGAACCATTTGGCCATCACCGGAATCGGGCAGGCGTACCCGAATCCGTTACCCAAACCGCCGATTACGCCGAAACAGATGTACAGATAATTCAGTGATGTGGTGTAGGCGCACAGGAAAAATCCCAGGCTGACCAGGATTCCGCCGACGAGCGCAATCCTTTTCGGCCCGAGCTTGTCCTGCAAGCGACCAGCGACCACAAACGTGATCGCAAACACCACCACAGCGATGGTAAATATGTTAGACGTCTGCGCGCGTTTCCACCCGAATTGTTTCTCCAGCGGGGCGACGAACACGCTCCATGCATAGAGCGAGCCGAGGGCGAGGTTCATTGAGAGTCCGCCCACGACGCGCCACCACCGGTTTAGACCTTCCTGTTGAGTTGCCATAGCTGAATCTCCTTCGTGAATTGCTACTGGTCACGAGCCTGGGCCTCACCATCGGTCCGCCCTCTCGACCGGCACTCCCTGGCCTGTCAACGGGACCAGGACTCCTATCGAACGTTCGCTCGGATTCGGCTGTGCCTCGGCAACGCTGCCTGGGGCAGCGGGCTGGTTGGCTTACCTTATCGGGCGTGGCGTATGCGCTGGGCGCACAGGAAGTCTTTGTCCTCGACGGTTGATCCCGGGGGCTCGCCGATCCCTGCCCCGTGCATTCCGGTCCGCGTGCCATTCACGAGAAGCGCTTCCGACCGCGCATCGCAATTGACCGTGCTTCCCGGGTTGCAGCGAGACAGTTTCGCCATAAGCTCCCGAACCGTCTTTTCGCCTGAAATCCCCCGTACCGCTTGGAATGGCGTAGCGACACGTCATTCCCGGGCTATCAGCTGACAGGCCTGTTACCTTGAGGTCGGACTAGGGAACGGTGTTGGTTGCCAGCGCTTCGCAGCCGGAGGTTTGTTGGGGCCAAGTCTTCCGTCTGCGCTGGGGCTGCATCTTCGAGATCACGATACGACCGTTCACTCGAGGATGGGACGCGATACTCTACGAAGATGAAGCACTCGTCAGTGACCTGCATCACTTCTCTGTGTGACCCACACGGGCTGCCCCCGGTGCCGCCTGCCCCCTGCGGCGGCGTATGGAACCATGATTCGGATGCGTCGGCGGGTTTCGGGTTGACCTTGCCACGCCGCGTCGGTGGCACGGCGGCGGCGCACTTGCCGGCGCCGCGCAGGGACACTTCGGCCACCTGCTGAGACTGCCGGAGGTGATCGGAGTCACTCAGGTGACGTGATCGGGGAAGGCGTTTCACTGGCCGGCCAATCGCTGCAGCGCGGCTTTGTTGCGGATCAATAATACCGAGCCCTCCAGCACCGCCACGCCCATGGCCCGGAACTCCACCAGCTTGCGCCACACGGTCTCGCGCGACATCCCGATCGCTTCCGCGATCTCCTTGTGGGTGAATGGCAAATGCACCCGGATGCCGGCGCGCGTCCCAGTGCCGATCACGGATACTTCCAGCAGCAGCCGCGCCAACTTTTGACTGGCCGAGTGCGCCGCGTTCACCGAGCGCAGGATGTTGTGCGCTTCGCTGCAATTCCGGCCCAGGAATTGCGCCGCCTGCCAGCAAACTTCGTCGCTCTCCGCCAGCAAGCGCAGGAATTCGTCGGCTTTCACGAACACGATGTGCGACGGCTGCACCGTTTCCGCGTTGAATTCTTGCGGCGTCCCGCCAACGCACGCGTGCAACCCCAGCACCTCTCCCGGGCCGGCGAGCTTGACCACCATGGACGTGCCGTTGGCGCCATCGGTCGACAGCTTCACCTTGCCGGCGCACACGATGTGGATGCCCGCCGGCTTCTGGCCGGCGGCGTACAGGATGGTGGCCTTGGGAAAGACGTTGGCCAGCTTCAGGCTGTCAAGAACGGGGAGCAGCGCATGCGAGAACGAGCAGAAGAAGTTGTCTTTGCGCAACTTACATGTGACGCAGCTGTTGACGAGCTCCAGACCGTAGGGAGTACGCATAACTACCTCCCCGGCACGGTCGGACGAGCCGGTCACCTGTCGGTAGCTTGACGGTCGCTACCCTACCACAAGAGAATTCCGCGTGCAAAAAAATATTTTCGGACGCGCGCCCTTCGCGTCGCCCGCCGCTGTGCTTGCCTCGAAAATGAGCGGAAGGCGAGACCAGAATCGCCCTTCGCCTTCCGCTCGCTCGGGCCGGAAAAATTATGGCCGGACTCGCGCTCCGACCGTCAGCACCGGGCATGGCGCTTCGCAGACCACGCGATACGCCACTCCACTTCCCAGGTGCTTGGTCAGCGCGGCAGGCCGCTTGACCCCGAGCACGATCATGTCCACGTCCTGAGCGGCGGCCGCCAGGATTGTTTCCACCGGCGGGCCGAACTGCACCAGGAATTCCGGCTCGTGCCACAACGCGATGTCCCGCGGCAGGAGATCGCGGAGTCGTTGCTTGTCGTCGGCAACCTCTACGTCTGGGCGGATGACCGGCAAGCCCCCGGGCACCGGCTCGGGCAAAGCCACTCCGGGTTCGTGGGCGACGTGCAGCAGGGTGAGGCGGGCGTGATCCTCCTCCGCCAGCGACAGCGCATAGGGCACGCCGTGCGCCGACTCCGGGCCGAAGTCGGTGGCGTACAGGATGTGCTGCAGCTTGGCGTTCCCCGCGCCGCGCGTCACGTGCGGTCCGACAGTGAGGACCGGGCATAACGCCGAGCGGAATGCTTCCTCCGCCACCGATCCCAGCAGGAACTTCCCTATCCCGCTGCGCCCTTGCGTGCCCAGCACAATCAGGTCAATCTTCTCGGCGATTGCCCGATCGGCCAGCACCTGCGCGACCTCACCTTGCTGAATCGTTTCCGTGTGCCTGATGCCCCGGAACGTTTCGCTCGCAACCATGTTCGCGAGCTTCTGTTGGGCGCTGCGCCGGATCCGGTCAGGGTCCGGGTCGGTCGATTCCACGAAGGGCATTTCCGGCAGCACGTGCACCATGTGCAGCGTGCTCCCGTAGCGATGCGCCATGCCCAGCGCGTACTTCACCGCCGACTCCGCGCAGCCGGAAAAATCCGTAGCCACCAGGATGTTTTGCAATGCAATGCGGATTGGAGCAGTGACCGTTGCCATAGCAAACCTCCTCGGTAAGCGGAGGTTGCGGGCGCCAATTCTCCGCGCTGCGCCCGCTCCTCCGGCCTCAAGCTTTTCACCCGGTCGTGCGGAACGCGGCTCTCCGCGATGTACCGGGGCGTGGAACGAAG
>DASWAR010000058.1:0-40002 GCA_036391015.1 Terriglobales bacterium
ACTCTACCTGGACAAGAGGGACCTTATGCGCACACATTGGAAACCGGTGGCGGCCGGAGCCGCAGCCGTCCTGATTCTGCTGTTGATCCCCTTCCGGCATGAATACGTGGAGGAGCGCTTTATTCTCGAGCCGCAACAGCGGGCCGTGGTTCGGACCAGTGTCCCCGGGCGGGTCACTGAGGTATTCGCCGACGAAGGACAACAGTTGAAGGCTGGGGCGGCGTTGGTGCGGATGGGCAATATTTCGCTGGACTCGCGCGCGGCGGAAACGACAGCCAATTACCAACTGGCGGCTTCACGTGCCCGGGAAGCGGAAATGAAATACGCCGTGTATGGGGCGGCGGAGCAACAGAGAATTCAAATGGCCGTGAACCGAACTGTCATTCGCCAGCAAACGCAATCGTTGAACGTCACCACGCCCATCAGCGGCCTGGTGACGACGCCACGGGTGCGCGACCTGGCGGGACAGTACGTGCCGGCCGGCACCCTGATCGCGGAGGTGGCAGACACCTCCGTGATGCGCGCACGGGTGTACGTTCCGGAGCCGGAATTCCGAAAGCTTCAGACTATCAGTGGCAACTCGCTCCGCCTCGACGCGTTGTGGGCGCCGGTGAAAGGCACGGTTGCGGCCATTTCGCCGACCTCACAGTCTCTCCGGCCAGGATTGATGTCGCAGCCGCAATACGAGGGACTGCGCTTACCGTCGTTTTTTGTCGTCGACGTCATCTTGCAGAACGCGGACGGAAAATTGCGCGACGGCATGACCGGAACAGCAAAAATTTTTGGGCGTCGGCAGGGATTGTTGCCGTCGATGCTGCAGCCTCTCGTGGATGCAGTTTCGCGCCGACTTTGGTAGCAGCAGACGGGGAAAAGATTAAGGGGTTGCGCAGCGCGCAACCCCTTTTCGTTTTCAGGATAGACGCAACTGATTACAGCGCGCGCCCGATGCTGGCCGAGCCTACGCTGTTGCTGCCTACGCTGTTGCTGCCCACGGCGTTGCTGCCCACGGCGTTGCTGCCCACGGCGTTGCTGCCCACGGCATTGCTGCCCACGGCATTGCTGCCCACGGCGTTGCTGCCCACGGCATTGCTGCCCACAGCATTGCTGCCCACGGCGTTGCTGCCCACAGCGTTGCTGCCTAAGGCGCGGCTACCTAGGGCAGCAGAGCCTACCGCACCGCTACCTACGCCAGCCTTGCCCGTTACCTTCCCCTTCTTGCTGGCTAACAGGGCCTTCTTCGCGGCTGCACGGCTCTTGATCAGAGATTTCTTCTGCATTTAGATCCCCCACGTTGAATTTAATTCCTTGAACCCCGGTCTGGGCTGAGTAATTGCACGCTTCGTACCAATTCAATCCAAGGCGGGTCGGAAGCCAGTTCCAACGTGGAATCAATAGCGTGGAGCCGCAATTTTGCTTGCGCTGAGGAAAAAGCCAGAAGGACGACCGCAGAAAGGTTAAAAATTATCGCCGAAGGTAAAATTTTAAACCTCTGCGATGGGTTAAATATTGTACTTGCGGCATAGATATTTCATCTTTTGCGGGTCAACGTGCAGCAGGGCGGCGGCGCCGACCTTCTTGCCGGAGGCGCGGCGCAGGGCAGCCTGCAGGTAGGCAACTTCGATGCGGGCAATTTCCTCGTCAAAATCAATCCCCTCCTCGGGAATCAACAGCGACTCCTGCTGTGCCGTGCTGGCATAAAGCAATTGCTGGGGAAGGTCCTTGGGCATGATGACCGGTCCTGGAACCATCAGCACGACGCGCTGGATGAGGTTCGCCAGTTCGCGCACGTTGCCGTTCCAGGCGTATTCCTCGAGGATGTCGATGACTTCCGGATCGAGCCGCTTGAGCGGCACGCGGTTGCTGGCGCAGTAGATGTGGAGGAAGTGATCGGCGAGCAGGGGGATGTCGTCGCGCCGCTCGCGCAGCGGAGGCAGAAAGATCGGCACGACGTGGATGCGGTAGTAAAGGTCCTCGCGGAATCGTCCGACGCGCACCATCTCCTCGAGGTTTTCATTGGTTGCGGTGAGTAACCGGAAGTCCACGCGCTTGGTGGTGCGGCCTCCGAGGCGCTGCACGGTGTGCGATTCCAGGACACGCAGCAGCTTGGTTTGCAGCTCTGGGCTGAGGGTGGCGATTTCGTCGAGGAAGAGCGTGCCGGTATCGGCGAGCTCGATCTGGCCGGGCCGGGGGGCATGCGCGCCGGTGAATGCGCCTTTTTCGTGGCCGAAGAGTTCCGATTCGATCAGCGCTTCCGGTAATGCCGCGCAATTGAGACTGATGAGGGGCCGCTCGCGGCGCGGTCCGACGGCGACAATGGATCGCGCCACCAGCTCCTTGCCGGTGCCGCTCTCGCCGCGGATCATTACGGTGACATCGCTGTGTGCCACCCGGAGAATCGCGTCGTAGACGCGCCGCATGGGCTCGCTGCCGCCGATCAACTCATAGAAGGAGTAGCGGCCGGCGATCTGCTCGGTCACGCGGCGGTTCTCGATCTCCATGGCGCGCTTTTCCAGGTTGCGGTCGAGGACGATTTGCAGCTCGCGAAAGTCCACCGGCGAGACAAAAAAATCATCCACCGGGACCTTGGCGGCCTTGAGCCGCAGATCGTGATCGGGACTGCGGGTAAGCGCCACCAGGATCAGGTCCTGTTTCATGCCGCGGAGCTTGGCCAGCAGGTCAATCGCAGCCGCGGGCGCGATGCCCTGGGTGTCCAGATCGAGCAGCACGGCATCGAGGGGAAGTTCGATGAGCAATGGCGCCAGCTGCGACCAGGAATCCAGCATGCGCACCTGAAACCAGGGTTCGAGGAACTGCTGCACATCACCTGAAACGGCCTTATCGGCGGTGATGAAGGCGATGCGGCGTGGCTCGGGAGCACGAGCGGCAGCCACAGAACGGATGTCCATTGCCGGTTCCCCTTCCGGATGGGCTATCTGGGGGTGGCGAATTATGTCAGATTTTCACCCCAAAGGGAGAAAAATTCATCTTTCGAAGCCGAAGCGCTTCCCCATTAGTGACCTGTGAAGGTTACGGGGGCCCGTCGCTAACCATGAAACAGTTGACAGCGGAGTTCGGCTGCTCCAAACTTGCATTCTCCTCCCCGAAGTGTGGCCAAGCGAAAAGCGGCCTCCATGGGTACTCCCATAATGTTGCAGACGCGAAGTGAGCCCAGGACCTCGCATGAGTCGCCGGTGCGCGTGTTCGGCATGGACAGCGCAGGGAGACCCATCAATCAAACCGGATGGACAGTGGACATCAGCCAGCACGGGGCGCGCCTGAAGGGACTGCCCTACTGGAGCGGGCCGGGCGAAACCATCGGCGTGCGCTGTGGGACGGAGAAGGCGCGCTTCAAAGTGGTTTGGATCGGCCAGCCAGGCACGCCGCAGGAAGGCCAGGTGGGGCTGCTCTGCATCGAAACCGGGAAATTCATCTGGGGAGTTTCAGCGCCGACCACCGAGGCACGGACGATGGCCGCGTCCGCAGGCATGATGCAAACCGGCGGCGTGCAACGGCCGCCGATCGGGACTGCGCCGCACATCCTCGGCGGGCGCAATAACCGGCGCAAGGATGCGCGGTATTGCGCCAGCGGCGGGGCAAAGGTCCAGGAAATGGGATCGCCGGCAGGACAATGGACCATGATCCACGACATCAGCGTCGGCGGCTGCTACGTCGAGACCACCACGCCGCTCCGCCCGGGAGCGCAGGTAGAAACGGTGGTGCACGTCGGGGACATCCAAATTGCCGCCCGGGGTGAGATCACCGAGGCGCACCGGATGGTCGGCATGGGCGTGCGCTTCACCGACATGACCCCGTTGAACCGCCAACGGCTGGAATCCCTGATCGACCAGTTGATCCAAAGCGGGGCGGCAGAAGCGTGAAAAACAGTTGGCAGTTGGCAGTTATCAGCGCGTCGCTGCGGCGTAACACCCAGCCGGCACTTCCACTCAATTTGCCCTAATTGCCATCTCCCTGCAGCGCCTTGGCGGCGAGTTGCACCTGTTGCCGCATTTTCTGCAGCGAACTGGTGACGGCCGTGGCCTTGTCGGCCAGGCCTCGTTGCTCGGCAATAACTAAGAGGCCGCCGCACTGCTCCTGCAACTTCTGCGCCGCGCCGATGAGGAATGCAAGGGCATCGGCGTGGGGCTTCCACAAGTACGCCGAGCTCTGTTTGCTGTTGAATTCCTGCAACTCCGACTGAATGCGGATCTGGATGGCTACCGTCTGGCGCAGCACACCGGCGTAGTCGGCGCGGAAGCTTTTTTCAGCCCCATAGTCGGCGCGAAAGGCGTCAACCTCAGCGTTGCTCAGCAACGTGTTCCCGTGGCGCAGGGGAACGACATGGGCCGACTTGGGATTGGCGGCGAGGATGAAGTTGCGGATGGAATCCTCCATGCTGCGCAGCTTGCCCTGTTCGATGACCGGATTGACCCCGGCCAGGACGGCTTCGCCGACACCGGGTGCGTGCGCGCTGCGTCCGCTTAGGACACCGGGGACGGGCGCATGGGCCGCGGCAGCCGCGGCGGCGGCATGAGGATGCGCGCCGGTGCGCGAATCCACCGCTTTTTTCAGCCTCGAGATATTGCGGAATTGTTCCTGCGCCCGGCCGTACTCGGCCTGCATGATCTCGGTTTGCTGCTCCTCGACCGCGGTGAGGTGCTGGACGGTGACGTCGCCGTCCACGCGGCTCATGATGCTGCCGCCCTGCTGCTGCACGTTGCTGGCAAATTTCTTGATCTGCTGCGCGGTCTGCTTGAAGAGCTGGTCGAAGCGGCTCCCGAAGTAGACGTTGTAGGCGGCAATGGTGGCCAGTACGCGCGGGTGATAGAAGGAATCGCCGAAGCGCTGCTTGATCTCGCGCACCCGCTGGATGACCCCGGAATCCATGAGTTGGTCGAAGTGGCCGTAGTCCTCCACCTCCTGGCGGATGAAGGGAAACTCGCGGACCAGTTGGCGATGCTCCTCGGGCAGGGCGGCGGATTCCTCGGAGGCGATGATGGTGTAGATCTCCTCTTCGAATTCCGAGGGTCCCTCCACGTTCATTTCCGCTGGGATCTGCTTCTCGCGCGGGACCAGCGAACGATACAGAAAGGTGACGATGAAATCGGTCTTGTCGCGGTCGGGATCGGAGCGCGACGATTTGCGGACGAAGTGGCGCAACAGGGCCTCGGCGGTTTCCTGGGTGGTGGATTCCTTGAGCGCGTCGCGCACCATGGGAGGCGTGATCGCCAGGTCGAGCAGGTTCAGCCAGCGCTGCAGGCCATGAATGGATTTCTCGACCGCGCCCTCGGCACTGGCCGCCACGTCGTGCGGTGCGGGCACGGGATGCCCGAGAACTTCCTCCAGCAGTCCGGTGTAGAAAGCATGGACTGCCGCCATGTCGAGCAACTGCTCCACCTGAGTAGGTTGCACCGCATACTCCTGCTAATGGGATTGGCCGATCAGAGAGAGGAGAGTCTAGTGCAGACGAACAGGCGCGGCAAGGGAAGAGTCACCAGGGAAAAGGCAAATCGGGGAATTGGGTAAAGTAAAACGCAGGGTAACTGTGGATTTTACTTTACTCGATTACCCGATTACCCGATTTCACTCAGATTACTTGCCGCTCAGCACCAGCTTGGCGATGGTCGCCAACTGCATGTTCGACGTGCCCTCGTAGATCTTGCCGATCTTGCAATCACGAAAATATTTCTCGACAGGATAATCCTTGGTGAAGCCGTAGCCGCCGTAGATCTCCACCGCCAGCGAACAGACCCGCTCCGCAACCTGCGAGGTAAAGAGCTTGGTCATGGCGGCTTCCTTGACGAAATTCATGCCGGTGTCTTTCATGCGGGCGGCGTTGTACACCATCAGGCGCGCCGCCTCGATCTCCGTGCCCATCTGCGCAAGCTGGAACTGGATGCCCTGGAATTCGGCAATCGGCTTGCCGAATTGCTTGCGTTCCTGCGCGTACTTGAGCGCGTGCTCCCAGGCGCCGCGCGCCACGCCCATCATCTGCGCGCCGATGCCGATGCGGCCTTCGTTCAAGGTCTCGATGGCGATTTTGTAGCCCTTGCCGACTTCGCCGAGCACGTTGGATTTCGGCACAGGGCAATCTTCCAGAATCAATTCGCAGGTGGAGGAGGCGCGGATGCCGAGCTTGTCCTCTTTCTTACCGACGGTGAAGCCCGCAAAATCTTTCTCAACCAGAAACGCGGTGATCCCTTTGTATCCCGCGCTCGGGTCCACGGTGGCGAGCACGATGAACAGGCCCGCTTCCTTGGCGTTGGTGATCCACAGTTTGCGGCCGTTGAGGACGTAGTCGCTGCCCTTGAGTTCGGCTTTGGTGGTCAGCGCGAAAGCGTCGGAGCCGCTGCCGGCTTCGCTCAGCGCGTAGGCGCCAACCGTTTCCGCCGCCATTTTCGGCAGGTAGCGCTTCTTCTGGTCTTCGTTGCCCCAGCGCAGCAGGGCGTTGTTCACCAAGGTGTTTTGCACGTCCACTACGACGCCGGCGGAGGCGTCCACGCGCGACAGTTCCTCGACGGCGAGAATGGCTTCGAAGAATGTTCCGGCGCCGCCGCCGAACTGCTCGGGGATCTCGATACCCATCAGGCCGAGCTGGAAGAACTGGTCAATCAGCGCGTGGTCGAACACGCCTTTCTCGTCCATTTCGCGGGAGAGCGGCGCGACCTTTTCTTCCGCGAACCGGCGGACGTTGTCGCGAAAGAGTTGCTCGTCTTCGGTGAGCGCCATCAGCGGCGCGGGAGCTTCGGAGCGTAGTGCGTCAACTTCGGGCATGGCGGTTCCTTGGAAGAAGAAATATGAGATGCGAACCCGTGATTGTAATACGGAAGCTGTCAGCTTTCAGCCGTCAGCGATCAGCAAAAACAGGCGCAGCGGCTGGTTTGAACGGACGTTCGAATGAGACAGCGCGTAACCTCCCTGGCCGGCGCCGAATCTGAGTTGATGACAGCCATGAGCAAACCAAGCATCCTCGCCGTATCCAGCGTCGTGGCGGTGGCTCTTTTCCTCTGCCAAATCCACGCAGCAGCCCAGTCTTTGAGGATTGATCCTCAGCACTCCACCATGACAGTGAAGGTCGCGAAGTCAGGCCTGTTTGCTGCGTTCGGGCACGATCACGAAATCCGCGCGCCGATCATCTCCGGCAGCGTCATCACCTCGGGCACGCCCTCGGTGGAACTGAGGGTGGATGCGCGCAGGATGCAGGTGCTCGATGCGGATTTGGAGGCCGACAAGCGTGCCGAAGTGCAAAAAACGATGCTCAGTGACGCGGTGCTCGACAGCCAGCGCTTCCCGGAGATTCGCTTCGTCTCGCGAACCATTGAACCGGCCGGAGCAGGCCGTTACCGCGTGAACGGCGAGCTGACGCTGCACGGGGTCACGCGACCGGTGGTGGTGCGCGTGGAACAAAGCGGCGGACGCTATACGGGGGCGGCAACAGTGAAGCAGAGCGAGTTCGGGATGAAGCCGGTCACCGTGGCCGGAGGCACGGTGAAGGTGAAGGATGCGGTGGAAATCGTGTTTGAGATAGTAACGGAGTCTCACGAATGACGAAAAAAGCAGGTCCCTCGACTCGGACGCGGCTTGCTCGCGGGGGGTTCCCTCGGCTTCGCCTCGGGATTTCGGCAGCAGGCTCTCCCCCTCGCTGCGCTCGGGGTCACGCCTGCTAAACGCCTCAACCTTGCTCGGGAGGACACACATTTAAGTGGTCGACGAGGCATGCCTCAGTCGCCGGTTGCGGCGGCGATGGGAGTGGAAAGATCGGCGGCGAGCGGGCGGGCTTCGATGGCGACCGCCGCGCCGTCGCGATAAGTGACCGTCCTGCCGGAAATCGCGGGCACGCGTTCGCCGGGAACCACGATGCCGACCAGGTTCAGCGGATCGGCAGCAGAGATGGTGATGATCTCGCCTGCGGGTTCGGTGCGGCGCAACGCGCGCAGCGATTCCACCGCCACCGGCAAGGCGTACTGCTCGCCCAGGAAGCCGCTGACGAAGCGGCCGCCGCGAATGTCGCCGCGCGCTTCCATGCGGCGGAAGGCCTGCACCAGGTCGCGCCACTTCGGCAGGATGGCCTCGCGCGCCAGCAGGTCGCGGAAGACCACGCCGTAGCGCGCCAGCAGCATGGCGCAGGTGGCTTCGATCATCTTGTTGCGGTCGGGTTGCTCGATGGGATACAGCACCGACCAGCGTCCGGCGGAGTGACGCGGGCGCGACGTCCTGCCGCTTCCCTGCCCCGAGCGGCGGCGCGGATCGATCAGCGATCGCAGGTTGTCGAAGCCGTCGGCGGTGACGAGGCCGGCGGCCACCAGCTCCCACAGCCCGGTTTCCACTTCCGATTTCAGCTTGCCGGTGCCACGCACGATGTCGGCGAAAAACGACGCGCCGCGCTGGCGCAGAAAAGTGAGCACGTCGCGCGCCCCATGGCTCAGGCCGCGCGCTTCCTCCTCGACGGATTCGGGACGCCGTGGCGTCATCCAGTCCGCCTCTTCGCGCACAAAAAACGTGATCGGCGCAACGCTGGTGGGAATCACGCGGCGGCGGCCGTCGTGCGTGTCCTCCAGCGTAGCCGGGTGCGGCGAGAGGCGTCCCCAACCGATGGCCCCGGTGAGGCAGAGCTGATCGAGCTGCTTGGGATCGTAGTCGGAGAGGCGGCGCGCCAGCACATGGCGCTCCCAGGAATTCGCCGGCACTTCGAAGCCCTGCAACTGGCGCAGGACTTCCAGAAGGCCGCGTTCGCCGGCTAACTGCGAGCCGGGCGCGACGTGCTGCCAGCGCAGCAGCCAGCGCATGAACTGCGCTTCCGTGACCGGCTCGATCTCTTTGCGCAGCGCGCCCAGCGTCAGGCGGTGGATGCGCGCCAGCAGGCGACGATCGCAAAATTCAGTCGTCAGTCGTCGGTCGTCAGTCGTCGGTCGAAACGTTCCGCGTAGGACGGCGCCGGAAGATTCCAGACGGAGGAGTGTCTGGTCAACTTCGCTTTCGGAAACTGCAAGCAAGGTTGAGAGTTCCGCAGCCGTCGTCGGCCCGATGTGC
Source organism: Terriglobales bacterium (assembly GCA_036391015.1). Taxonomy (GTDB): domain Bacteria; phylum Acidobacteriota; class Terriglobia; order Terriglobales; family Acidobacteriaceae; genus JAIQGF01. The sequence continues at coordinate 9,028 of DASWAR010000058.1, forward strand.
TGCATCCAGCCGGTGAGCATCTGGAGAAGCGCGTCCGCGCGCCCAGGCGTAGCTGGAGCGTGCTCGCCCCCGAGCGCGACGGGCTCGGATTCAAATGTCGAGTCGGGATAGACGGCAAGGAACGCAGGCACGCGCTCGGCAGCGACCCAGAACGTCTTGTCGTTCACGTGAGCAACAGCAGTGCGGCGCGAGTTGAGCAGCGCCTCGAGATACGCTTGCCAGGAGAAATACAGGTCCCTCGACTCGGACGCGGCTTGCTCGCGGCGAAAGGCAGGCCGCTCGCTAATTGCCGCGTCCTCGCTCGGGATGACATCACCTTGGTTCTTGTGCTGTGCACGGGCTTCCGGCAACGCAATCAGCGTGAGCAGCGCGTCGTGCAATTCGTCGGCATCGCGAACGTCGGGCCAGGCTTCCTGCTGCACTTGCGCGATGGCAGCGGGATCAAGACGTCCGACCTCCTGCAAAACGGATTCCGGCAGCACCTGGCGCATCCGCACGGCGCGGGCGCGACGCTCCTCCAGCGGCGCGTCGTCGAGGAAGGCGTACGGGTTCGCGTTCAGGATTTCGTGCGAGAACTGCGAAGGGACGGGCGTGTCCACGGCCAGGCAGCGGATGGAGCCGTCCTGGATGCCGCGCAGCACGGCGCGCATTCCGTCGAGGTCCATGGCCTCGTGCAGGACGTCCTTCATCACTTCCTTCACCAACGGATGGTCGGGAATCTGGATGTCGCCGGTGATGTTTTCGCCGCAGGCGGCAACGTCGGGAAAGACCGAGGCGAGCAGATCGTCGGCGAGGATGCGTTGCACCTGCGGCGGGACTTTTTTGCCGCCGCGGAAGCGCAGCAGCGCGAGCGCGCGCGTGGCGTCCCAACGGAAGCGAGTGCCGAACACGGGCGCGCCGGTGAGCACCGCCTGCTCGAGCACGCTTTGCACCGTCTCCGGCTGGAGGAAATTGAAAACGTCGGCCAGCGGGAAACTGTGCTGCTCGGCGAGCGCGATGTTGAGGCCGTCGTCGGTGGCCGCGGCCTGAAGTTCAAAATTGAAGCTGCGACAGAAACGCTTGCGCAGCGCCAGCCCCCACGCCTTATTGATCCGGCCGCCGAAGGGCGCATGAATGACCAACTGCATGCCGCCACCCTCGTCGAAAAAGCGCTCGGCGATGATGGTCTTTTGCGTCGGAACTTCACCAAGCACGGCGCGTCCGGCGACCAGGTGCCGGATGGCCTGCTCCGAGCCGGCAGCGTCGAGGCCACATTCTTGTTGCAGCCATTCCATGGCGGCCGCGACTTCAGGCGCGCTGGTGGAGAGCGCGACCGGCGAAGTTTTTTCCAGCCTGGCGCTGAGTTCTTCACGCAGCAGGGCAACGTGTTCGGAAAGCTCGGCGGTGCGCGCCGGGGCTTCACCCAGCCAGAACGGAATTCCCGGCGGCGCGCCGTGCGCGTCTTCCACCAGCACGCGGCCGGAAGAACTTTCGATGCGGCGAATGCGCCACGAGGTGCTGCCGAGGATGAAGATGTCGCCGGCGAGCGATTCCACCGCAAAGTCCTCGTCCACCGTGCCGACCACGGTGCCTTCCGGCGATGAGACAACCGTGAACAGCGCATTGTCCGGAATCGCGCCGCCGCTGGTGATGGCCGCCAGGCGCGCGCCCCGGCGGGCCCGCACGCGCCCGTTGATGCGGTCGCGATGGAGGAAAGCTCCGAAGCGGCCGCGGCGGGCCGAGATGCCCTCGGAAAGCATGTCGAGGATGGCGTCGAAATCTTCGCGCGCGAGATTGCGATACGGATAGGCGCGGCGGACGAGGGAGAAGAGATCGTCTTCGCTGATGCCGGGGTTGTCGGGTACGGGTAGGGGTCCTTCGACTCGGACGCGGCGTGCGTTCGCCAAAGCCGGGCGAACGCTGGTTGCCGCGTCCTCGCTCAGGATGACAGGCGTTTGGGTTTCTGCCGCGCAAGTTGCGACCAACTGTTGCGCCAGAATGTCGAGCGGGGCTTCCGGAATCAGGATGCGGTCGAGTTCGCCATGCTTGATGGCCCGGATCAGGGCGGAGCATTCGAACAATTCGTCGCGCGTGGTGACGAACAGTCGGCCCTTGGGAATCGCGCCACGCCAGTGACCGGCGCGTCCGACACGTTGCAGGGCGACGGCGATGGAGCGCGGTGAGCCAATCTGGATCACCAGATCGATGGCGCCGATATCAATCCCGAGTTGCAGGGATGCGGTCGCCACCAGCACCTTGAGTTCGCCGTTCTTGAGCTTGTGTTCGGCAGTGAGACGCAGTTTGCGCGCCAAGCTCCCATGGTGCGCGGCAACGGTTTCCGCGCCCAACTTTTCCGCCAGTTGATGCGCCACGCGCTCCGCCATGCGCCGCGTGTTCACGAACACCAGCGTGGAACAGTGCTTCCGAACCAGTTCGGCAATGCGCTCGTAGATCTCGTCCCACATCTCGTTGGACGCCACCGCGCCGAGCTCAATGCCGGGGACTTCGATCTGCAAGTCCATGGCGCGGCGGTGACCGACGTCCACGATGGCGGGATCGCCTCGGCCGCTTCCGGTAAGGAAGTGCGCGATTTCATGGATCGGCTTTTGCGTCGCCGAAAGCCCGATGCGCACCGGCGCCGTGCGCCCAGCGCTTTCGACCAGTGCGTCGAGGCGTTCCAGCGAAAGCGCCAGGTGCGAGCCGCGCTTGTCGCCCGCGACGGCGTGGATTTCATCCACGATCATGGTGTCCACGTCGCGCAGGATGCGGCGGCTCTTCTCCGCCGTCAGGAGGATGTACAGCGATTCCGGCGTAGTGACCAGGATGTGTGGCGGGCGCTGCAGCATGGCGCGGCGCTCGTGCACGAGCGTGTCACCGGTGCGAACGGCGGTGCGGATTTCCGGCATCAGCAGTCCGCGCTCGGCCGCCAGTTGAAGAATTTCCCCGAGCGGCACTTCGAGGTTTTTCTGGATGTCGTTGCCCAGCGCCTTCAGCGGCGAGACGTAGAGCACCTCGGTGCGGTTTTGGAGATCGCCGGCGAGCGCCTGCCGGACGAGGCGATCGATGCAGGCCAGGAATGCAGCCAGCGTTTTGCCCGACCCGGTGGGCGCGGCAATCAGCGTGGCATGGCGCGCCAGGATGTGCGGCCAGCCCTGCTCCTGCGGCTCCGTCGGACTACCGAACTTCGCCAGGAACCAATCGCGGACGACAGGATGGGCCCAGGCCAGCGCGTTTTTACCCCGGGAAGACATTCTCGCCATTGTAAGTGAATTTCCCGGTTTCGCCAATTGTTCGCCTGGTAAACAGCCGCAAGTCCCGAGGCCCGAGTCGCGAGCCTGGAACTCGGGACTCGGGGCTCGGGACTTCGGCCGCACGCTAGAATGAGAATGTGCCGACGCTTAAGGACATCATCCGCTGCCCCAAGTGCGGTGGCGCCGAGATCGTCTACTCCTGCGAGCCGAAGTGCTGCTTCAACCACGTATGCGCCGATTGCCGCAGCACGTTTGAGATCAACACCGTCAAAACGGGGCAATCGATGGAGATGGACGCAGCGGCGCCGCCCGTCGAAGAACCGCAATCCGGCGAGCCGACCACCTGCTGCGCGTCGTGTGAGAGCTTGCGGGTAGCGGTGTTGCAGTCCCAGGACTATGAGGCCTTGCTGTTTTGCGGCAAATGCGGCGCCATCTCGAAGATGGTGATTGAGGAGTTTGTGGAAGGAAACTTTTAGCTATCAGCTCTTAGCTTTCAGCTTTCAGCGCTGCATTCCTGCTCGGTACTCAGTACTCGGTACTCGCCACTCATTTACAATCCCCGACATGTCCGAAGAACGCGCGCGCAAGATCAAACTGCTGCTGATGGACGTGGACGGCGTCATGACCGACGGCTCGCTGTGGTTCTTTCCTGCTCCCGCCGGAGCGCGACAGGAGACCAAGAGTGCAGCCGGGAAATTCGCTGACGCCGGCGGTTACGCCATCTCCAGCGCGAGCATGGTGGAAGCTAAAGGGTTCAATGCGCACGATGGCACCGGGATCTCGCTGGCGCGCCTGGGCGGGCTCAAGATCGGCCTGATCACCAAGCGCATTTCCGACACGGTGGCGCTGCGCGCGCGTGACCTGCGCCTCGACCATATCCACCAGGGAATCGCCGACAAGCTCACCGTCTTTCGGGAAATCCTGCGCCAGGAGAAACTCTCGGCCGAGCAGGCGGCGTACATGGGCGACGACATCATTGACCTGCCGGTGATGCTGCATTGCGGGCTTGCGATTGCGGTGCCCAACTCGCGGGTGGAGGTGCTGCAGGCCGCGCATTTCGTCACCGAACATCCCGGCGGACACGGCGCCGTGCGCGACGCGGTGGAATTCATCCTCAAGGCGCAGGGAAAGCTGCAGCAGGTAATTGACAGCTATCTACAAGGCAGGTCGCCGAATAAAAAGACGGGCAAAAAATAAGCCCACCGAACGCTCGCTTGGGGCGTGCTGATTAAGCGTTCGGCGGGCCACCGTTTCCCCTTACTCACCTGTCGCTTTCAGGAGGCACTTGTATAGACGCCAAAGCGCCGAAAAAGTTGTCTGCAAATTGTAAAGATTTGTCTGTTTACGAATCGCCAACGCGCGCCCGCAACCTTTATCGCGGAATCACCACCGGCTTGCTGCTCATCAGCTCCGCAAAGCGCGGATCCTTTCTGAGCATGGCAAATTCCTGGTCTTTGTAGACGGAGTCCATCTCCTTGTAGCCGTCTTCCATGGCTTTGCGGAGGTACTCCAAGGAGCGGTCGAGATCGCCGGCGTTGGCGTAGATGCGCGCCAGCACGAACGAGTAAAAGGCGCGGTCCTCGGGTGAGGACATGTGCGCCGCAATGCCGGTTTGCGACCGGTGCTCGAATACTTCGGGATCGATCTGCATAGCGCGGACGTACTCGTTGATGGCCGCGGGAAATTCCCTGAGCGCGAAGTACGCGGTGCCGAGGTTGCTGTGGTACGACGCATTGTCTTCGCGGATCGCCAGCGCCTTCTGGTACTCGCTCAACGCCTTGCGATAATCCTTGAGAGCGCTACCGGGAACCGATTTGCCGGCCCGCTCGGCCTTGGTCTGCTGCTGGGCGCCGGAAATGTAGTACACGGCCCCGCGGTTGTTGTAAGCCTCGGAAATCTTGGGGTCGAGCTTGATGGCATGATCGAAGCTCTTGACGGCATTCTTGTGACGGCCGAACTGCAGTTCGGTAATGCCCATCTTGTTCCACAGGCTGGCAGTGGCAGCTTTCTTGATCGCCGCGCGGTAGTAATCAATCGCGTCGGCATAAGACTTGTCGGCGCGAAGCTTGTCGGCCTGGATCTCCAACTGCGGCGCGCTTGCCGATGGTGGTGGCGGACCGACGCGCGCCGGCCGCGCCGCCGTTTCTTCCATGGCCGGTGGTTTCTGTGTCCCGGTAGGTGAAGTCTGCGCCGCCGCTACACCCAAGAAAATGGTGAGGGTCGCGATCGAGAGCAGCGCCGTATGACGGTTCATGGCGAAACCTCCATGCACCGAGTGGGGGTCGGACCCCTTACTCCCCGGCTCAGTGCGGTTTGCTGCCGCTGTCCTTCTGCGGTGGCGGCGAGGACGGCTTGTCGTCGCCTTTGAAGATACCTACTATTTTGCCGAAAAACCCTTTCTTTTTATCTTTTGATTCCTGGGAGGCCGGCTCCGAACCGGCTGCCGGCGCCGGCATCGCGGGGCGCACGGTGGTGCTGGTGGCCCCAATGATGGGTGGAGGTGGCGTGGAAGCGGGACCGAAGATGCGCGTCAGAATGCCGCGATGTTCGCCCATCGCCTGGTCGCAACTGTCCTTGGGCTCGGTGCCGGCAATGAAGGCCACAGTATAAGTGTCCGGGCAAGCCTCCGTCGCCAGGCGGTTGGTGGCCTTATCGAGCCGAACATCCACCACGCCGGCAGGTTCCTGGAACGCCCGCGCGTCCTTGTAAGCGGGCAGCCTAACGGCGCGCTTCATGAACTCGGCCCAGATGGGCGCGGCCGTACTCGATCCGCTCAGGCGGAGATCGCTGTAGTCGTCGTACCCGACCCACACGATGCACAGCAGGTTGCTGGTATATCCGGCAAACCAGCCGTCATGCGAGGTCCCGGTTTTTCCCGCCGCGGGCGCGCTGAAGCCCATGCCGCGGACGCCGGCCGCGGTGCCGTTGTTGATCACGCCTTCCATCATCGTGGTCATGACGTAGGCCACGCGCGGGTCGAGCACCGTGGTGCGCTCCGCCTGGAAGTTTTCCACCAGTTCGCCGTGCGCGTCGCGCACCGAACTGGCCAGCATCGGCGAGACGCGCACTCCCCCATTGGCGAATACGGTGTAGGCGCCGGCGATATCGAGCGGGGTAGCGTCATAGGCGCCCAGCGCCATCGCTGGCGTCGGCTGCACCGACTTGATTCCGGCGGCGCGCGCCAGCGCCGCCACTTTGTCGTATCCCACCTGCTCCGCCAGCTTCACCGTCGCGTTGTTCAGCGACTGCGCCAGCGCGAAGCGCGCGGAGACCACGCCGTGGTACTCGTCCTTGTAGTTGCGCGGCTCGTAGATCTGGTCGCCATAGCTGTAGGTGCCGGGCGAATCGTCAATCAGCGACGCGGGAGTGATCGCATTCCCGTCGCCGTTGAGGGCGGTGTTGACCGCCGCAGCATAGACGAACGGCTTGAACACGGAACCGGTGGGGCGCCGCGCCACCGCATGGTCCAGTTGGCTGAAGCCGTAATTGCGGCCGCCGACCAGCGCCAGCACGTCGCCGCTGTGCGGATCAATCGCAATCAGCGCGACCTGCGGTATCGGACCGGGAACGATCTTCACCTCGGTCTTGGCATTCTTGCCGCTGCCCACCTTGATACGGCGCGTGCGCAGCTTTTCCACCTGCGCGTCCACCAGCTTGATCCCTTGCTGTACCGCCTCGGCGGCCGCTTTCTGCAGGTCGGGATCGAGCGTCGTATAGATACGGTAGGAGTTTTCGCTCAGGTCGCGTTCGCTGTAGCGGCTGAGCATGCTGTCTTTCACCAGGTCCACGAAGTACGGCGCATCGCTGGCTTCCACATTCGGGGGCGCCAGCTTGAGCGGCGCCGCCTTGGCCGAATCGGCCTGGGCACGGGTGACGACGCCGGTATCCACCATGGCCTCCAGCACCAGGTTGCGCCGGTCCTGGGCGCGCTCGGGATGCCGGTACGGAGAAAGATAGCTAGGACGCTGGATCAAACCGGCCAGCAACGCGGCTTCCGGCAGGCTGAGGCTCTGGATGTCTTTGTTGAAATACGAGCGCGAGGCCTCGGCAAAACCGGTGATGGTGTACGAGCCGCGCTGGCCCAGGTCCACCTGGTTGGCGTAGAGCGAGAAGATCTGCTCCTTCGAGAGCTTCTGCTCGAGCTCGATGGCGATCAGCATTTCGGTCAGCTTGCGCTTGATGGTCTTCTCCGGAGTGAGGAAGAACATGCGCGAGACCTGCATGGTGATCGTGGACCCGCCTTGCCGGCGCGCCCCGCCCTGGCGTACGTCAACCCACGCCGCCTGCATGAAGCGCCAGTAGTTCACGCCGTTGTGCTGGAAGAAACGCCGGTCTTCAATGGACGTCACCGCGTCCACCAGCACCTTGGGGATGTCCTTGTATTCCACCAGCTGGCGCTTGAAGCGCTGTTCGGTGTCCACCGCCGTGATCATCGTGGGTTCCAGCTCGTAGGCGGAAAGCTCACGGCCGTCGGAACCCCCGGTGCCCATCATGCGCTCAATCTTGCCGCCGGACGCGCGCACCACCACGCCGTCCTGGTTGTGGTAGGACTCGGGGCCGGGATGGATCTCGATGCCGCGCGAGATCAACCGGTAGCTGCCGATGCCGCTGGACTTGTCGGCGTCAACGTAGCCGGCACGGCGCAACTTGCTCGCGATTTCTTCCGCGGTTATGCCCTCGCCGACCCAGATGCTGGCCGGACGAGCGTAGATCTTCGTCGCATTGGTGAAAATCTGGCCGTGCAGGCGGCGGTTGATGATCCTCTCGTACTTTACGTAATACCCGACGAATACGCCCAGCACGACCAGCGTCACCACCAGAAAAAACGCGGAGGCAACCCGCGTTACCGGATCGGATAGGCTGAAACGGCTGATCAGGGAGGGCGAGGAGGAACGCGCACCCCCGGCTGGGGCCTTGGCCCACGGAATTTTGAGCTTAGTTGCCACTATGAAGCCCTGCGCCCGATGCGGCGCGGTTCCCTTCCATGATACCGGCTGCCACTACTGCACCTGATTGAGACGGCGGCGCGGCCAAAATCGTTATCCAGCCGCCGCCACCAACGAAGGGCAAGGAAAATCGTGGACTCCAGGCCAGAATCTGCGCTTATTGTAAATCATCGCCGCCGCCGATGAGATGGGGAGTCCAGCCAGTGGTCGTTAGTCCGTAGTAACAATCTCTGCTCGCAGGGACGGGCCGCAGACGAGGTTCGGCTAGTAAGTCTTGTTTTTCGAGGAAGGATGGAAATTCAGGTCCACCGGGTACACAGGCAAGTCCACGTGCACGGTGTAATCGAACCAGATCGCCACCGATTGGCCGTCGCGCTGCACGTTAATCTGTTCGCGAGTGACGGGAATCTCCAGCTCCTGGCACTTTTTGAAGATGGTCTCGCGCATTTGCTCGGCCGTTTTTGGGGTGTAGGTATTCATGCGCGCCTCGTCGGCGATCGTGTCCTGAATCTGATAATTGTTGAAATATGGCGGAACCAGCTTAAACACCGCCACCACAACGGCGACGATGAATACGATCCCAAATATCGCCCGAAGAGCTTTCATTTCTTATGTCCCCATCCGGTCAGCGGTGGACCCGGCCATTCCGGAGCATCTTTTCAAGGATGTCGATAATTTCCGGGATACTAGCATCCTGAGACGTACGTGTCGAGCGATGGAACACCTCAACTTTGCCCTCAGCCAGCTTTTTGCCGATGGTGATGCGGAACGGTATGCCGACCAGGTCGGCATCCTTGAATTTGACTCCCGGACGCTCGTCGCGATCGTCGAGCAATACGTCGAAGCCGGCGGCCTGTAGCTGCCGCGCGATCTCCTCCGCCGCTGCAAGCAGCTTGGCGTCGCCGACATTGGTGGGGGTTACCACCACCTGAAACGGCGCGATCGAGGCCGGCAGGAAAAAGCCGTCGTTGTCGTGGTTCTCCTCGACGGCCGCGGTCAGGATACGCTCGATGCCGATCCCGTAGCTGCCCATGATGGGCGTGACTTCCTTGCCCTCCTTGTCGAGCACGCGCGCGCCCATCGATTCCGAATACTTGTAGCCGAGCTTGAAAATGTGCCCGATCTCCACCGCCTTGGCGACCTTGAGCGGCGTGCCGCAGTTGGGACAGCCCTCGCCGGCTTCCACCGCGCGCAGATCGGCCCACATCTCGTCTGAGACAGGAAAATCGCGTTGCGGCGTGACGTTGCGCAGGTGGTAGTCCTGTTTGTTGGCGCCGGCGATCAGGTTCTTGCGGCCCAGCAGCGCGCGCTCCACCAGAACCCTGGCCTTGATTCCCTTGTAAGCCCACTCTTCCGAACCGAGAGGGCCGAGAAATCCGGCGGGAGAACCAAACACGGCCTCGATTTCCTCCGGGTGCATGGGACGAAAGTCGGTGGTGCCGATCGCGCCCGATAATTTCGCTTCATTGAGCGAGTGGTCGCCGCGCAGGAAGGCAACCACCGGGACCTCGCGCGGCTTGCCGCCTTCCGCGTCGGTCGCCATCAGCGCCAGCGTCTTCATCTTGTTCTTGGGCGAGACGCCCAGAAACTTGGCGACATCCTCGATCGTTTTCATGCCCGGAGTGTGCACCGGGACAGGCTTGCCGTCGCCCACGTCGGGATAATCTTCCACCGCATCCAGCCGCGAGGTGGCCTTCTCCAGGTTCGCCGCGTACTTGCAGCTCGGGCAGCTGACCACCAGGTCTTCGCCGGCGTCGGTGTAGACCATGAACTCGTGCGACTGCGACCCGCCCATCGCGCCCGAGTGCGCTTCCACCACCACGTACTGCAATCCGCAGCGGTCGAAGATGCGGCAGTAGGCGTCGTAGTGCTTCTGGTAGGACACGTCGAGTCCCGCGGGATCCAGATCGAAGGAGTACGAATCCTTCATGGTGAATTGCCGGACGCGCAACAGGCCCGACTTGGGGCGGGGCTCGTCGCGGAACTTGGACTGGATCTGGTACCAGATCTGCGGCAGTTGCTTGTAGCTGCGCAGCTCGCGGCGAGCGATCGTGGTCATGACCTCTTCTTCCGTCATGCCCAGGCAGAGATCGGCGCCCTTGCGGTCCTTCAGGCGAAACATGTTGTCGCCCATCAGCTGCCAGCGCCCGCTCTCCTGCCAGATTTCCGCCGGATGCAGCGCCGGCAGATTGAATTCCTGCCCGATCTTGTCCATCTCCTCGCGCACGATCTGGGTGATCTTGAGCATGGTGCGCTGCCCGAGAAAGAGATGCGAGTAAATTCCGGCAGCGAGTTGGCGCACGTAACCCGCGCGCAAAAGGTACTTGTGGCTGGCGACCTCGGCGTCGGCCGGGGCTTCGCGCAGCGTCGGGATGAATAATTGCGACCAGCGATACATCCACTTGCTCCGTGCTGAATGAGAATCCATTATTGTAGCGGATTGAGTTGGACTGGAATGTTCCAAAAGATGCTGCGCCAGGTGCGGCGTATTCCCCGCGGCAAGGTCGCGACCTACGGCGACGTCGCCTACGCCGCCGGATTCCCCGGCGCGGCGCGCCAGGTCGCGTGGGCGCTGCACGGTTCCAGCGGATTGCCGTGGCAGCGCGTGGTCGGCGCCGGCGGCAAAATTCTGCTTGCCGGCGAAGCCGCCATGGAACAGCGCTTCCGCCTGGAAAACGAGGGCGTGAAATTTGTCGGCTTGAAGGTGGACATGCGCGCGCACCACTTCAGCTTTTTCGCGCGAAAGAAGAAGGTAAAGCGAAAGCCACGGCGGTGAGGCATTGTCGGTCGGTCCATCGGTATTTCGGTCAATCAGGTTTCGACAGACCGATAGACTGAGAGACCGATAGACCGATGGACCTCATTTCCCGGCGAGGTGCGACAACAGTTCCTTGCCCACCTTCTGCAATTCCCCAAACTGCCGCTGATATTCCACGAACAACCGGTTCAACTCCAGCGAACGGTCGGGCGACAGCTTGGCGCGCAGCATCATGTCGCGCACATGCACGGGGTTGGGAAGGACCGCGTCTTCCTTGAGTTCCTCGAGGGCGGTGTTGATGTCGTAGTGATACATGTAGAACTCCCTACAATTCCACCGAGAGACATCCCTCGATGGCTTCCTGCAGATTGCGCACTATTTCCTCGTACGTCTCTCCCTGCGTCGCACAACCAGGAACAGCCGGCACCTCCGCCCAGTACCCGCCCTCTTCGGCCTCGTGAACGATCGCCTTCAGCTTCATAGTTTCTCCGGTCCCTATTAGACCATTTCCGTGCCCCACAAATCATGCAGGTGAATGATGCCTTCCAGCCGGCCGCCGTCTCCCACCACCGCCAGCGACGTGATCTTTTTCTGTTCCATGATGTTCAGCGCGGCGGCGGCGAATTCGTCGGGGCGAATCGTCTTCGGGTCGCGCGTCATGCATTCGCCGGCGGTCAGGTCGAGCACATCCTTGCCGCGCCGCTCCAGCAGCCGCCGCAGGTCGCCGTCGCTGATGATTCCCAGCAGCTTGTCACCATCGGTGACCGCGGCTACGCCCAGCTGCTTGCGCGACATCTCATAGATCACCTCCGACATCGGCGTCTGCGGCGTCACTCGCGGGATGGCATCGCCGGTGTGCATCAGCCGCGAAACCCGCGCCAGCTTCTTGCCCAGCTTGCCGCCGGGATGCAGGTCGGCAAAATCTTCTTCCTTGAAGCCGCGTTTCTCCGCCAGCGCCACCGCCAGCGCGTCGCCGAGGGCAACCATGGTGGTGGTGGACGCGGTGGGCGCCAGGCCGAGACTGCACGCCTCCTGCGCGACCGAGCAATCGAGTGTGATGTCGGCCGCCTGCGCCAGCGTGGACCGCAGTGCGCCGGTCATCGCCACCAGCCTCACATCGAGCCGCTTGATATTGGGCACCAGGTTCAGGATCTCTTCCGTGTCGCCGCTCTGCGAGAGCGCCAGCACGACGTCGCCGCGCACGATCATTCCCAGGTCTCCGTGGACGGCTTCCACCGGGTGCATGAACAGCGCCGGCGTGCCGGTGGAGGACAGCGTCGCCGCGATCTTGCGCGCCACCAGTCCGCTCTTGCCCATGCCGGTAACCACCACGCGCCCGCCGCAGGAATACAGACACTCCACCGCGCCGGCAAACGCCTCCGCCATGGGCCCGGCGAGGCGGTCGGCGAGCGCGCGCAAGGCGTCAGCCTCGATGCGGACCACGTTTTCGCCGATCTTGTGCATGGAGAAACGACAAACGACAAACGACGAGATGTTAGCAGATCACCGCGCCCGTGCCGGTTTCCATTTCTTCAGGAACGCGATCAGGTCGTCGGGATCCATGTTGCGCGCCGACTCGAATTCTCCGTGCTGCTGGCTGTAGAGCAGGGTGCCGTCGGGCGCCAGCACGGCCAGCGCGGGAACGCCTTTGTCCAGCGGGACTTGGTATTTCTGCGCCACATCCAGGTTCTTGTCCATCTTTCCGACGTCCACGTGCACCACGATGAAATTGCCGCCCACCAGCGGCGAGACATCGGCCTGGCGAAACGCCGCCTCCAGCACATGGCAGTCGTAACACCAGTTGCCGCCGAAGTCGAGAATGACGCGCTTGTGGGTGCGCGCAGCCTTCGCCAGGGCGCCACGGATTTCCGCATTGGCGTCAGCATCTTTCTCGTACAGGTGCGGATTCAGCTTGCCCACCGGGCGCATCTTCAGCACCGCGGTGTGACTGCTGGCGACCATGCGCCAGCCCTGCGCCTGCTGCTGCCAGCCCTGCTGTTCGAGCACGTACCGCTCCCGTGTGCCCGCCGCCGTCATGGTGCGAAACGAAACCTCGATTTTCACCACCATCAGTCCCTGCTGGTCGTCGGTGCTCAACACCTTCGCCGCCGGCCCGATCATTCCGGCAGCTCTCGTCTGCCGCCAGAATTCGATTTCGGAGCTGATGGGCAGTTGTTGCTTGCCATCGGAAGACGTCACGAAAGCCGGCGGGTTGCTGGAATAGAGACTTTGCACCGCGGCGTCGTCACCCACGGTGAAACCCGTCTGCCAGCGCTCCAGCGCCGCCGCCAGTCCGGGCGGCGTGGTCTGCTGCGCGGCGCAGACCAATGTGATTGCGAACATGAATGCAAGCAGGCGGATGATAGGGCGCATGATGGCTCTTCCTGAAAAATCCAGTTATACCGCATTGCTGCGGACTGCGGTCACCGCCGTGTGCACGGCTTGCAGTTCCTGCAGCACCGGACGCAGCCACTTCAGGTCGAGCGCGTTGGCGCCATCGGAGAGCGCGGCGGCGGGATTGTCGTGCACTTCGATGAACACACCATCGACCCCGGCAGCCACCGCGGCGCGCGCCAGGATGGGAATGAATTCGGGCTGGCCGCCGGACTGCGCGTCATTCCCGGCCGACGGCAGTTGCACGGAATGTGTCGCGTCGAATACCACCGGCGCGAACTTGCGCATGATGGGCAGCGAGCGCATGTCCACCACCAGGTTGTTGTAACCGAACGACGACCCGCGCTCGGTCAGCAGCACGCGCTCGTTGCCTGACTCGCGCACCTTCTCCACCGCGTGCCGCATGTCCCACGGCGAGACGAATTGACCCTTCTTGATGTTCACCGCGCGCCCGGATTTTGCGGCCGCGATCAGCAGGTCGGTCTGGCGGCAGAGGAATGCGGGAATCTGCACCACGTCCACATATTCCGCGGCTTCGGCCACGTCGTGCGCGTCGTGCACGTCGGTGAGCACCGGCACGTGCACCGTGTCGGCCACCTTGCGCAGGATTGCCAGCCCTTCCTTTATTCCCGGGCCACGATAGCTTTTCACCGATGTGCGGTTTGCCTTGTCGTAGCTGGCTTTGAAGATGTAGGGCATCTTGAGCGCGCGCGCCACGCCGGCAACACACTCCGCCATCTTGAGCGCGTGCTCTTCCGATTCAATGACGCACGGCCCGGCGATAAGGAACAGTCCGCCGTCGCCGATCGTCACATCGCCGACTTTGAAGGAAGAAGACATTGTCGCAGACTAACGCAGATCAACGCGGATTATACCGGGTGGCGCAGGACTTTAGCCCTGCAATACGGATCGCACTATGAATCCGGCTTTAGCCGCTGAGGGACTTCAATTCACGTACCTCAGGGGCTAAAGCCCTCCCAGGTGCCTTGGCTGGACAGCAGGCCTGAAGGCCTGCTCCACCCGATTTCTTGTCCCAGGGATCACTTCATCTTAGTTCAATTACCAGGACAAAAAGAAAGCTGCCAAAATTCGACAGGGCGGACAAGAGCCACCAACGCGAATGGCGGACGGCGACGAAGCCAAACACTGTCGCAACCAGCAAGCCCAGGAACATGCATGCAAAGACTGACTCTAGCCGATGGTTGTATGTTACGGGACTGGGCAGGGACCACAAGAACACCCAAAAGCAGATCACGTAAATCAGCGACAAGACACCTGCGACGAATCGCGCTTTCGACGACATCTTACGATTTTCCGATTTTTTCCGGCCTCAAAAACATCTCCACTTCCGCCGCGCTTTTCTGCTCGCGCCTTCGCTGCCGGTATTCATACGCCGCCTTGATGAACGCTACAAACAGCGGATGCGGCTCCAGCGGCTTCGACTTGAACTCAGGATGGAACTGGCAGCCGAGGAAGAACGGATGCTCCTCCTGCGGCAGTTCGATGATCTCGACGTAGGTACCATCGGGCGTGGCGCCGCTGATGCGCAGTCCGGCGGCGGTCAGCGGCTGCTCGTATTCGCGGTTGAACTCATAGCGATGCCGGTGGCGCTCGCTGATTTCCTCCGCGCCATAGGCCTGCGCCGCCAGCGAGCCCGGCTCCAGCTTGCAGGTCCACGCGCCCAGGCGCATGGTGCCGCCCAACTCTTCCACGCCGCGCAGTTCGCGCAGCTTGTAGATGATGCGGTGCGGCGTGGCGGGATCAAACTCGCTGGAGTTGGCGTTCTCCAGCCCGACCACGTTGCGCGCAAATTCAATGCACGCCGTCTGCATGCCCAGG
This sequence comes from Terriglobales bacterium, assembly GCA_036391015.1. GTDB lineage: Bacteria > Acidobacteriota > Terriglobia > Terriglobales > Acidobacteriaceae > JAIQGF01. Next base: position 24,195 of record DASWAR010000058.1, read on the forward strand.
CAGATGCCGAAATACGGGACCTTGTGCTCGCGCGCGAAGCGGATGCCGTTCAGCATGCCGGCAATGCCGCGCTTGCCGAAGCCGCCGGGCACCAGAATGCCGTCGTAACTTTCGAGCTGCGATTCGTATTCGCTGCCCTTGGTCTCCAGTCCTTCGGCCTCGATCCAGGAGACGTTGAGCTTCAGATTCTGCGACAGCGCGCCGTGCACCAGCGCTTCCTTCAGCGACTTGTACGAGTCTTCGTACTCCACGTACTTGCCGACCAGGGCGATGGAAACCTCGTCCTTCGGGTTGTTGACCCGGTTCATCAGCTCTTCCCAGCGGCTGATGTCGCGCACTCCGCCATCAATGTGCAGGTAGCGCAGCACCAGTTTGTCCACGCCCTCGCGCGCGAAGGTAAGCGGCACCTCGTAAATCGAATTGACGTCGATGGCGGTAATCACCGCTTCTTCTTCCACGTTGCAGAACAACGCGATCTTCTGCTTGATGTCCTTCGACAGGAAGCGGTCGGTGCGGCACAGCAGGATGTCGGGCTGAATCCCGACGCTCAGCAATTCCTTCACTGAGTGTTGCGTCGGCTTGGTCTTCAGTTCGCCGGCGGCGCTGATGAAGGGCACCAGCGTCACATGCACGAACAGCGTCCGTTCGCGCCCCAGGTCCTGGCGCATCTGGCGGATGGCCTCGATGAACGGCAGCGATTCGATGTCACCCACCGTGCCGCCGATCTCGACGATGCACACGTCCACATCGCCCGAGACTTTTTTCATCGCCGCTTTAATTTCATTGGTGACGTGCGGGATCACCTGCACGGTTTTGCCCAGGTAATCGCCGCGCCGTTCCTTGGCGATGATCTGCTCGTAGATACGGCCGGTGGTCCAGTTGTTGTCGCGGGTCAGCTTGGCGTGGGTGAAGCGCTCGTAGTGGCCGAGATCGAGGTCGGTCTCCGCGCCGTCGTCGGTCACGAAGACTTCCCCGTGCTGGAACGGCGACATCGTCCCCGGATCCACGTTGAGATAGGGATCGAACTTCTGCAGGTTGACCTTGAGGCCGCGGCTCTCCAGGAGGCATCCGATCGACGACGCCGCCAGGCCCTTGCCCAGCGACGACACCACACCACCGGTCACGAAGATGTACTTAGCCGACATCCGCTTCGACCTCGCGAACTGGATTTTTGAAGGATACTTCGCCCAGGCCGTGGCGGGGGGTTGCCTGGGAACCGCTTGTGGGGTGCACGACCAATTATGCCAGAAAAAGGTGCGAAAAGGAACGCTTCACATTGCACCAATATTGGTGCAACCGCGACGCGACTTTCGCGCCGCTCCGTGGTCTAACCATGCAGAGCTTGCGAAGAAAGCGGATAATTTGATCATGCGTTGGCCGGTCTTGTCTCGGGGTCTCGTCGTCTTTTGCGCCTTGGTGGTTTCCCTTTCCGCATCGGCCCAACGCACCGGCTCGCCAAAATCCAAGCCGCCGGCCAAGCCCGCTGCGGCGGAGCCTGCCCCCAAGCCTTGCCCCTTCGCCCTGCCTGACAGTCCCTCGCACCGCATCGTGCTCAAGGACGGCAACTACCAAAGGGCGAGCAAGTGCGAGTTGATCGGCGATCGCGTGCACTACCTGAGCGCCGAGCGATCCGACTGGGAAGACCTTCCAGTCTCACTGGTGGATTGGGAAGCCACCAACAAATACGAACTAGGTAAGGTGGAACCGCCGAAGTTGAGTGCCGAGATCGCCGCCGTGGACGCCGAGGAAGAGGCCGAGCGCCGGCTGGAAGAGGAGAAGTCTCCGGAGATCAAGCCCGGCCTGCGCCTGCCCTCGCAAGGCGGCGTCTTCCTGCTCGACGTTTATCGTAACAACCCCGAATTGATCGAACTGGTGCAAAACGGCGGCCAGCTCAACCAGAACCGCAAGAGCAACATCCTGCGCGCCGCCATCAACCCGCTGTCGAAGGCCAAGCAGACGATTGAAATCAAGGGTCCCCGCGCACAGGTGCAGGCGCACGTCCCGCAACCCGCGATCTATGTCAACATTGAAACCGACCAGGACACCCGCACCGGCCCGAGTAACGTCTCCGACCGCTTCCGCATCGTGCGCGCCACGTCCAGGAAGGATGCGCGCGTCGTCGGCGCCATTGAAGTCGCCGTGTATGGGAAAGTGAGCCAGAAGGAAAATTACGTCCCGACCCGCTCCGAGCCGCTGAACCGCCAGTGGATCAAGGTGGTCCCGGCACAACCACTCGACCCCGGCGAGTACGCACTGGTGGAGATGCTGGGCAAGGACGTCAATATGTATGTCTGGGATTTCGGCGTCAGCCCTTCAGCACCCGAGAACGCCAGCGCCTGGAAACCTGCGCCGGTCGCCAATACCGAAACTGGCACGCGCGAGAGCCCGGTGCTGAATAAGAGACCGCCGAATGAGTAAGTGGCTGGTGCTCGACAAGGCGTGACATACTCGAATACGAAGATGTTCACGCTACGACGCGCTCATTTCAGCATCTCCCGCATGCTATAATTCACCAACTATTTGCGCCTCAGGAGGCACGCATCGACAAGAAGTTCATTCGCACCAACGACCGCATCCGGGCACGCGAAGTGCGCGTGATTGACGACGAAGGCAAGCAGGTCGGCATCATGCAACCGTACGAAGCGCTCAAGATGGCCCGGGAAAAGAGCCTCGACCTGGTGGAAATCTCGCCCACCGCCCAGCCGCCCGTCGTCCGCATCATGGATTTCGGCAAGTTCCTCTACCAGAAAGAAAAACAGGAACGCGAAGCCAAGAAGCACCAGAAGGTCATCACCGTCAAAGAGGTCAAGTTCCGCATCAACGTGGACGAGCACGATTACCAGACCAAGAAAAACCACGCGCTGCGCTTCCTCGAAGACGGTGACAAGGTCAAGGCGACCATCTTTTTCCGCGGACGCGAAATGACGCGCCAGAGCCTCGGCCGCCAGATCCTGGAGCGACTGATCACCGATCTGGGCGACAAGGCGATCGTGGAGTTCCGTCCGCGGCAGGAAGGCAACACGCTGCACGCCATCCTGGCGCCGAGCAAGAAAGCTCCGGAGCACAAGCCCGCGCCACCCAAGGCTCAGCAACCGCCGCCGCCGCAGGCGCCCAGCGCGTAAGATTTGGTAATTTTGTAATCTGGTAATTTGGTAATTGAGTATGAGTGGAAGCCCTCGAATACGACTCCTCAGCATGGTGGGTAGCACCAGCCGTGCAGCGGGGTCTTATAAACCCTGGGAAACGCCAGATTAGCGTGCCGGGAGGGGGCAGCACCCTCACCCACCACCATTCCGATTCTTCGCAGAACCAGCTTTGCTACAATAATGAATTCGCGCCTGTGTGCGCGATGATGCAAGGGGAGTTATGCCGAAACTGAAGACCCACAGCGGCGCCGCCAAACGCTTCAAGAAGACCGCCACGGGCAAGATCAAGCGCGGTCATGCCAAGGCGCGCCACATTCTGACCACCAAGACCACCAAGAAGAAGCGTCACCTCGACCGCGACGTCATCATGGACAAGACGGACGAGAAAAAAGTTAAGCGGATGATTCCGTACTAAACAGTCTCAGTTTCAAGTTTCAGTTTCAGCCGGCCGTTTCTGAAACTGAAACTGAAACACGAAACTGCTTTTAAGGCGTGTGAAGAGGCCCGGATCTACTCCTTGCCTCCAGCCGCCAGAGAATCCGGCCGAGTGCCGGAACAAAAAAGGAGCCACACATGCCTCGCGTAAAACGCGGCACCAAACGTCGTGCCAAGCGCAAGAAGATTCTTGAGCGCGCCAGCGGTTATTACCTCACAAAATCCAAGCTCTACCGCTCGGCCAAAGAGTCGGTGGAGCGCGCCCTCAAGTTCGCCTACGCCGGACGCCGCCAGAAAAAGCGCCAGTACCGCTCGCTGTGGATCGTGCGCATCGGCGCCGCCGCCAAGCTCAACGGCCTCAGCTACAGCCGCTTCGTCAACGGGCTGAAGAAAGCCGGCGTGGAACTGGACCGCAAGATCCTGGCCGACCTCGCGGTGAACGACCCCGCGGGATTTGCCAAGCTGGTGGACCAGGCGAAAAGCGCGCACGCAGCGTAAGCTTTCACGGTCGGGTATAGCTTTCAGTACAATCAACCGCGGATTTTCGCGGATGAATGCGGATCGGACATCCGAAAGAAAATCCGCGTAGATCCGCGCGAATCCGCGGTTCGCTTTTCATGTACACCGTTCCCAAACTCGACGACTACTCGCCCGACGCCTTGGACAAGGCGACCGCAGAACTGATCGGCGCGGTCGAAAAGGAAGCGTCCGAAGTCCCCGACGAGCGCGCGTGGAAAGACTTCCGCGATCGCTGGATGGCGCGCAAGAACGGCGTTCTGACCCAGATCAACGACTTCTGGCTGAAGGCCGCGCCCGGCCCGCAGAAGCGCGAGATGGGACGCCGCGTCAATGAGTTGAAGGCTAAAGTTGAAGCAGTAGTTGAACAAACCCGCAAGCGCATCTCCGGCGCCGTATCGCAAATCAAGCTCAAGACCGACGCCCTGGACGTCACCCTGCCCGGCACCTGCCGTCCCCTTGGCGCCGAGCACCCCATCGTTCGCACCATGAACAACATAGTCGGCGTCTTCAAAGCGATGGGCTACTCGGTTGCCGAAGGCCCGGAGATCGAGACCGACTACTACAACTTCGAGTCGCTCAATTTCCCGCTCGACCACCCGGCGCGCGACATGCAGGACACGATTTTTCTCGCCGGGCAAGATCAGAAGCAGGCGCGCGATCGTCTCCTGCTGCGCACGCACACTTCGCCGGTGCAGATTCGCACCATGGAGAAGCAGAAGCCGCCGGTACGCGTCGTGATTCCCGGCCGCGTCTACCGCAACGACGCCCCTGACCCCACCCACTCGCCCATGTTCCACCAGGTCGAAGGCCTCGCCGTAGACACCAACATCACGTTCTGCGATCTCAAAGGCTCGCTCGACCACGCCATGAAGTCGCTGTTCGGCTCCTCGGTGAAGACGCGCTTCCGCCCGTCATTCTTTCCCTTCACCGAACCCAGCGCGGAAGTGCTGATCTCCTGCATTTTCTGCGGCGGCTCCGGCTATCAGGGCTCGGCGCGTTGCCCGAACTGCAAGGCCAGCGGCTGGATCGAGTTGCTGGGCTCAGGCATGGTGGACCCGGCGCTCTATGGCTTCGTCGGTTACGACCCGGAAAAGTACAGCGGCTTCGCCTTCGGCATGGGCGTGGACCGCATCGCCGCCATGCTCTACGGCGTGACCGACCTGCAGTTGTTCTTCAACGGCGATGTGAGATTTCTGGAGCAGTTCGCGTGAAGATCCTTCCCGCATGGCTGCGCGAATTCGTCAACATCCCGGCGGACGACCGGAAGCTCGCCGACGATCTCACCCTCGCCGGCATCTCCGTCGAGTCCACCGAGGGCGAAGGCGCGCGCGCCGTTTTTGACGTGGACTTCACCCCCAACCGCGTGGACGCCATGAACCACTACGGCGTCGCCCGTGACTGTGCCGCCATCTATGACAAGGACCTGAAGTCGGTCGCGCCCAAACTTCCCGATGGAACGCGCTCGCCCTCGGGCGCGAAGTTTCCCATTGAAATTGAAGATCCTCACGGCTGTGCCCGCTACACCGCGCGTGTCATTCGCAACGTGAAAATCGCGCCATCGCCGGAAAAAATCGCGCAACGCCTGGAGTTGCTCGGCTCGCGCGCCATCAACAACGTCGCCGACGCCAGCAACTACGCGCTGCAAGAGATCGGCCACCCCACACACTGCTTCGATCTCGACCTGCTGGAAGGCGGCAAGATCATCGTCCGCCGCGCCCGTTCCGGCGAAAAGCTGAAGACGCTCGACGGCGTGGACCACGTCCTTCATCCCGAAGATCTCGTCATCGCCGACGCGGTAAAGCCGGTTGCGCTTGCCGGCGTCATGGGCGGTTTCGATTCGATGATCACGGAAAGAACCCGCAACGTGCTCATCGAGTCCGCGTGGTTCGATCCGGCGTCCGTCCGCCGCACCGCGCGCCGTCATGCGATGCACACCGACGCTTCGCACCGTTTCGAGCGCGGCGCCGATATCGGCATCGCGCCCACCGCCTGCGCTCGCGTCGCCGAACTCATTCTGCAAACCGCCGGCGGCCAACTCGAAGGCGGCGAGAGTGACGCCTTCCCGCGCAAGCTCGAGCGCCCGACACTCAAACTCCGCCGCGGCGAAGTCCGCCGCCACCTCGGCCAGGACATTCCTGGTACCGAGATTGCCCGCATTCTTCACCGCCTCGGATTCGGCGCCACACCCGGCCGGACCGCGGATGCCGAATTCACCGTGCAGGTGCCGTCCTGGCGCCTCGACGTTGAGCGCGAGATCGACCTCATCGAAGAAATCGCGCGCCTCTACGGCTACGATCGCTTCCCCAACACGCTGCCCGGCTTCGTTGGCGGCGTCATCGAATTGCCGGATGCGAAGAAGGAAGAAACAATCCGCGCGTCGCTGCTCGCGCTCGGCTACAACGAAGCGGTTTCGCTCACCTTCATCTCGCACGCCGACGCGCAGCGTTTTGCCACCGCCACGCCGGTCGAAATCGCCAATCCGATCAGCGAGGAAGCGTCCGTGATGCGCACGTCCATGGTTCCCAGCATGCTCAACATGCTGGCGTACAACCTGAACCGCGGCAACGCCGGCGTGCGCCTGTTCGAGTCCGGCAAAATTTACGAGAGCATGGGCGAGCGCACCGAGGAGCAGCGCCGCCTCTCGATCGGCGCCACCGGCGCGGCTATCCCGCCGAGCGTGCATGCGCCCGGCCGCCGGTATTCATTTTTCGATCTCAAGGGCGACGTCGAATCCCTGCTCGGCGCATTCCAGTACAACTCGGTCTACTTCGACGCCAGCACGCCCGATTACTACCATCCCGGCCGCTCCGCCCGCGCAGTCATGGACGGCGCCACCGTGGCGCGCTTCGGCCAGCTTCATCCCGAGCTCGCCGCCGAGCGCAAGCTGCGCCTGAGCGCGCAGGAAACTCCTGAAATCTACATCGCCGAAATTGATCTCGAGCGCCTCTACCGCCACGACCTGCGCAAAATCCGTTATCAAGCGATCCCGCGCTTCCCCGGCGTGGACCGCGATTTCTCCTTCACCTTCGACGACAGCCTCACCTTCGAGCGCATCCGGAACGTCATCTCGGCGCTCGGCATTGCCGAGTTGCGAGCCCTGGCGCCGGCCGAAATCTTCCGCGGCGGCTCGATTCACTCGGGCAAGTATTCCATGCTCGTTCGCGCCACCTTCCAATCCGCCGAGCGCACGCTGCGCGACGACGAGGTCGCCCTCTGGTCGCAGCAGATCATCAAGGCGCTGGAATCTCTCGGCGGCACACTGCGAGCTTAGAAAGTTCAGCCACGGATTTCCACGGATCGACGCGGATCAAACAAAATCCGTGTGAATCCGTATTGATCCGTGGCGTTGTTCCTGCAACAATGCGCTGCCCGGGGGTGAGGCATGTCCTTCTCGCGCAGGTCCTTTCTCGGCACACTTGGCCTCGGCGCCACCGCTGCCGCCGCCGGTTTCAGCGGACTGGAACCCATCGCCTTCGGCGAACCCCCGCGTGCCTCCACTCCCGGCGGTCCCATTCTGCTTAACTCCAACGAAAACGCCTACGGCATGTTCCCCAGCGTCGAAAAGGCCGCCGTCGAGGGCCTGCGCCTCGCCAATCGCTATCCATTCAAGATCTATAACGACGTGGTCGAGCGCCTCGCCGCCTACAACAAGGTTTCCTCCAGGCAGGTGCTGCTCGGAAATGGATCCACTGAAGTGCTGGCCATGGCATCGCGGGCCTTCACCGGCCCCGGGCGCAAGCTCATTGCCGCCGTCCCGACCTTCGAATCTTCTCTCGCCTACTCGCGCGATCGCGGCGCGCAGATCGTCGAAATTCCGCTGACCGCCGGCTATGCCCACGATCTCGACGCCATGCTCGCCCGCGCCGGTAGCGACACCGGCCTGGTGTACATCTGCAATCCCAATAATCCCACCGCCTCACTCACGCCCCGGCGCGATATTGAAGCCTTCCTCCGCCGGCTCCCCGCCGACGCCTACGTGCTGATTGACGAGGCCTACCACCACTTCGCCACCGACTCGCCCGACTACGTTTCGTTCATCGAAAAGCCGGTGGACGATCCCCGCGTCATCGTTGCGCGCACCTTCTCCAAGATTTACGGCATGGCCGGACTGCGGCTGGGTTATTCCGTCGCCACCGAGAAAACCACCAAGCTGCTGCAGACATGGCAGCTCGAAGATAACGGCAACATGATCGCCCTGCATGTCGGCCTGGCCGCACTCGCCGACGACACTTCCATGCGCGCCGCCGTCGCCCGCAATGCCGCCGATCGCAAGGAATTCATGCGCCAAGCCGCAATGCGCAAGCTGCACACCATTCCGTCGTACGCCAATTTCGCCATGGTCGAGACCGGACGTCCCGTTCGCCAGGTCATCCGGCACTTCCACAACGACAACATCGCTGTCGGCCGGCCCTTCCCCCGCATGGAAAATTTTCTCCGCGTCTCCTTCAGCCGGCCGGACGATATGGCCGCCTTCTGGCAGACCTGGGACAAATTGCCAGTCCTCGCGAAGCAGTAGTGGATTAGCGCCGGAGGCGCGTGCGCTGGTAGCCCAGCACGGCGGTGCTGGGACAGAACTCGAAAAACGTAACCAATCCCGTAGGGACGACGCGAAAACTGTCGTGCGCCGCTGTACTGCATCAGATCACCCGATCACCTGATCACCCGATCGATAAAATTCACAGCCCCAAATTTCCGCCCTTCGCTATATACTGCCCCGCGTCAACCCAAAATTTTCCCCAAGGCGAGCGGACGAATGTCAGTAAAAGCTATGCGCGAGTTCTCCCCTGAAGTTTCTTCCGACGATTTCCATTCGCTGGAAGAGAAGGTTTACCGCACCATCGAGCTGCTGAAGGCGGCGCGCGTTGCCAAGGCGGCGGCGGAGCGCGACACCTCGCGCCTGCGCGAGCAACTGGAGTTGCGCGAGGAAGAAATCGAGTCGCTCCGCGGCGAGATGATCGGCCTGCGCAAGGAGCGCGAGGAGGTCCGCGGCCGAGTCGAGAAGATGCTGCGCCAAATTGATGAATTGACGGCCGAAGAATCCGGGGCATAATGGGGCCCAGTACCAACGTAGGTTCCGAATTGTGAGTTCGCCTGCGAGCTCCCGGTTGGCTCGCATCTCACAACTCGCTACTCATATCTCTGTGGAGGAACAAGGTTGAATCCCCCCAACGGAAACGTAACCAGCGTGCGCGTGGAAATCTTCGACCAGCCGTACAACCTGCGCGGCACCGATCCCGACTACATTTTCAAGCTCGCCGAATTCGTCGACACCAAGATGCGTGCCGTCGCCGAGCAGACCTCCACCGTCGACTCTCTCCGCCTTGCCGTCCTGGCCGCGCTCAACATTGCCGACGAGTTTCAAATCCTTAAACGCAAGTACGACGGCATTTCCAAGGAGATGAACCAGCGCACCAGTTCCCTGGAAAGCGCCCTCGACGAGGTTCTGCAGGACTCGCGCCGCGCCGGGTAACCTTAGCCACAGAGGACACGGAGGGCTTTTGGCCTCCATATCCAGAATGTCTGCTTGCACTGGTCTCGAGCAGCCGGCGTTTTCTCGTTCAGTTCTCCTCGGTGCCCCTCTGTGGCCAATCTTCTAGTGCAAGCCGCATGCCAACTATTTACGTCCAGCCACTTGCCATTTCTCCGCCCTTTCCCCTAGCATCACTACTTGTAAGCCGGCCTGCAAAGCAGGTGCTGGTGGTAACCGGATTTTGAACCAACACCTCAATGAACGGGAGCTCGACTCGACTTCTGATCCGGTGTGCAATGTTCCGCCATGCGGAAATGCCTAAAGGATTGCGGCGGGTTCCCACCTTGCTGAGCAAGGTTCATTGACGGCCCACCACACGGCCCCGCGGGTCGGCTTCTTTCTATCAATTCCAACAACCCGCCTTTCTTTCCTGTCACCAATCTCAATTTCCTGTCATCCTGAGCGAGGCGTCGCCCGGTTTTGGCGGCGCCGAGTCGAAGGACCCCTACTCGACCGACGATTCGCGAATTGTCGCAAGGCTCCTCGGCCCGTCCCGTTGCGCCGCCCGGAATCTTGCCCTTCCTGCTAGACTGATTCTTGTTTCCGGCACACCGCCCGGAACATCCAATCATCAGTGTTTCCCCGACTTTTCCATCTCGGCAGTTTCAGCCTTCCCACCTATGGCCTGCTTGTCGCCACCGGCGTGATCGTCGGCCTCACCATCGCCGCGCGCCTCTCCCAGCGCCAGGGCATTGACCCGGAGAAGGCATGGAACCTCGGCATCCTAGTGGTTCTCGGCGCGATTGTGGGCGCCAAGCTGCTGCTGATCATCAACGACTTCGGCTACTACTCCCAGCATCCCGGGGAAATTTTCAGCCTCAGCGTGCTCCAGGCCGGCGGAGTCTTCTATGGCGGCGTGATCACCGGCCTCGCCTTGTCCGTCTGGTACATGCGCAAGAACCACATGCCCTGGCTGCGCACCGCCGACGCCTTCGCGCCTGGCTTGGCGCTCGGCCACGCCATCGGCCGCATCGGATGCTTCGCCGCCGGCTGCTGCTACGGCAAGCCGACCGGCCATTGGTGGGGAGTGACTTTCAAGAACCCGCTGGCGCACGCCTGGGTCGGCACGCCGCTCAACGTGCCGCTGGAGCCGACGCAACTCTTCGAGTCTGCCGTCGAACTGGTGAATTTCTTCATCCTGTACTGGCTCATCAAGCGCAAGAAATTTGAAGGCCAGGTGATGGGAACATATTTGTTCCTCTACGGTGTCGCGCGCTATTTCCTGGAGTTCATCCGCGACGATCCCGATCGCGGCTCCGTCTTCGGCGGCGCCATGACCGGTACGCAGCTCATCTCTATTTTCCTGGTCATCATCGGCGGCATTCTCTGGCTGCGCCGGGTTCGCCTGCAGCAGCCCGCCACCGTCGCCCGCGCCGCGCGATAATCTGTGTGGCTCACCTACCTCCAGCGAACCATGCTTTTCATTGTTATCCGGGTTCATCCGTGTTAATCCGTGGCTAATTCCTCGATGGCACAGCAACTCCAAGTCGCCCCCGAGCACGCCGGCAAGCGCCTTGACCATTTCCTTGTCGCCCACCTTCCCGACATCAGCCGCACCTGCGTCCAGGACTTGATCACGCAGGAAAAGGTCCTGGTGGACGGCAAGCCCGCAAAACCTTCGTTGCGCCTGCGTGGCGGTGAAACTATTGCAGTCCAGGCGCCCGGCCCGCGTCCGCCGCTGCGCGCCACCGCGGAGGAGATTCCCCTCGACATCGTTTACGAAGACGATGACCTCGCGGTGGTCAACAAGCCCGCGGGCATGATGGTCCACGCCGGGGCGGGCTCCACCGAAGACGCGCGCAATCGCGGCACGCTGGTCAACGCGCTGCTGCACCGCTTCGGCGCACTGTCGGCGGTCGGCGGCGAATTGCGCCCCGGAATCGTGCATCGCCTCGACCGCAACACCAGCGGGTTGATCGTCGTCGCCAAGAACGACCGCGCCCACCGCAAGCTCGCCGAGCAGTTTGCCCGGCGGCAGGTGCGCAAGACCTACATCGCGCTCGTCCACGGTTCGGTGAAGCAGGACAAAGGCACGATTCAGTCCGCCATCAGCCGCGATCGCCTGCGCCGCACCCGCATGACCACGCGCCGCGCCGGCGGCCGCGAGGCCGTGTCGCACTACCGGGTGCTGCAGCGCATCGACTCGCCTCGTGGCAAATTCACCCTGCTGGAGGTGAGAATCGAAACCGGGCGCACCCACCAGATCCGGGTGCACCTGTCCTCGCTCGGACATCCCGTGGTCGGCGACACGCTCTACGGCGCGCCGCGCGAGATCCTGCCGCGGGAGAAAACCAAACCGGCGCTGCCCGCGTTATCTCTTCCGAGAAACTTTTTGCATGCCGCTGCCATCGAACTCAAACAGCCTCTCACCGGCGAGCCACTTGTCCTGGAGCGGCCGTTGCCGCCCGAATTAGAGGATTTTCTGCGCCTCCTAAAGCACTAGCACTAGCGGTGTGCGCAGTCGGTGCGAGTTGCAGCTATAATGAAATTTCCCATGAAATATCCGTTTCTCAGCGGCGCGCTTGTCCTCCTCATGGCCGCAGGCGCGGCCGCCCGGCAGCAGAATCCGCCGGAGCGGGACCTGCCGTCAGCGCCGTCGGCCAGCATCGCGCCCGCGCAGCCGGCGCCCCCACCCAAGCAAGAGGCTCCCAAACAGGAACCGGCGAAACCGGCCGAAGCGCCCGCCAAAAGTGAGCCTGCGCTGCAGGATTTGCCCGGCAGCAAGAAGCCGGCGCCGGCCGCCGCCGCGGCGCAACCGCAGGCCGATTCCGACGATGATCCATCATCGCCGGTGACAAGGCAGCCGGTGAAGGGTAGCAATGCGGCGGACAAGGACCTCACCTCCGACGAACGCGGCAATCCGCTGGAGACGATCAGGAAGCGCGTCGACGAAGTCAATGTCGTGTTCACCGTGACCGACAAGCACGGCCACTTCGTCAAGAACCTCAGCAAGAGCGACTTCCGCGTCGTGGACGACAACAAGCCGGCAGTCTCGATTGTCAGCTTCAGCAGCGAGACCAACCTGCCGCTGCGCGTCGGCCTGCTGGTTGACGCCAGCAACTCCGTGCGCGACCGGTTCCGCTTCGAGCAGGAGTCCGCCATCGAGTTCCTCAACCAGATTGTCCGGCCGAAATCGGATCGCGCCTTCGTCATCGGTTTTGACACCACCGCGGAGGTCACGCAGGACTTCACCGACAGCGCCGAACAGCTTTCGCGCGGCGTGCGCATGCTGCGTCCCGGCGGCGGCACGGCGCTGTTTGACGCGGTTTTCTACGCCTGCCGGGACAAGCTGATGAAGGCGCGGACAACGGGCCCGGCGCGCCGCGCCATCATTCTGCTAAGCGACGGAGAGGACAATCAAAGCCGCGTATCCCGCGAAGAAGCCGTCGAGATGGCACAGCGCGCAGAAGTGATCATCTACACCATCAGCACCAATATCAGCGGCGTTAAACTGCGCGGCGACAAGGTGCTGGAGCGGCTGGCGGATGCGACCGGCGGAAGAGCCTTCTTTCCCTTCAAAATCCAGGACGTGGCCAACGCCTTCTCCGAGATTCAGGACGAGCTGCGCAGCCAGTATCTTCTGGCATACAAACCTGCGGACTTGAAACCGGATGGGCGATATCGGTCGATCGATATCGTGGCGGAAAACCACAAAAGTCTGCGCGTCCGCGCTCGCAAAGGTTACTTCGCTCCGACGAACTAGCCGATTTGTTTAGTCGGGTAACCACCTTCCCCCGCGAGCACGGAATCTACGCCTTAGGTATAGGCGTGCTGCGGTGTTGAATTCTGAGTCTCACTTTGGCTTAATGAGCCTCGCCGTCTCAAAATGATCTCCTGCCAGTTTGAGCAACTCTAGCCGGTTCAATAACTTGCAATCTTAGACTTGTGGCATCTGCGGTGCACTCCTTTGGTTGGGCCTTGTGTGTAGCGGAGGGAGCTGCACCCATGAATAATATGTCGCAAGTCGATTCCGCACGGGCCTTCACGCGCAGTCTGAACATTCTGCTGAAGTATGTCCGCATGTACGGGCTCGCCCACCAGCGCACCCGGACACAGATGGACACCGCGTGGAGCGAACTGGCGAAGGCGGCGGCGCCGGAAACCGGACTGCTGTTGGGCACGGCTGATGGCAAGCTGCTGATCGACGGCATGCCCCTGGAAGGGTACTTGGAAAGCAGCTTTGCCACCCTGTTGACAACGGCCAACATCGGCAGCCTGCATTTCACCTACGGCATCCAACGCCGCGACCTGGAACAACTGCTGGGCGCATTCCATAGCTGCAAGCCGGCGGAAGTGGCGCAGCACCTTAAGGCCACGCTCGGGGAGAACGGCGCCATCCGGGTGAATGAAATCCGGTTTGTGCCCGACTCGGAGGTGGGCCTGGCGGAGCAACTGGCGGGGCGCGCCTTGGCCGAACGAGCTGACAATCTCGCGCCTTGGCTGCACGACCCGGAAAAGCTTCTGCAACTGATTGTGGCCGCGGAGGGTTCCGACAACAGGGGCGGCGGAGAAGGAAGCGGCGGCGGAGAAGGAAACGGCGGCGGCGGATTCGGCGGCGGGGGAGGATTCGGCAGCGGGGGAGAAGGTAACGGCAGCGGCGGAGGTTCCGGCCCCGGTTCAGGGGGCGCGGGCGGCGCGATGTTCGAGGAGGAATCAGTCACCAAGACCTTGCGCCTGCTGGCCAGCGTCGCCAAGCTGCAAGGCAAGGCCGACGCGGAGTCGTCGGTGATGCGCGAACTGGCGCAGGATAGGGATGCCTGCCGCGTGCTGCGCAAAGCCATGCTGGCGCTTCCCATCGAGGGCGAGGATGAAGGTCTCGGCACGAACACGCTGAAGCGACTGGCAGAACGGCTGGCGATCCGTTTCGCGATGCAACAATTCCAGCGCGGTAACGTGAAAGTGAATGCCGTGCACGAGATGATGGAGCGCATGGGACGCGACATCGAAGAGCTGCGCTCGGTGCTCGATTCGCGCGAAGCCAAAATGACCAAGGCGGGCATGGCGGTGGAGTCTTATGCCGACGTGCTCGACCGCAAGTTCTGGGCTACCATTCCCGAGCAGGGAAAGAAAAGCGTCCTGTTGTCGGCGGACATGTGGTGCATCCCGGCGCGCAATATTCGAGCTTACATCGAGGAACTGATCGCGCGTGGCGATATGAACCTGGCCGACCAGATCCTGAGAAACTGCCTACGGCAACTTTCGAATGAGGAATTCGAAGCGCGGCGCAAGACCTCCGCCATGGTCAGCGAACTGGCCGACCTTTTTGGCAAGGTTGCCTCCGACCTGCTGTTGGACGCGCTGCGCCAGGTGGGAATGGGGATCTGTAGTGAAGACTCGCTGGAGATGCAGGCCCTGCTGGGCGCGGCGTACGTGCGCCTGACGCAGGAAGCGGCGCAACAGCGGAACTATCCGGCGGTCATGCAGTCGCAGGTCACGCTGGAGCGGCTGCTGGAATACCGGCCGCGTACGGCGCAGGAGGTACGCCCGCGGGTGACCATGGACAACCGGCTGCGCGGGTTCATCAGCGACGCGGTGCAACATCCCATCCTGCCCGACGGCCTGGTGCCGCTGCTGGCGCGTGTGCCCCAGGCAGCGGCGCACGAGATTGCAGTCCAGTTCGGCCAGTGCTCGCTGCGCAGCGAGGCGACCCGCTTCGTCGAACTGGCCCAGGGCGTGGGCCAGAATGTCATCGAATGCCTGATTGGCACGATGCGCGCCGGCGTGGCCGGCGAAGTAGTCGGCACGGCCGCGCTGCTAAGCCGGTTGAGGCCGGAGATTGTTGAGCAGGAACTGCCGGGTCGGATCAAGGCTTTCGGGCGCCCGCAGCAGGACGCGATTGTACGCGCGCTGGCGGCCGCCGGCGCAACTCAGCGTGGCCGGCTGCTGCTGGAAATCCTGCCCCAGATTGACCCGCTGTTGCTGCCGGAAACGCTGGACGAGATCGGATTTGCCGGGGATGCGTCGACGGCGGGCATGCTGATGGAGTTGGCCGCAGGCGAAGGCCTGGCCAAGGATCGCCCCTTGGTGCGATTGAAAGCGATCGAGGCGCTGGGCCGGGTGGGCACGCCGGATGCAACCTCGATGCTGGCCGAAATGCTGGCGCCGCGCGGACTATTTTCGTCGCGACGCTCCCGCGAATTGCAGCTTACGGTGGCCCGCGCCCTGGTGACCATGGATC
>DASWAR010000059.1:0-2077 GCA_036391015.1 Terriglobales bacterium
GCGCCCATGGAGATGACCCACTTGGGCTCCGGCATCTGCTCCCAGAGCTGGCGGATGACGGGCGCCATCTTTTGCGAGACGCGGCCGGCGATGATCATCAAGTCGGACTGGCGCGGCGAGGGGCGGAAGACTTCGGCGCCGAAGCGCGCGATGTCGAAGCGCGAGGCGCCCATGGACATCATCTCGATGGCGCAGCAGGCGAGGCCGAAGGTCATGGGCCAGAGCGAGTTCTTGCGCACCCAGTTCACGGCGTTGTCGAGCGTGGTCATGATGATGCCTTCGGCTTGCGGATCGCCGAAGGTGACCTCGCGGAGGATGCCCTTGGACTCCTGCTGGGGGCTGCCCTCGAGATTTTCGAAGCGCTCGTCGCCGTTCATGCGGGGACCATTGTACTTCCCTACTTGATTAGATGACAAAAAGGAAGACAGAGACACTGGAAACGGGCTCGTTGCGCGAGGTGGCTCGGGCTTCCGCCCTCGCGAAATTCTGCCGCCCGCTGAAGCGGGCTCCAGCTTTCTAATTGGAGCCTACCCCGGGCTTACGCCCGGGGCTAGGCTCTGCCGCGCGCTACGCGCGCTCGCGGTGTCGTGGAAATCAAACGCGCTGCCAGCCCTAGAAGGAACCCGTCCACATCTGCTGCGGAGCAGTGGCGTACCGCGTGAGCCCGGGAGATCGCACGCGCGCCCAGTGCGTTCTTAGATCAGCGTTCATCCGTGGCGATCTGTGGCTAAGGTTTTAGCACAATCTTGCCGAACATCTGGCTCTTCTCCATGCGCTCGTGGGCGGCGCGGGCTTCCGACAGCGGGAAGGTGGAGTCCACCACGCCTTTGATCTTGCCGCTGAAAACGTGCTTCAGCACCTGGTGCAGGTCGCCCATGGTGCCCATGTAGGAGCCGAGGAAGGAGAGCTGCTTGGCAAACAGAACGCGGAGATCGAACTCCACCTTGGGCCCGGAGGTGGCGCCGCAGGTGACGATCGTCCCGCCCGGCTTGAGAGATTTCATGCTCTCGCCCCAGGTGGCCTGGCCGACGTGCTCGATGACGATGTCGCACATTTCCTTGTTGGTGATGCGCTTGACCTCGTCGGAAATTTTCTGGGTGTAATGGTTGATGACTTCGTCGGCGCCGAGCTCGCGGGCGCGCTGTATTTTGTGTTCGTCGCCGGCGGTGGCGATGACGCGCGCGTTAAACAGCTTGCCGATCTGGATGGCGGCCATGCCGACGCCGGAGTTGGCGCCCAGCACCAGGACATTTTGGCCGGGGCGGATTTGGGCGCGGGTGACCATCATGTGCCACGCGGTGAGGCCGACCAGCGGCACCGCCGAGGCTTCTTCGAAGCTGAGCGAATCGGGGATGGGGATGACGCAATCGTGGCGCGCGGCGATCAACTCGCAGTTGCCGCCGTCCACGCCGTTGCCGAGCACGGTGAACTCGCGGCACATGTTGTGCACGCCGGAGACGCAAAAGCGGCAATGACCGCAAAACACCATGGGCGCGACGATGACGCGCTGGCCCTTCTGCAGCCCGGTGACGTACTCGCCGACGTCCACGATTTCGCCGGCAACATCGCTGCCCAGGATGTGCGGCAACTTGACCCCGGGCAGGCCCTTGCAGACCCAGAGATCAAGATGGTTCATGGCGCAGGCGCGGACGCGGACCAGCACCTGGTCCCGGCGCGGTTGCGGATCAGGGACGTCTTCGTACTTGAGGACTTCCGGGCCGCCAAACTGGTGGAGACGGACGGCTTTCATTATGAGCCTCCCCTAAAGGGTGATGTGCGGGAATTGAAAACGGACCAAGCTACCACAGTCGGCAGTCGGCAGTCGTCAGGCGCCAGGCGTCAGGCGCCAGTCTTCAGTCGCGGGAAAGGCGGGGACGGTTCCAGCCTCGACGCGATGTGGCCAGGAAGGTGAGCGGAAAAATGGCGGTATTTGTTAAGCTGTCAGGCAATGGCACGTTCGCCCAGCTTCTGCGGAGTCATTCTGGCGGCGGGGGAATCCTCGCGCATGGGAAGCGACAAGGCACTGCTGCCCTGGCAGGGATCAACGTTCCTCGCCGGAGCCATAGATCTGCTGGCG
>DASWAR010000060.1:0-2027 GCA_036391015.1 Terriglobales bacterium
CTAACCCTACTTGGCGGATTCGCCTCCAATTTTCCGCAGGTGACGAAAAAATTTCTCGGTGGATCAAGGGGCACCATCAGGGAAAGCACGCAAAAGCGGCTGTAGTGCAGACCTTGCCTGTTTCATTCCGTGGCGAGATGCGGATAATGGGCAGCCATGTTTCTGCGCTCGACTACACGCAAGAAGGATGGCAAGGAACACCGGTACTGGAGCATCGTCGAGAATCGGCGCCTCGCCGGTGGCCGCGTGCTGCAACGGCACGTGCTGTATCTGGGCGAGATCAATTCCTCGCAGGCGCGCGCGTGGCGCAAGTCGGTGGAGGTCCTCGACGAGTGCGCGGGCGACTCGCGTTCGCTGGCATTGTTCCCGGACGATCAGGCCGATGAGCGCGTGGTGGATGATGCAGTCGTGCATCTGCGCTTGTCACAGTTGCGCTTGCATCGGCCACGGATGTGGGGCTCGTGCTGGTTGACTTTGAAGTTGTGGGAACAGTTGGAACTGGACCGGTTCTGGTCGGAGCGCCTGCCCGCCAATCGCAAAGGCACGCATTGGGATCAGGTGCTGTTCGTGCTGGTGGCGTACCGCCTGTTGTCGCCGGGCAGTGAGTGGCGCTTGCATCGGCAGTGGTTCGATCGCAGTGCACTGTCAGACTTGCTAGGCGCCGATGCCGGCATCGCCGACATCCACAAGCTCTACAGTTGCCATGACCGCTTGCTCGCCCACAAGACGGCGGTATTCGATCACCTGGTACAACGCTGGCGCGACTTGTTCAACGCCGCGTTCGACGTGCTGCTGTACGACTTGACGAGCACGTACTTTGAAGCAAATCCGCCGTTCGACGAAGACGACAAGCGCCGCTTCGGCTACTCGCGCGACAAGCGCTCCGATTGCGTGCAGGTGGTGATCGCGCTGGTCGTCACCCCCGAGGGGCTGCCACTGGCCTACGAGGTGCTGCCGGGCAACACGGCGGACAGCACGACGCTGCACGGCTTCCTGGATCGCATCGAGCAGCAATATGGGAAGGCGCGGCGCGTGTGGGTCATGGACCGCGGCATCCCCACCGAAGAGACGCTGCAGCGCATGCGCACCTCCGATCCGCCAGTGCACTACCTGGTCGGCACCCCCAAGGGCCGTCTGTCGAAGCTGGAGCAGGCGTTACTGCACAAGCCCTGGCACCAGGCCCGTCCCGGCGTCCAGGTCAAATTGCTGCCGCAAGATGAGGAGATGTACGTGTTTGCGCAGAGCGCGGACCGCATCGCCAAGGAGCGCTCGATGCGCCAGCGCCAGCTCAAGAAGCTGTGGGCGCGCCTGAGGCAGATCGCCGGCATGACCCTGACACGCCAGGAGCTGCTGATGAAGCTCGGCGCGGCGCGCAGCCAGTATCCTGCCGGCTGGCGTCTGGTCAAGGTCGACGTCGATGAGGAGCACGCCGCCTTCACTTACCGCCTGCTGCGCGAGGTGCTCAAAACCACCCGTCGCCGCGAAGGACGCTACCTGCTACGGACCAATCTCACCAGCAGCGACCCAGCCGAGCTGTGGCGCTACTACATCCAACTGGTCCAGGTCGAAGAAGCCTTCAAGAATCTCAAGGGCGATCTCGCCATACGTCCGATCCACCATCAACTGGAACATCGCATCGAGGCGCACATCTTCATCGCCTTTCTCGCCTACTGCCTGCACGCCACACTGGCCCAGCAACTGCGGCCACACGCGCCGGGCCTGAGCCCGCGCAGCGTGCTCGACAAATTCGCCGCGATGCAGATGCTCGACGTCGAGATCCCCACCACCGACGGACGCCAGATCACCCTCACCCGCATCACTGAGCCGGAACCCGAAATCCGTCTCTTGCTCGAGCGCCTGCGCCTGAGGTTACCGGCACAACCACCACCCAGGATCACTGCCGCACAAGCCGCAGACGCTACCCTAGTGTAGTGCAGACCTATGGCATGTGCTCCATATACATCAATGAGTTACCGCTTCAACTGCGGCGAATCCGCCAAGTAGGGCTAAAACGGCGAGGGCTGATG
>DASWAR010000061.1:0-3953 GCA_036391015.1 Terriglobales bacterium
TGCCGCCACGAAGATCATCATCGCAGTGCGGGACCTGAGTCCGCCTGCTACCGCTCCCAAACCTGGCCGCCGCGCCAGTCTGCCCTCTTCGGGCCTGGCTTGTGGCGAATGAAAAACACCTTCGGGAATGGACGACGATCAGGCGTATTGTCTTGGGGCGCGACCGGTTCTTTCCAGAATTACGGGATATTTCCGTGCCTTGTCCACTATGCCCCATGCTTTGAGCACGACAGTGAACCGCCAATCATCGCCGTAGTCGAAGAGCATCACCATGCGGTCGCCTGGTTCCCGCCACACCTCCGATACCATCGTTTTTTTGACGCTTCCCGCCCCGGTCGGCTCGATGTCGTCGCCCTCTTCGATCATATCGGTGAACAAGTCATACTTCCTTTCGGCCGTAAAAATATGTCCGGTTCCCTGGTCGAAGTCGAAAAAAGCCGAACGCATGATCGAAGTCAAAACCGAATGCGCCAATCACGGCCTCCGCCAGGCGGTAGAGGCCAACCGCTTCGGGGAGCTCGATGGTCCGTGAAATATTCCTATGTCTGAGCAGTTGGACTTCAAAGATGCAGGTTTTCATAGGCAGCGATGTATTCCGTTTTGGAACTGAAGACATGGACGATGTGATGGTTTCGCGGCGCAAGAACCACCCCGGATTATCATAAAGGTGAGCCGGGCGTCTGGACGACCGCTCGCCTCTGTCCCGAGTGCTAGACCGCCGAGCCAAACAGCGCGGCGGGCAATGCAGGGCGCGTCCAGGGCCCGGTCGTCTTCTGTCCCGGTGCGGGTTGACCTGCCTCTGGCTCGCTCTTACTCTGCTACAGGGCCCGGTGCTGGCAGTTCCTCGGTGGTGTCGACTGCGCGCGGCGCTTGAAGAATCGTCGCCGGCGGAGCGGCAGCTTCTTGCTTCTTCCGCACGCGGGTCGCTGCTGCTTTCTTGGCTGCAGTGTGGCGTTTGCGGGTTGCCGCAGCTTTCTTGCCTGCTGCGCGATGCTTGCGCGTCGCGGCGGCTTTCTTGCCCGCCGCCTGACGCTTCCGTATCTCTGCGGCCTTTTTCCCGGCGGTCTTGCGTTTGGGGCTCATCTCTGCCTCCGGACATTTCCAGTTTTGTTTGGCTGTGCATTAGAGCCGAACTGTGACGGGGATGCAAGGAGAACCTTGCTTGGGCGGGGCTTTGCGTGGTTGAGCCTGCTTTTTGGCGGAATGGAAAAAGCATCGCCGAGGGACGAGGGTCAAGGATTGTGCTAGGTCCATTGCCACAGGACTAAGAGCTCGTCCGTCATGCTCTCACTTCCACCGTATGCTCCTGGCCGTCATCAACCAGGGGAATAGCCGTGTCCTCTTGCTGAACGCCATCCACGGTGACGCCTTTCGCGCTCTCTGCATCGCGCGGTTGTGTGACCGTAATGTGATAGACCGTCTCGCGATAGCGGTAGTGAAGCTTGAACCGCTGCCAAT
Source organism: Terriglobales bacterium (assembly GCA_036391015.1). Taxonomy (GTDB): domain Bacteria; phylum Acidobacteriota; class Terriglobia; order Terriglobales; family Acidobacteriaceae; genus JAIQGF01. The sequence continues at coordinate 1,459 of DASWAR010000061.1, forward strand.
CCGCAGGAAGGCACGGCGCAAAACGCAGTTTGTCGACTTCCAGTCTCAGCCCCAGAAGTGACTCAAGGATAAGCCGGTACATCCACCCGGCGGAACCCGTGTACCAAGTCCATCCCCCGCGGCCAATGTGTGGAGAGAGGGCATACACGTCAGCCGCGATCACATACGGTTCCACTTTGTACGTGTCAATCGCCTCGGGAGACTTCGCGTGGTTGACGGGATTGATCATGTCGAATAGCTCCCATGCCCGGCTATGGTCGCCCAAGGCGGCGAACGCCATGGCTGCCCAGATCGCCGCATGAGTATACTGGCCGCCGTTTTCCCTCACGCCGGGGACGTATCCCTTGATCGAACCAGGATTCAAGTCCGATTTATCAAACGGCGGATCCAGAAGTTGGATCAACCCAAACTCCCGGCGAACGAGACGCCGATCGACCGCGTCCATCGCCATGCGTGAGCGCTCAACATTTCCCGCCCCAGACAGAACCGCCCAGCTCTGCGCGATCGAATCGATCTGGCATTCGGCATTGGTTGCCGACCCAAGCGGCGAACCGTCGTCAAAGTAAGCGCGCCGGTACCACTCGCCGTCCCACCCATTCTGCTCGATGTTCCGGCGCATTTGCGCGGCCTCTGCCTGGCAACGCTCGGCGAAAGAGACATCGCCCCGCAGGCGCGACACTTCAGCGAACTGCAGGAGCACGGCGTACAAGAAGAAGCCTAACCAGACGCTTTCCCCCGTGCCGTGTTCGCCAACCAAATTCATGCCATCATTCCAGTCGCCGCTGCCGATGAGTGGCAGTCCGTGTTCACCCACTCCGAGACCCTTGAGAATCGCTCGGACGCAGTGTTCGTACAGAGTGGCTGCTATTTGCGACTGGGCAGGCAGGTCCCAGTATGAGTCTTCCTCCGCGCTCACCAAGCGGCCTTCGATGCAGTGAACGGGTTCATCGAGCACACCAGTGTCGCCGGTGCTCAGCACGTAGCGGCAGGTGGCCAGCGGCAGCCACAAGTAATCATCCGAACAGTGAGTACGCACGCCTCGGCCGGCCGGAGGATGCCACCAATGCTGGACATCTCCCTCCGGGAACTGACGGGACGCGCACCGCAGCAGGTGCTCGCGCACGAGGCGCGGCTGAGCATGGATGAGCGCCATACCGTCCTGCAGTTGGTCGCGGAAACCGAAAGCGCCGCCCGGCTGATAGTGGGCGCTGCGTCCCCAAAGACGACACGCCAAAGTCTGGTAGACAAGCCAGCCGTTGGCTAGGGCGTCGAGAGACGCGTCGGGTGTCTCCACCTGCACCGCGCCGAGGGTGTGTTTCCAGTACTGCCACACAGCTTCGAGGGCGGCTCGGGCGGCAGCAGCCCCGCAGAAGCGGCGAACCAGGCTGCTCGCATCTTCGGCGTCTTGCCCCATGCCGAGCGTGAAGATGATCTCGCGTTCTTGCCCACCGGCAAGTTCGAATGGAACCTGGATGGCCGCACAGGGATCCAACGCAGCCCCCACCTTGCCGGCGAGCCGCGACCGGGACATCGCAGCCGGACTTCGGAGTGTGCCATTGCGTCCGAGGAACTCAGCCCGATCGCACGTCACGGTTTGCTTCGGATCGTCCGCGGCGAAGAAGCCCACCCGGCCGGCGAACTCCGTGTTGTACGGGTTGCGCGCGAACAGGGCGGCGCCTTTCGGGGCAATTTCGCTGGCAACGTGCATGGACGTTTTCGGCCGCAGGTCACCCAAAACCCATTCCACATATCCCGTGACGGAGAGTCGGCGCGAACGATCCGACTGGTTTCGCACCTTCAACACCGCGAACTTGATAGGTGCATCCAACGCTACATAAACCCACAACTCCGAGCGTATGCCGCCTTCCATGTGTTCGAACACGCTGTAGCCGAATCCATGCCGGCTGATGTAGGGCGTCGCGCCGCGGCTGGGCCCTGGTGTGGGCGACCAGAAGTGGCCGCTCTCCTCATCACGGAGGTAAAACGCTTCTCCACTGGTATCGCTCACGGAATCGTTATTCCAGGGAGTAAGGCGAAACTCGTGGGCATTCTCGGCCCAGGTGTTGGCGGAACCAAGCTCGGAGATCACGGTTCCAAACCGGGGGTTCGCCAGCACGTTGACCCATGGTGCGGGAGTCATTTGCTTGTGGGTCGTCGTAATCACATACTCACGCCCATCGGGGGTAAATCCGCCCAGTCCATTCGAGAAGATGAGATCGTCGCGAGGCGGCACGGCGGCGGCGAGTTCGGCGCGAGGCGTCCGGATCGGCGTAAGGCGCGGAACTGCTGCGCGTACCGGTCCGCGACGGGCGACCTGGTCGGCGAGCGAGCCTTGCATATCAGAGATCGTGGCACGGGCAACCGTTTGAAGCAGAATGCGATCTTCGGCGGACATCTGGTCCGTGGAGCGTACGGAGATGGCGCCGGTCCGGCCTGCCGGAATGGTTTCGATGCCGGCAGCAATCAACCCCATAATCTGTTCGTGGAGTACTTGC
>DASWAR010000062.1:0-2632 GCA_036391015.1 Terriglobales bacterium
CAGTGCCACGCCGCAATGCACCGGGTGAAAATCACGATTTACCCTTGACCGCGACGCAAGTCGAGGATATGTATATCCGAGTGAAGCCTGTGGGGCGCATGCGAGGGATTACCGCAATCGTGATGGCGTATGCCATCTTGCTGATCCTGGTGTCGCCGCTCGTACCATGGCCGCTGACCACTATGCGTTCCAAGCAGACGGTCCAGCCGCCGCATTTTGTCGCCCCCGTATCCGCCCTCTTGTTCACCGCGGCCGTGGATTCCACGCGCACGTTTTGGCTGATGGAAGAGCCTGAGCGCCTGCTCACGCGCGGTTCCGACATCGTCGACCTGACCACCGCCCGGCTCTGCTAGCCGTCCGTCCCATTTAGTTAGCGCACAAGATCTCAGGTTCTCCTGCTACTCACCTGGGCAGGAGGTAACCCTTTCCCGGCACTCTCCTCGGGTTAGGGTCTAGCGCGCGGGCGGCTCCCACCACACCCTTATGGCCGCCCGCGCTCTTTTTGACTGGGCTGGTTTCGAGGCAGGCGTCGAGGGTGAGGATATCGCGCTCGAAGGCGAGCGCTCCCCGGCCGGCTTTACGCCCGGAGGGCGAGCGCGGGCAAACTACCCACCCATGGTTTTCAGGTTCGGGCTGACGATGAGGCGGGCCTGGGTGGCGCGCTGCACGTCGTCGGCGGTCAGGCCGGGTGCAACCTCTTCCAGCAGTAAACCCTTGTCCGTCACGGTGATGTAGGCCATCTCGGTGACAATGTGGTTCACCACCCTGACGCCGGTGAGCGGCAGGGTGCACTTGGTGAGAATCTTGGGCTGGCCGTCCTTGGTGGTGTGCTCCATGGCGATGAAGACGCGGCGCGCGCCGGCGACCAGGTCCATAGCGCCTCCCATGCCTTTGACCATCTTGCCGGGGATCATCCAGTTGGCGAGATTGCCTTCGGCATCCACTTCCATGGCGCCGAGAACGCTGAGGTCAACGTGGCCGCCGCGGATCATGGCGAAGGAATCGGCACTGGAGAAATACGAGGTGCCGGGAATTTCGGTGACCGTCTCCTTGCCGGCGTTGATAAGGTCGGGGTCTTCCTGGCCCTCGAGCGGGTAGGGACCGATGCCGAGCATGCCGTTCTCGGATTGAAGAACTACGTGCATGCCTTCCGGAACACAATTGGCGACCAGCGTGGGCATGCCGATGCCGAGATTGACGTAATAGCCGTCGCGCAGTTCCTGGGCGATGCGGCGGACGATGCGGTCGCGCTTGGTGGTGTCTTGTGCCTTCGGAGCTTTGGGTAGTGTCGCCATGAGTGCCTCGATTATTAGTATTCCGTAGTCGGTAGTCCGTAGTCCGGTTAGTCCCAGGCCGCTTCGGTGCGGCGGAATTCGGTTAAAGCTTGTTCAAAATCTGAATACGAGGCGCGGGCATCGGCGGCGGATTGGGCGCGGTAAATGGACGCGGTCGAAAGCAGCGCGCCGAATGAATCCGCGATGCCGCCCATGGCATGCTCGTAGGCGGCGGTCATGACCGCTAGTTCTGCCGCCAGGTCGCCGAGAGTGAAGTTCCCTTCCTCGTACATGCGCAGGTAGCGCAGGACCGAGGTGCGGACTTCGTCGGCGGTGGATTCGGGCATGGGCATTATTAGTAGTTAGGAGTTAGGAGTTAGGCGCTGGCGCGGCAATCCAATTAAGGCGCCCGCCAACCACCACCTCCTAACTACTAACTCCTGCTTTTCTTACCGTGTGCTTCTCGATGCGCTTCTCGTAATTGGTGCCCTTGAAAATTCGCTTCACGTAAATGCTGGGGGTGTGGACGTCGTCGGGATCGATTTGGCCGACTTCGACCAGTTCCTCCACCTCGGCGATGGTGACACGGGCGGCGGTGGCCATCATGGGATTGAAGTTGCGCGCGGTCTTGCGGTACACGAGATTGCCCCACTGGTCGCCCTTCCAGGCCTTGATGAAGGCGAAATCGGCGCGGAGCGCGCGTTCCATGACGTAGCTGCGGCCATCGAACTGGCGCGTCTCCTTGCCTTCGGCGATCATCGTGCCAAATCCGGTGGGCGTGAAGAAGGCGGCAATGCCGGCGCCGCCGGCGCGAATGCGTTCCGCCAGCGTGCCTTGCGGATTCAGTTCGAGTTCGAGTTCGCCGCTGAGGACCATCTGCTCCAGCAGTTTGTTTTCGCCGACGTAGCTGCCGATATGTTTGCGGATTTGCTTGTTGCGCAGCAGCAGGCCGAGGCCGAAATCGTCCACGCCGGCGTTGTTGCTGATGGTGATGAGGTCCTTCACGCCTTTGCGAACCACGGCAGCAATGAGATTTTCAGGAATGCCGCAGAGGCCGAAACCGCCAACCAGGATGGTGGCGCCGTCCTGAAGGTCGCGGATGGCATCGTCGGCGTTGGCAACGACTTTGTTCATAGGAAAGTCCGGATGAGGAGTGGGAAACGAATGATTGTAGTGCGAGCAATTAGCAGTTAGCAATTAGCGATTGGCAGATGGTCCTGCGAGATGGGAAGAACAGTCGCTCGCTGCCGCCGGCGGATTGAAGTGCGTGTCGAGCAGCATCCGTGGGGTGCATGTGAAAAGGGGTTCTTCGACTCGGTCACAACGCGCCCAACCCCGGGGCGCGTTGGACCTCGCTC
>DASWAR010000063.1:0-3957 GCA_036391015.1 Terriglobales bacterium
CGGCGCGATTGACGAATTCGATCCCGCGCGCCAGGCCCGCTTCGCCCTGCACCACGAGCGCCTGCACGAGGGCCTCGCGACCGAATCTCTCCTGGACCAACTGCTGGCCAGCGAATCCGCCGACGCGATGTCTCTCCCGCTTTCCGATTCCCACCGCCGCCTGGTCGCCGGGATCTTGCTGGACGACGCCGAGGAACTCACGCCCGAGTTGGTGGATGGCGCCATCAACGCCCTGCGTCGCCGCGGCCTGGAGCGTCGCCAGCGACAGGTTCGGGCGCAGATTGTCGAAGCCGAGCGCCGCCAGGATGCTTCCGAACTCGGCCGCCTGCTTCGCCAGAAGGTCGAAATCGATCGCGCTCTGGGCAGCGCGGCCGCCCCGAGTAGCAGCGCGTAGCGGCGCCGGGGTTTCTGGATTCAGGTGGCCAGATCTTGCAGCTTCTCCGCAACTATCAACCGGGTTGGAGCATCTAACCTGTTGACGGCGCACAGAATAGTTCCAAATCGCAAAGGGTTGCTTGAATTGTGACTGGGTCCGGCCACTCAGTTGTGCTAAAATTCGAAAGTTTCTGCTCGACTGTGGTGTCCTAATACAGCTCCCGCCGCTATAAGCGCGACCGGTGTTCCCGGCCCTACGGGAATTGCCGTGCAGCAAGGGGTATTGCCACTTGGCTCTGGAAGACAAGTACGACGACATTAAGAAGCTGATCGACGCGGGCAAGGAGAAAGGCTACCTCACCTACAACGAGGTCAACGATCTCATCCCGCACGACGTGCATTCGCCCGAAGACCTCGACGACCTGCTGACCACTATCGGCACGCAGGGCATCGATGTGCTCGAGGGTCCGGCGAAGCTGCCTTCGTCTGCCCTGGACAAGAAATTCGACCAGGAAGCCGAAGAGGGCGAAGAAGTCGAACTCGATCTCACGCCGGGGGCGCTGGAGAAGACCAACGACCCGGTCCGCATGTACCTGCGCGAAATGGGCACGGTCCCACTGCTCACCCGCGAAGGCGAAGTGGAAATTGCCAAGCGCATCGAGCGGGGGCAGCTCCGCGTCCTGAAGGCGCTCTCGCGTTCCCCGATCGTCATCCGCGAAATCGTCGGCCTCGGCGAAGACCTGAAGAAGGGCGTCCGCTCCATCAAGGAAGTGACCACCTTCGATGAAGAGGAGATCACCGAAGAAATCCTTCTCAACCGCCTGAAGGAGTGGACCGGCAAGATCGACGACATCAACAAGCATTACAAGAAGTCGCAACAGCTTGCCGAGAAGTACGAAAACATTCCGGCGCTGAAGAAGAAGCAGCGCGAAGGACGCCGCTGCCGCTGGGCGCTGGCGCGCTCGCTGGTGGAAATGTCGCGCGGCCTCCGCCGCCTGGGCTTCACCAACAACGAGCGCAAGCGCCTGATTGACCGTGTCAACAAAACCGTGGACACGATGCGCGCGCTCGACCGCCAGTGCCAGAACATCGAAAAGAAAATCGATGCCTCGCGCAACGAAGACCAGAAAAAGGACCTGCGCCGCCAGTCGCGCCAGATCCGCGCCGACCTGGAGCGCCTGGAGCAAGAATCCGGCACCAGTTTTCCGGAGCTAAAGCGCACCCAGCGCGAGATCATCCAGGGCGACATTGACGCCGAGCAGGCCAAGCGCGAACTCATCGAAGCCAACCTGCGCCTGGTGGTCTCGATTGCGAAGAAGTACACCAACCGCGGCCTGCAGTTCCTTGACCTGATCCAGGAAGGCAACATCGGCCTGATGAAGGCAGTGGACAAGTTCGAATACCGCCGCGGCTACAAGTTCTCCACCTACGCCACGTGGTGGATTCGGCAGGCGATTACCCGCGCCATTGCTGATCAGGCGCGTACGATTCGCATCCCCGTCCACATGATCGAGACCATCAACAAGCTGATCCGCACCTCGCGCCAGTTGGTGCAGGAACTCGGCCGCGAGCCGACCAGCGAAGAAATCGCTAAGCGCATGGACATTCCGGTCGCCAAGGTCCGCAAGGTCCTGAAGATCGCGCAGGAACCCATCTCACTGGAGACGCCGATCGGCGAAGAGGAAGATTCGCACCTCGGGGACTTCATCGAGGACCGCGCCGTGATCTCGCCGGCCGAGGCGGTGATCAACGTCAACCTCAAGGACCAGACGGCGCAGGTGCTGCGCACGCTCACCCCGCGCGAAGAGAAAGTTATCAAGATGCGCTTCGGCCTGGAAGATGGAAGCGAGCACACGCTGGAGGAAGTGGGCCAGTCCTTCGCCGTGACCCGCGAGCGTATCCGCCAGATCGAGGCCAAGGCGCTGCGCAAGCTGCGTCATCCCTCGCGCTCGCGCAAGCTCCGCGCTTTCATGGACGGAGTGCGGGACTAACAGTCTGCCGCGGATTTCCGCGGATCAACACAGATCAGAAATACAGGGCGCGATCATTCGCGCCCTTCATTTTTTGCGGGAAATTTTAGTTGTAACGCAATCGCAGCACTTCGGGGTTGCGTAGTGCAATCATTGTTGTGCATCGGCGTGCATCCGGGTCAGTCAGCGGCAAGATTCTTCCGGCTTTTCCGAGAAATTCCACAGTAATTCCATGACAATCACAATTTCTGCACAGCGCAACTTCGTTTTGCTCTTGAGCGTCTTCATCGCATCGGGCAATGTATCGCTCACGCAAGCGTTGATGTTCTGAGCGCGTTGCGCGGACAAAGACCGAACTTGCGGTGATGCAAACCGGGCTGCTGCGCCTCACGGCGCGTGGCCGGTAAGAGCAAAATGGTCCTTGGCAAGGGAGGGCCGGCTTGGCAAGTTCGGTTTTTCGGGCTCTTCGTAGGTAACGGCCAGTTCTGCGGGCACGAACACGGCAGCAAGGGTGCAGGGCTACGCAGCCAAGGCGGTTTCCACCTGAATGGTTCAGGGGGCGTGGCACGGCATCCGGGCTCACTGGCCTCGGTCAGCAGGCGTGGATCGCGTGTGCCGACCGAAGCGGCTGGGCTTGCCGAAGCGTTGACGGATGCGCTATGCGCATCTGGAGAGCGCTTTGAACCCCGTGCTACTTGCCCGCGTGGCGTGCCGCCGAGGCGCACGGAACCGCGCACTGCCGGAAGGGGCCGCCCTGAGTGGCAACTCATGGCAGGCGCTGGACCGGTGCCGGGAGCGATCCCTACTTGAGCGCGTTCCCGGCGGCTTCAGGACATCCGCAACGGCGCGGTTCACGTTGGCTGGCGTGAACCGCGCTTCTTTTTTAGTCCCCGATTTTCAACCGCCATCCACAGGGACTCCACCCTAATTGCATGTTTTTCACGCAGTAGCTCTGCCCATTCGCTGTTTATTCTCTAGCCCTACGATGTAATCTTGCGCCATCGTTGTGCGCGAGGTAGCAGATGATTGGCCGCTGGCTGCGCAATCTTCCGGCTAACAAGTTATCTAGGGGCCAAGTGTTTCATTTGCATCTCTGTGCATTCCTACTCCCAGTAGTATTGCTGGGTCTGGTTGCGGACCTACGCCCTTACGGTGCGCTCGTGAAAGTGACACTTGCCTCGGTCTACATAGGACTTGTTTTCTCAGGCCGTACAAGGCGGTGATTCACGCCAGTCGTCGTTATCAACATCAGTCCACAGTTACCACACAGCTTTTCCAACTTTCTTCTAGAGTTTTCGTTGTTTGTTCGCTTAAAAGCAAACCTCCTCTCCTTGCATAATCACCTCGGCTCAATGGATGTAAGTAGTTGAACAAAAAGCTGTTGATCTGTTTACCGTTCTGGTTCCACACACCTATTTCTGTCCCATAATTGTCAACTGTTCTGCACCGCTGATACGGACCCTTGGCCACAACCGATTACAGTCTCGAACGCGGGCTTCCCGCCAACATCGACGCCGAGCGCTCCATCCTGGGCGCCATCCTGCTCGACAACTTTACCTACACGCAGGCCTCGTCCGAAAACCTGCAGGCCGACGACTTCTCGCTCGACTCG
>DASWAR010000064.1:0-1840 GCA_036391015.1 Terriglobales bacterium
ACCGCTTCGCCATCCGCCGCAAACTCCACTGCGCCGCCCGCCCGCAATCGGCCTACAATTTTCCCGTACTCAGCCGAGGTGACGCCATGAAGGCCAAGGCTGCTATCGCTCTCCTCATTCTGCTCCTCATTTTGCTGTTCCCTGCCCGCGTGACTTCGCAATGGTCTCCGCAGGATCTCGCCGGCGGACGCCCCGGCAGCTTCCGCTTCTCCACCTCTGTCCAACTCGAGGCGGACCGCGCCGACCTCACCGAGCTGCGCGCCAGCATCGAACGCGTCGAGAACCTTCTGCCCGCCGTCGCCAATCCCGCTACACGCCAGGCGCTCCAGGCGGAACTGCAGACTTGGCAATTACACGCCGCCCGTTACCAGCAGCGCCTCTTCACCAGTGCCGGCCACACCGCCGCCACCGTCGAATCGCGCCTCAACGGCATCAAGGGCCAGCGCCAGTGCGGCGTCTGCCACGGCGGCTCGCTCGAACCCGGCCAGTGAGGTGGAAGCGCCGGGCTTTAGCCCGGCGAATACGCACTTGCGATCAGCCGGGGCTTTAGCCCTGGGTTGGTGCCCCACATCTGCCCGGGTCTGGCAGATGTGGGCCTTCCATTCATCGAATTTGTTATTCTCCGCCTGATGCAACCCACCCGCATTGCCGCCCTGCTCTCCCCGTTCCTCGGCGGCGCTTCCCTCAGCGAATCGCAACTCTCCCAGCTCGCGAGCTATCTCGACCTCCTCCTCCGCTGGAACGCGCGCATCAACCTCACCGCCGTCCGCGACCCGGAACAAATCGTCACCCGCCACTTCGGCGAATCCCTGTTCGCGGCCCGCCACCTCTATCCGTCCTGGCGACTGGCGACTGGCGACTGGAGACTGCTGGATATCGGTTCCGGCCCCGGTTTCCCTGGCCTTCCCATCAAGATCTGGGCGCCCGCGCTGCCTGCCACGCTGCTGGAATCCAACCAGCGCAAGGCGACGTTTCTGCGCGAGGTCGTCCGCGCCCTGCAACTCACTGGCGTTCAGGTTGTCTCGGATCGGGCCAAAAACTTCGCGGCCGAAATTGCAAATTACAAATTACAAATTACAGATCTGACTATCACCCTGCGCGCCGTCGAGCGCTTCCAGCAAATTCTCCCCACCGCCGTCGAACTTCTCCAGCAGTTCCCCACCGCAAGCCGCCGCCTCGCCCTGCTCATTGGCGCCGCCCAGGTCGAACCCGCGCGCGCCATCGCCGGCGCCCTCACCTGGTCCGACCCCCTGCCCGTCCCCGCATCCGCGCAACGCGTGTTGCTGGTCGGAAATTCGCCGTAACGGTTGGTCACTAATAAAGAGGATTGTCATTCCGACCCTGAGCGAGTGCAGCGAGCCGAAGGGGAGGAATCTGCTTTTCTTCGGCTGGCGAAACTATCGGCTGGCGAAACCATGAAACTTACGAGGGCGTCATCCTGAGCTCGCGCCGGGGTTGCGCAAGCTCAGGATCTATGCATTTCTCCGGAACTCCGGCCTGTACTGACGACCTGCGCGTGCCGTAGGCACAACAGTGCCGGGTACGCTGGCAATGAATTTCCAGAGTCCCGTAGGAACTCATACGGGTGTCGCAAGCACGCAAGTTATTGAATCCTAAGCCACTTGAGCCAAACGAGGCAAGCCGGACAAGGTTTGAGCCGTACACTCTCGGACAATAACCGTACACCACTCCGGCCCGAAACTTACGATAATGTATGGTCCGCCGCGGGACTGCAAGAGGAGTTTGTTGGGCGAAGGGTGCAGTCTGCGTAAATGTATCCGGCCTCTAGTTGGAGATTTTTCTCCGGGCCACGATGATGATCCGCGCGTGCTGGTCCTGA
>DASWAR010000065.1:0-14274 GCA_036391015.1 Terriglobales bacterium
TGGTTCGACGAGTTTTTTCTGGAGCAGCCGGATGTGGCCGTGCTGGTCAAGAAAGAGCGCAAGTTTTCGCGCGAAGACCAGGAGTTCGTCACCGCCAAGCAGCGCGAGATCATGGCTGCGGTCCTGCCCGCGTATGCGGCAGCGGCCCGGCGCGGCGGGATCGAGCTCTCGACCTCGCCGTTCTACCATCCCATCCTGCCGCTGGTGTGCGACACCGACCAGGGCGCGGTCTCGCATCCCGGGCTGCACCTGCCCCAGAGTCCCTACCGTCAGCCGGAAGACGTGCGCGAGCAACTGCTGCGCGGCCTCGACCTGCACCAGCGCGTGTTCGGCGCGCGGCCGCTCGGGGTGTGGCCCTCGGAGGGCAGCGTCTCCGAGCAGGTGCTCGATATCGCGTGCCAGTCCGGCATCCGCTGGATGGCCACCGACGAAGGCGTGCTCGGCCGCACCCTCGGCATTAACTTCGCGCGCGACGGCCACGGCCAGCTTGCATCCGGCGGCCCCGAGCGCCTCTACGCACCCTACGTTTATGAGAAGGGCGCGACCCGCATGAACCTGGTCTTTCGCGATCACACGCTGTCGGACCTGATCGGCTTCGTGTACTCCGGAATGAATGCGCAGGAGGCCGCCAGTCATTTTGTGCGCAGCATCAAGCAAGCGGCCGAGCCGGTGCTGCGGAAGGGAAGCGATGCGCTGGTCGCGGTCATTCTCGACGGCGAAAATGCGTGGGAATATTACCCGCGCTCCGGCCGCGAATTCCTCCGCCGCGTGTACGACGCACTGCAAAACGATGCCGGGCTGGAGGCGGTCACGGTCAGCCAGGCGGTGGAGCACCACCGCCATGCGCCGCGGCTCAAGTCGCTGGTGCCGGGCTCATGGATCAACGCCAACTTCGATGTCTGGATCGGCGCGCCCGAGGACAACACGGCGTGGGATTACCTGGCTGCGGCACGCGCGTTTTACGCCCAGGCCGCGCCCATGGCGCCGGCGGACAAACGGCAACTCGCGCTGGAGGAAATCCTGATCGCGGAGGGCAGCGACTGGAACTGGTGGTACGGCCCGGAGCATCACTCCGCCAACGACCGCGAATTCGACGAGCTCTACCGCAAGCACCTGTCGAACGTGTACCAGACCCTGGGCGCGTCGCCACCGGTGTACCTGGCACACGCCATCGCCGGTGGCATGGTGCGCCCGGTGTTCGCCGCGCAAACCGCGTACATCCATCCGCGGGTGCGCGCCGATTTCACGCGCTACTTCGACTGGATCGGCGCCGCCCTGTACACCGCCGATCGCCGCGCCGGCGCCATGCACGGCAAAGTTTTTCTGCTCGACGCCATCTATGCCGGCATTGATGAGGATTTTCTCTACGGCCGCCTGGATTTCATCGGAGGAATTCCCCAGGAGGCGTTCGAGCTGATTGTGACCTGCGATCGCACCGGTCCCGCCGGAGACGCCGCTGCCTCCGGTCCCGGGGGAACGCGGAAACTGGTCACCGACAGCGCGCCGGCGTCGTTCCGCCTGGAATTGAAAGTCGAAGACCGCGCCATCAAGTCGTGGCGGCTGCGCCCGGCGGATTCGGAGACGGCTGTCGCCGGTTCTGACGTGCCCTACAACAACACGGTGCGCGCGACGTTATACAAGAATATCGAGTTCCAGATTCCGCTGGCGCTGCTCGGCGCCGGCTTCGGCCAGACACTCCGGCTGCGCTTCAGCCTGTGGCGCGACCACCTCCCCGTGGACGCCCTGCCGGTCGAGGGCACGATGGAACTGGCCGTTATATCGGAAGACGAGATGTCGGCGGGCGCGATGAATTACAGCGCGTTCAGCTAAAGCGCAGGGCTCAAGGCACAAGGCGCGCGCACCACAAAGACCTATTTTCCACTGACCCGCGTCCACTGTGGCGGTTGGCCTTTTGCCGGGCACGGGGCGCGATACAGTTCCACGGTGAAGCGCGGCTTCTGGCCCGCGGGCGGCGGGAGGTAGTACACCACGCTCGCACTGATGGATTTCGATGCAGCATCGGTATCGCAGGTGTCGTCGTAGATCTGCCCGAAATCTTCGACGGTGGCCAGCTTGTCTTTGTCGAACTCCACCAGCCGCGCGACCTCGATCCATTCGCCCCGCCCGGTATGGCCGCCTTGCAACAGCAGTTCATGTTTGCCATCGCCATTCAGGTCGTACGTCCGCAGGTTTCCTGTACCCATGGGAGCTTCAACGTTGGCGGTCAACGCGCCCGCCGTGAACACTGCCAGGCGGCGGGTCGATGCAACAGGGTCGTGGCTGCACTCGCCTACGTCAATCAAGTACGCGGTTTGCTTCAGGCCGGCGGCGGTGAAGGAGCCCTCGGCTGCGCCGCGTATGGCCGGAACAATTTGTCCTGGCGCATTCGCCTCCGGGCCGGCCTTGCAGGCGCGCATGGCTGGCAGGTAGGAAGGAAAAACCGCGGAGAGGATTTTCCGAGTGATCGCGGCGTCGACCTCGGCGTCCGCGGCTGGCTCGTGGGGGCGGAAGTCGTAAAGGATTTTCTTGTCGAGGGAGGAGAAGCCGCTGTTGGAGCGCGAGTACGATTCTCGGTTGCAGCCGGCCAGGGCCAGCACAAGTGCGACAGCGATGATAAGACGGGACAACATGAGTGCGGCCACCCGTAGGACCGCACCCATTGTAATGAAAGCTATTGTCCGCCGCTGCCGGCGCCCAGCGACATCGGCCGGCTCAGCTCCATGACGATTTCTGTCCCGGCGGGCAGCACGGCAGAGCGCGACTTGATGAGCCAGTGCACCACCGAGGCAGTTGCGCCGACGCCGGCGCCGATGAGCGCGCCTTCGCCGCCCGCAATGACTCCGCCGGCAATCGCTCCTCCACCCGCCACGATGCCGGTTTCCTTCCAATCGCTGCCGTCATGGCCGCGGCCCTTGAGCTTGCCTTCATCGTTCACATCCACGTCCGGACGCGCGCTGGTGTCCACCACCACCGCATTGAGCGAGTAGCGGTCGCCGCTCGGCATGATGATGGTGTCTGGACGAAGGTCGATCGTCGGTGTGCCGCGGATGCGGCGGCGATCCTGGGCGCGCGCGATGCGCCCCTCCAGCGACGCGCCCACCGGAATGATGGTGCGGCCGTTCAGCGTCACGCCTTCGGTCACGCGCCCGGAAAAACGGTCGCCGGACTTGTTGGTGCGGGTAGAGATCGCCGTTTCCAGTTTCATCTTCACGGCGGTCCCGACCGGCAGCGCGGCCATCAGGTCCGTGCTCGTCGCGACGCTTGCCGCCGGCGCGATCGCCTCCGGTAGCGGCCTCTCGGATCTTTGCGCCGCCAGCGGAATGGCGATTACAATTCCCATGCACAGCAGCAGTGCCAGTAACTTCTTCATGTTGCCTCCTTCGGGATTCCCCGGAGCACTTCCAGAATTGCCTGTACCGGCATGCGGTCTCTCTGGTCCATGCCGACGTAGATCATGCGGATCATGCCGTGGCGGTCGACGATGAACGTCGCCGGATGCGCAATGTTGAGCGCGTCGATTCCGATGGCGTGATACACCCCGTACTCCTTGGTCACGCGCCGGTCTTCGTCGAGCAGGAACGGAAACGAGATGGAATGCCCGGCGAAATATTTTTCGGGATGAAACATTCCGCTGCGCTTCTCCGCCGCGACGTATACCAGCGACGTCCCGGCTAGTTCATCTTTGATCGGCTCAACCTGAGCCATGCGCTTCACGCAGTTCGGTCACCAGGTGCCGCGCAGGAACTCGACCACCACCGGCCCGCGCTCCAGCAATTTTCCCAGTGACACCTCGCCCATTCCATTCGCCGATGCCAGCGAAAAGTCCGGCGCGCGGTCCCCAACATTCAGCGTCGCGCTGTGCTGCGTCATCTGTGGCGACTGTAGATCACCGGCGAAACCGGCACAATAACCGACGGAATACCTGAATCAGGGGAGGTAACCCATTTGTGATTTGTAATTGGTGATTTGCGATTTGGCTTAGCCGGCAACTGGAAATGTCCGCGCTGTAGTTGTGCGCCTTTCGCCTTGCGCCTGAAGCCTGGAGCCTGAAGCCTGGCGCCTGCCGTATAATCGGCGGTTTCGGGACTTCCCATGGCGCGTCCAAGTAGCGGTGCCGGAATTTCGGCCGGCGGCAAGTTCGTGCCGCGCAGCGACCTGCCGCATGTTTTGGGGTGGAGCACGCCGACTGAATTCAGACCTTTATTTAGAGCAGAAGAACGGACGGAGACCTCCATGACTAATATTTCTGAAATTCGCGGACGCCAGGTGCTGGATTCGCGCGGCAATCCCACGGTGGAAGCCGAGGTGTGGCTCTCCTCCGGCGCCGTCGGGCGCGCCATCGTTCCCAGCGGCGCCTCCACCGGCGAGCATGAAGCGGTGGAACTTCGCGACGGCGACGAAAATTTCTATCAAGGCCAGGGCGTGCTCAAGGCGGTGGAGAATGTGAATACCGAGATCGCCGATGCGCTCGCCAACATGGACGCCGCCGAGCAGCAAACCATCGACACCAAGATGATCGAGCTCGACGGCACCGAGAACAAGGGCCGCCTGGGCGCGAACGCGGTTCTCGCCGTCTCCATGGCGTGCGCGCGCGCCGCCGCCGAGGCATTCAAGATGCCGCTCTACCGCTATCTCGGCGGCCTCAATGCCAACACCCTGCCGTGCCCCATGATGAATATCCTCAACGGCGGAGCGCACGCCGACAACAACGTGGACTTCCAGGAATTTATGGTCATGCCCGTGGGCGCCGAGACTTTCGAGGAAGCGCTGCGCTGGGGCGTCGAAACATTTCATACCCTCAAGGGCGTGCTCAAGAAACGCGGGTACAACACGTCGGTCGGCGACGAGGGCGGCTTCGCGCCGTCGCTGAAGTCCAACGTTGAAGCCATCGAGGTTGTGCTGGAGGCGATTACGCAGGCAGGCTATCGTGCCGGCGAGGACATCGCCATCGCGATTGATCCGGCGGCCAGCGAGTTCTTCCAGAATGGCAAGTACGTGTTCAAGAAGTCCGACAACTCCGAGCACACCTCCGACGACATGGTGCGCTACTGGTCGAAGTGGGTGCGGGATTACCCCATTGTCTCCCTCGAGGATGGCCTGGCGGAAGACGATTGGGAAGGCTGGGCGGCGCTCACGAAGGAATTGGGCGACCGCATCCAGCTCGTGGGCGACGATATTTTTGTTACCAATCCGGAGCGGCTGGAGCGCGGCATTGATCTCGGGGTAGCGAATTCCATTCTCATCAAGGTCAACCAGATCGGCACCGTCAGCGAGACGCTGGACGCGATTGACCTGGCGCGGCGCAATGGCTACACCTACGTCATCTCGCACCGCTCGGGCGAAACCGAAGACGCGTTCATCGCCGACCTGGCGGTCGCCACCGCTGCGGGCCAGATCAAGACCGGGTCGCTCTGCCGCACCGACCGCGTCGCCAAGTACAACCAGTTGCTGCGCATCGAAGAAGAACTCGGCGACGCCGCGAAATTCCTGGGACTGGAAGCGCTGAATTATCACGGCGAGATTGCGGGAGCGGGAGCATAAAACAAATTAGCCACAGATGAACGCTGATGAACGCTGATTACAATTCTGAAATTGGTTTGCGTTCTTCGCGTCCTTTGCGGTTGATGTTTTGTTTTATCCGTGTTCATCCGCGTGAATCCGTGGCAGGTTTTTTTCCGAAAGCTGAGAGCTGATACCTGATGGCCACTCCCAAACCTCTCGTCCTGATCATCCTCGACGGCTGGGGCTACGCGCCGCCCTCCAAAGCGAACGCCATTTCACTCGCCCGCAAGCCCACTTACGACAAGCTGCTCACCGACTATCCCAACACGCTCATCCACACCAGCGGGCGCTTCGTCGGTTTGCCCGAAGGGCAGATGGGCAACAGCGAGGTCGGCCACCTCAACATCGGCGCCGGGCGCGTGGTGTACATGGACATCACGCGCATTGACCTGATGATCGAGAAGGGCGATTTCTTCACCAATCCCGTCCTCATGGGCGCCATGAAGCACGCGCGCTCCGGCGGGCGGCGGCTGCACCTGTTCGGCCTGCTTTCCGACGGCGGCGTGCACTCGTTGAATACGCATCTGTACGCGCTGCTGCGCATGACCAAGCAGAACGGCGCGGAGCGCGTCTTCGTGCACTGTTTCATGGATGGACGCGACACGCTGCCCACCAACGGCGCCGGCTACATCGAGCAGCTTCAGCAGAAGATGCGCGAGTATGGCGTCGGCAAGATCGCCTCCGTCGAGGGCCGCTACTACGCCATGGACCGCGACAAGCGCTGGGAGCGCGAACTGAAGGCCTTCAACGCCATGGTGAAGGGAATCGGTGAAGGCGGCCGTTACGTCGATCCCGTGCAGGGCGTAAAGGAGTCGTACAACCGCGGCGTCACCGACGAGTTCATCATTCCATTCGTCGTTGCCAACAATCGCGGCGAGCCTCTGGCCACTATCCGCGACGACGACGCTTGCATCTGCTTCAACTTTCGCGCCGACCGTGCCCGGCAGATCGCGCGTGCGCTCGCCCGCGAAAGCGGACTCGCCCCCAACGGCGGCCGCGATCTTCCCGACGCCGCCGGACTGGACGCCACCATCCCGCGCAGCGAGGTGCCGAAAAGTCTGCACTACGTCTGCATGACGCAGTACGACAAGGCGTTCACGCTGCCCTACGTGGTGCCGCCGGAGGAGTTGCACAACATCCTCGCCAACATCATGGCGAACCTGAAGCTGCGCAATTTACGCGTCGCCGAAACCGAAAAGTACGCGCACGTCACCTACTTTTTTAATGGCGGAGTCGAGCAGCCTTTTCCCGGCGAAGAGCGCTCGCTGGTGCCGTCGCCGAAGGTCGCGACTTACGATCTCAAACCCGAGATGAGTGCTCCCGGTATTGCCGAAACCGTAGTCAAGGCAGTGGAGAAGGGCGCGTTCGACGTCATCATCGTCAACTTCGCCAACGCCGACATGGTGGGACACTCGGGCAAAATTCCTCCGACCATCAAGGCGGTGGAAACCGTGGACGCCTGCCTCAGCGAAATTTGCCGCGCCGTGCGGCAGAAGGGCGGCGCCCTCATCGTCACCGCCGATCACGGCAACGCCGAAATGATGATTGACCCCGCCAGCGGCGGCCCGCACACCGCGCACACCACCAATCCGGTGCCGCTCATCATCATCAGCGAGGCAGGGAAGACCTTCGGGTTGCGCCCGGATGGCGCCCTCCAGGACATCTCTCCCACCATCCTCGCTCTCCTCGGCATTCCGCAACCCAAAGACATGACGGGGAGGGACCTGCGCACAAAACCGGGGACTTAACCACGGAGGACACAGAGGACGCTTAGGTTTCCAGATTCATCTTGCGCAGGAGTACAGCAAAGCGCGGGTCGGTGCGGATGGGATCGAAGAACGCGTAGGTCTTGATCGGCAACATGAATTGGTCGCACTCTTCAACCGCCCGATTGAGCCACTCGAAGGCGGTATCGATTTCTTTGAGCCCGAGGTGGATCCAGGCAATGCTGGTTGGAGGTACATACCCATGTGCCCCCATAGCATGAAGCCGCCGAAGCACATCCCGGGCCTCGGCGGTTCGCCCGCTGCTCGCCAGCGTCAGACCGAGCCATCCCAGCATGCAGGGGAGGCCGCCGGAAAGTTCAACACCTTTGCGGTGGGCGGCGATGGCTTCCTCGAACTTCTTTTGGTAGCGGTAAAACAAGCCGATCGCAAAATGCCCCAGGCCGGAGGCGGGATCGAGATCGAGTAGTTTGCGCGATTCCTCGAGGCCACGCTCAAAGCGGCGGCCCAGCACTAGCATGACGCAGAGCCACAACCGCGCCCAAACCGACAGGGGGTCAAATTCGAGGGCACGTTCGACCTCCGCTACGGCTTCGTCCATGCGGCCATGCGGCATCAACTCACTCACTGCATAGCGCATTCTGACCAGAGGTGAGTTAGGGTCCAGTCGTAGCGCGAGGGCCATTTCGCGGTGGACCTCGGGCCAGTTGTACTCGATTGTCTTGTGGAACTGGCCGAGCAAGGCATGCGTTTCGGCGCGTCTGTTGTCAATCTCCAGCGCATGCAAAGCATGAACGATGCCGACGGAAAACGCTTTTCGCGGCGACATAAAGCCGAGGTAGCCGAGTTGCCAATAGAGTTCGGCGAGCGCGTCGTGTGCCTGCGCGAACTCGGGATCACGGGCGATTGCGTTCTCAAGGTGTTGCCTGGCGGCTGCAAAGCTCTCCGTTCCCAAGGTGGTCAAGCGGCCTTGAATGTATTCGTTGTAGGCCGCGAGATCTTCGGTGGGCTTGCGCGCGCGCCCGCTGACGACCACGCTGGAGAGAAGATTTTCAGCAACGCGAGGAGTGTGCCCTGCAATGGCCTGTGCGATGCACTTATGCAGGCTGAACACATCGTGCATCTCGGCGTCGTACTTCTTGGCAAAGAGATGCGTCTGATCGCTGGTCTGGATGAGCTGCACGTTGATTGCAACCTGGTCGTCGTTGCGGCGGACGCCTCCTTCCACCACGTAATCCACGCTCAACTCGCGGCCGATGCAGGCGACATCCTTGTGGCTGCCCTTGTAGTGCATGGCCGTGGTGCGGGCAATCACCGCCAGTCGCTCTGGCGCCAGGCTGGCCAGGGCGGTGATGATCTCGTCCGTCATGGCGTCGCTGAAATACTCCTGGGCGGGATCGCCGCTCAGGTTGACAAAGGGCAGCACCACCAGCCTGGCGCGTCGCGCCGGGGAAGGTTCCGCTGAGCGCGCAGATTCGGAAACAGTGGCCAGGAAACGATAGCCGCGCTTGGGCAAGGTCTCAATGAAACGCGGATGTTCGGCCGAGTCGCACAGCGCGTCGCGTAGGCGGGCGACGACAATGTTCAGGTTGTTATCGAAGTCAACGAAAACTTCGTCGCGCCAGAGGCGCTGGCGCAAGTGCTCGCGGCTGACCACGTGACCGGGGTGTTCAAGCAGCGACACCAACACTTGGAAGGATTGGTCCCGCAGCTTGATTCTTGCCCCGCGCTTATGGAGTTGACCCGAGTCCAAGTCAACTTCGAAGCAGTCGAAGCGGACGATGTTGGGCATGGTCGCGCTCCTGCGGTAGTCGCCGATAGAACGCTACTCCCCTGAAAACTACCGGTCAATCGGTAAACCGTGCTGTTTCAGCGAACAAGGCGGCAAGGAAAAACCAAGGACCAAACAAGGTGCCGTCTATTCACCTTTGCCTGCGCGCAGACGAAAATACGTGGCAATGCTCGCAGTCGATGTCGATCATGCGTGCCAGAATCATGACGCCCGCAGTCACACGCGCGCTCCGATGCCAGTTGGGCCCCCGGTTTCTTCTACCGTCGCCGCCAAACTCGCAAAACGAGAGCACGAGCAGCAGGAGGTATGTGATGAGAATCAACCCACGCACCCATGCTCGCCGCTGGCTGACGAGAGCACGCCTGCCGGTTCAGGCGCTTCTCGCACTTCTTCTCGTGGTCCCGGTCGTCGCACAGAACCGCCCCGCCGAGTCCAGAATGCAAGGCGAGGGCAGCTTGAAGGCGATGACCTACAACATGTATGCCGGCACCGAGTACGCCGGGGTCACCGACCCGAACCTCGACGTCGTCTTGCAGGCAGTTACCAACATGATCCTGGACGCCCGCGCCAGCGACCCGCCGGGGCGCGCCCAGGCCATCGCCCGCCAGATCGCGGCCACCCGGCCACACTTGGTGAGCCTGCAGGAGGTGGCTACCTGGAGCACCGGGCCGACGAAGGACAACCTCACGGTGGAATTCGACTATTTGCAACTGCTGCTCGATACGCTGGCCGCACAGGGCGCGCAGTACACGCCGGTGGCCTCGTTCACCATCTGGGATGTCACCGTGCCCAGCACCTTCGGCTTTGTCCGCAACACTTGGCGCGTCGCCATCCTCGCTCGCGCCGACCTGAAACCTGAAGACATTTCCTTCACAAATGTTCAGGCAGCGAAGTGGTTGCCTGGGAATACCTTGCTCATTCCTCTCCCGGCCCTGAACGGGCGTCCTGACCTTTGTCCAGTACCGCTGACAAGCTCGCTGTGCGTGATGCCTTTCCCGCGCGGCTGGGCTTCAGTCGATGTTATGTACCGCGGCAAGCAGCTCCGCTACATCAACGCGCACCTGGAGAGCAGCAGTGCCTCGAGGAATATCCGTCAGGGCCTTGAACTGCTGACGGGCGCCGCCAACACGGCCTTGCCCGTCGTCGTTGCCGCAGATCTGAACTGCGACCTCAGCAACCCCAGTGACCCGAAATACCCGACGTGCCTCAACTTCCTTAACGCCGGGTTCATAGACGCGTGGAGCGCCGCCAATCCCTCGGAGCCCGGCTATACCAAAGATCTCCCCGTGATGACCAAGCGAGGCGATTACGTGATGGTCTTGGGCCGCTTTCGTGTCCAAGCTGCTGCCTTGGTCGGCGAAGAGGTCGGGGACATGACCCCGACAGGCCTGTGGCCCTCCAACCATTGTGGTGTCGTCGCTAGACTCCAGCTCCCTGGGGAGGAGTAGCCGAGAACCGCACCTCACTGTACGGTCCTTGATCGGGAGAGCCGGCGCACAGGGCCGGCTCTCCCGGTATCAACGGTGCTCCTCTCTGGCTAGAAACGCTGGAACACATTGGTTATCAGCCTAGGTACCTCGGAGAAGAACACGGCCACCGAAAGCGAAGCACTGAATCGTGCGATGGAAAAAACCTGGCTGAAGTAACGGCGCTGTGCTGTGGTGGCAGCGATTTAGTGAGCCGGACCGAGCTGCGGTCCGGTAGTTGTTAAAGAGCGGTCGCCCTCGACCGCGTTTTTCCTTCTCGACCTTTGCGTCTTCGCCGATGATCTTTTATCCTCCGTGTCTCCGTGGCTCCGTGGTGACATGAAAATTCTGATCGTCGTCTATCATCCCTTCGAACTCTGGCAAGCGCCTCCGTGGTTTTCCGAGCGATTGCGCCAGGACTTTCCCGGTGTCGAAGTCGTACAGCGGAAGGAATACGGCGACATCGAAGACGATCTGCGCGACGCCGACGTCGCCATCACCTGGTCGTTGCGTCCCGAGCAGTTTCGCGCCGCCCGCAAATTGCGCTGGATTCATTCTCCCGCCGCCGCCGTGCACGCGCTCATGATTCCCGAAGTCGTGGCCGGCGATGTTGTCGTCACCAACGCGCGCGATGTCCACGGACCGGTGGTCGCCGAACACGCCATTGCCTTGGTGCTCGCGCTGGCCAAGCGGCTTCCGTCCGCCTTTCGCTATCAGCAGGAAAGCACGTGGGCGCAGGACCAGATCTGGCGCGAGTCGCCGCACCCGCGTGAAGTTGCCGGCGCGACGCTGGGGCTTGTCGGCCTGGGGAGCATCGGTCTGGAAACGGCGAAACGCGCCGCCGCGCTTGGCATGAAGGTGATTGCGGTCCGCAAGCACGCCGACAAACCGCACCATCCATGCGTCTCTAAAGTCTTTGTTCCAAATCAAGTGGACGAAATGCTTCGTGTTTCGGATTATGTGGTGCTAGCCGCGCCGCTGACCCCGCGCACGCGCGCCCTGATCAACCGCGATCGGCTGCTGCAGATGAAGCCTGACGCCTACCTGATCAATGTCAGCCGGGGCGCGCTCATTGATCAGGTGGCGCTTCTTGACGCATTGGGCCGGCACCGCATTGCCGGCGCTGCGCTCGATGTCTTTGAAAAAGAGCCGCTCTCGCCCGATTCTCCGCTGTGGAAAACAGCCAACGTGGTCATCACGCCGCACACCGCTGCCCTCACCGACAAACTCTGGGAGCGTCATTACGTGCTGGTTTCTGAGAACTTGCGCCGCTTCCTCGCCGGCGCGCCGCTGCTGAACATTGTCGACAAGTCCCGCGGCTACTGACCTTCACCCTCGGTTATAATGTGCATGCTCTCTCTGGCCCAGGAAACCGCTTGGTGACGATTTTCCCAACCATCCAGATGTGTCCGTCGCGCCCACGATTGACGCCGAGGACTGCATGGCTCCGGTAGGCGGGGACACCACCTTGGCGCGCGCGCGAAACTGGTTCGCGTCGCACCGCAGCTCGCGGCCGTTCCGCTACGGATTTGCGGCTGTCAGCGTGGTGGTGGCTTTCGCAGTAACCTGGGCCATCCCGCCGTTGCGGGAGCAGAGTCCCGGGGCGCTGACCTTTACCGCCGTCGTGCTGTCAGCCCTCTATGCCGGACTCGGGCCGGGCCTGTTCGCCACCGCCATATCGGTCCTCATCATCAACACGTACTTTGTCCCCCCGCACCCCTCCCAGGTGCTGCCGGCCGCGGTGGCCGATATTGTGCGGTTGACTGTATTCGTGATCGTCGCCGTGCTGGTCAGCTCCTTAAGCGACAAGCGGCGTCGTGCCGAGCAGAAACTTCGCCAGCGCGAACAGTACTTCCGCCTGCTCATCGAGAACACTTCCGACATTGTCACCATCCTGGGCGCCGACGGCGTGATCCGCTACCAAAGCCCGTCGTTGGAGCGAGACCTCGGCTATGCGCCCAATGAACTGGTGGGACAAGACGTCTTCAAATTCATAAGTCCGGAGGACCTTCCGCGGGTTGACGCCAAGTTTCAATCCGGGGTGAACAAGCCCGGCGCCACCTCGCCGCCGGTCGAACTCCGATTCCGCGCCAAGGACGGCTCGTGGCGCACCCTGGAGTGTGTCGGGAAGAACATGCTGGACGAGCCCTGGGTGGCCGGCATCGTGATCCATTCGCGCGACATCACGGCGCGCAAGCAATTGCTCATGGAACAAGCGGCCCGCATCCAGGCGGAAGCTGCGCAGCGCCGTTTCCACGACCTGGTGGAAGGCCTCGACGCCATCGTGTGGGAGGCGGAGCCAAGCGGGCACTTCACATTCGTCAGCCGCCGTGCCGAGCAGATTCTCGGCTTCGCGCCGGAGCAGTGGGTGAAAAGCGACGGCTGGCTGCGGCACATTTTTGCCGAAGACCGCGAGCGCGTGCTCGACTTGCTGCGGCACCCTACGCCCGACGTCGCCAACGATTGCGAATACCGCGGCGTGACCACCGCCGGACGCCTGCTCTGGCTGCGGATCATCGTGTACGCGTTGCGCGACGACAGTGGCAGCGTGCGCCAGCTGCGAGGCCTCATCGTGGATGTTACCGAGCGCCGCCAGGCCGAGGCCGCCCTGCGCACCAGCGAGCGGCTTGCCACGACCGGCCGTCTGGCGGCGTCCATTGCGCATGAGATCAACAATCCGATGGCGGCGGTCACCAACCTTATTTACCTGATCCAGAATGCCCCGGGAGTGGACGATGCGGCGCGCCAGTATGCGCAACTGGCCCAGGACGAACTCTCGCGCATGGCGCACATCACGCGCCAGATGCTGGGCTTCTATCGCGAGTCCGCCAAGTCCGTAGCGGTGCAGATCACGGAATTGCTCGACAGCGTCCTGGAACTTTACACGCGCCGCATTCACGACAGCGGCGCCGTCATCGAGAAGTTGTATGAGCCGGTGCCGCCGATCGATATCTATCCCGGCGAGATGCGGCAGGTGTTCTCCAACCTGCTGCTGAACGCGCTCGACGCCGTCGGCGAAGGCGGGCGCGTGCGGGTGCACGTATACGCTTCCGTCGACTGGCGCGACCCGCGGCGTTCCGGCGTGCGCATCGTCATCGCCGACAATGGCGCCGGCATCCGCCGCGAGTATTGCCAGAAAATTTTTGAGCCTTTCTTTACCACCAAGGGACACAAGGGAACCGGCCTCGGCTTGTGGGTGAGCCAGGGCATCATTGAAAAGCATCATGGCTCAATTCGCGTCCACAGCGGCCGGCAGCCGGGACGCAGCGGCACATGTTTTTCCATCTTTCTGCCGCGAACGCAGTCAGCCACCGCTCAGGCCGCCGGCGCCGGCAGCGCCGCCTGAAATTTTGCCTCCCAAAATTCCGCCACCTGAAATTCCAAATTGGTCGCGCATCGGGCATTTTCCCCTTCGCGCCACGGCTGCGCATTGACCGTTGCCATATGCGTTGTTATCATCGCAGTGCGGGGTGGAGCAGTCTGGTAGCTCGTTGGGCTCATAACCCAAAGGTCGGTGGTTCAAATCCACCCCCCGCAACCACTGAATTAACGGGGTCAGCGTTCTCGGCGCTGGCCCTTTCGCTTGTTCGTTCCGTGCAGTAACGTGCAGAATTCTCCCAAGCTCTGCCGCTATCCTGCGTTCGTCTGCCGTAACCGCGTGCGTGTAGTCCATCGTGGTCTGCGCATCGGCGTGCCCGAGCCGATTCTGCCGGACGGCCATAGGAGCTCC
>DASWAR010000066.1:0-6944 GCA_036391015.1 Terriglobales bacterium
GAGGTCTTCCTCCTGCCCGCCGCCAACTTCGCCGAGAAGGACGGCTCGTTCGTCAACTCCGCCCGCTGGTTCCAGTGGAAGTACAAGGCGCTGGATCCGCCTGGTGACGCCAAAACCGACCAGGAGATCATCGCTCGCATCTTCCTCAGAGTTCGCGACCTGTACGCCAAGGAAGGCGGCAAATCGCCCGAGCCCGTACTCAACGTCAACTGGGGGTATACCAACCCGTTCCAGCCCGCGCTCGATGAGGTAGCCCGCGAGATCAACGGCTATGCCCTCGCCGAAGTCAAGGACGAGAAAGATCCGAAGACGGTCGTTCTCAAGCCGGGCGAGCAGCTTGGCAAGTTCCTTGACGCCCGCGCCGATGGCACCACCTGTAGCGGCAACTGGCTGTACATCGGCTCCTACACGCAAGCCGGCAACCTCGCACAGCGGCGCAACAGTGCCGATCCCAGCGGCATGAAGCGCTTTGAACAGTGGGGCTTCAACTGGCCCGCCAATCGCCGCGTCATGTACAACCGCTGTTCCGCCGACGCGCAAGGCAAGCCGTGGGATCCCAAGCGCCCGGTCATCAAGTGGAACGGCGAAAAATGGGCCGGCGACGTTCCCGACTACAAGCCCGACAGCCCGCCGGAGGCCGGCATGGGCGCCTTCATCATGCTCCCCGAAGGCGTGGCTCGCTTCTTCGTGCCGGGCATGTTTGCCGAGGGTCCGTTCACCGAGTTCTACGAGCCCATGGAATCCCCGGTGCCGAACCCGCTGCATGCGGCCACCAGCAGCAATCCCGGCGTCAAGCCCTTCAAGGGCAAGTGGGACCGCCTCGGCAAAGCCGATGAGTTCCCCATTGTCGCCACCACCTATCGCCTGACCGAGCACTTCCATTACTGGACCAAGAACAACGCCTACAACGTGCAGTTGCAGCCGGAATTCTTCGTCGAGCTCTCAGAAGAGCTGGCCAAGGAGAAGAACCTGAAGAGCGGCGACATCGTAAAGGTCACCAGCGCCCGCGGCTCCATTCAGGGCAAGGCCATGGTGACCAAGCGGATCAAGCCCATGCAGGTTGCCGGAAAAACCGTGCACCAGATCGGATTCCCCATTCACTGGGGCTTCCTTGGTCGCGGCGAGCAAGGCGGCTCGATGGCGAACATCGTCACCCCGACCATCGTGGATCCCAACTCATTCGCACCCGAATACAAAGGCTTCCTGGTGAAGCTGGAGAAGGTATAGGGAGGAGGATGCCATGACGCAAGCACTGGAAACGAAAAACGCTTCGGCGGGCGCCGCTTCCCCGGGCATCCGCTTGACCCAGGTAGTCGCAAAGCTCATTGACACCTCGACCTGCATCGGCTGCAAGGCCTGCGAGGTCGCCTGCCAGGAGTGGAACGATCTGCCGCCGGAAACCACCGTCCAGTTGGGCACCTATCAGACGCTGCCCGACATGACCACGCACGTCTGGAACCTGATCCGCTTCAAAGAACAGGAGATCGACGGCAACCTGCACTGGCTGATGCGCAAGGACCAGTGCATGCACTGCGCCGATCCCGGCTGCCTGAAAGCCTGTCCGGCGCCCGGCGCCATCGTGCAGTATGAGAACGGCATCGTGGACTTCCAGCAGGAGAACTGCATTGGCTGCGGCTACTGCATCTCCGGCTGCCCGTTCAACGTGCCCAAGCTCAGCGCGCAAACCAAGAAGGTGTACAAGTGCACCCTGTGCGTGGACCGCGTTGCGGTGGGGCTTGAACCGGCCTGCATCAAGGCCTGTCCCACCAGTTGCCTGCAATTCGGCACCAAGGAAAACCTGCTGCTCAAGGCCAAGAAGCGCGTGGACCAGCTCAAGGCAACGGGCTTCACCACCGCCGGAATCTACGACCCGGGCGGGGTCGGCGGCACCGGCGTGGTCAGCATCCTGGCCTATGCCGACAAGCCGGAAGCCTATGGCTTGCCGGCCGATCCCACTATCCCGTGGACGGTGGAACTCTGGAAGCACCCGCTGAAGTGGATTGGCAACGTGGCGATCATCGGCGGCATCATCGGGACCTTCATTCATTACCTGCGCTATGGGCCGAAGCACGCTCCCCCAGACGGCAAGGTTCCACAAGCGAACGCAGGAGGCAAACAATGAGCCAGCATCGCATACTTCCCAACGGCGATGTGCTCCGCTACACGCTCACGGAGCGCATCATTCACTGGGTGGCGGGACTGTCGTACGTCTACCTGCTGCTCAGCGGCCTCGCCTTCTGGACGCCCTGGATGTGGTGGCTCGCCCTGTTCCTTGGCGGCGGCCCCGTGGTCCGCTCCGTCCATCCGTGGATGGGCCTGATCTTCACCTTCGGCGTGGTCTACATGTTCGTCATGTGGAGCAAGGACATGTACATCACCGAGCAGGACCGCGAGTGGCGTAAGTTCATTGGCGAATACGTCCGCAACGAAGAAGAGGAACAGCCTGATCCGCACAAGGCCGTCCGCACCTTCCAGCCGTTTGCCCCGGTGGACCGCTTCAACTACGGCCAGAAATACCTGTTCTGGGTGATGTTCTGGGGTGGCATCGCGCTCTTCGTCACCGGCATGGTGCTCTGGTTCTCTGAGTACCTTCCCTGGAGCCTGCGCTTCCTGCGGTTGATCTCGGTGATCCTGCACCCGATCGCGTTTCTGGTTACGCTGGGCGGGTTCATTATTCACGTGTACATGGGAACGGCCGTGGTGCGCGGCGGATTCGCCTCCGTGATCCGCGGCGAGGTCTCGCCCTCCTGGGCGAGGTTCCATCATCGCCTCTGGCTGGACAAGATCATTGCAGCAGAGGATACGGTCGAGAAGTAGAGAAGTAACAAATGATCCGTCCGACTTGGGACCAGAGGATCGCGCGCGCCGGGGAACTGGCGGAGATTTTTCCCTTCGCGGCGGAAGTCCTCGGTTTCTACGCCGGCGTGGCGCGCTATCAGAAAGCGTTGTACGGCTACATTCAACAGGCCCGGAGCAAATCGCCGCTTCCGGGCCATTCCTTTCGCGACTCGCTCGATCTTGTCTTGCTGCTGCCGCGCTTTCCGGGGTTCCTGAAGGTGGTCAGAGAAGCCGCGCCGGCGGCGCTATCGGGGCTGGCGGAACAGATGGCCGGCGAGAAAGAGCCGCGCTGGGAACAACTGCTGCGCGATTTCTGGCAGCGCTCCGAACCCGGCGAACTCCCCTATACCGAATCATTCTTCGCCCGCGCCTTCCTCCAACCCTACGCCGAATTCGTCGCCGACGGGCTGGGCGCGCCGCCGCGCACCGGCAACAGCGCAACCTGCCCAATCTGCGATTCCGAGCCGGTGGTCGGCGTGCTGCGCGAGGAGCAACTCGGGGCCAAGCGTACGTTCATCTGCTCGCTGTGCGCCTACGAGTGGGAATTCCCGCGCCTGGTGTGTCCGGGTTGCGGGGAAGACCGCAACGACGCGCTCGCGGTTTATACCTCGGAATACTTCGAGCACGTTCGCGTCGAGGCCTGCGACACCTGCAAGAGCTACATCAAGGCCGTGGACCTGACCAAGCATGGCCTGGCGATTCCGGTGGTGGACGAACTCGCCTCGCTGCCTCTCACGCTGTGGGCGCACGAGCACGGCTACACCAAACTGCAGCCGAATCTGATGGCGGTGTAGGCTAGTCTTCAGTCGTCAGTCTCCAGTCGTCAGGCACAAAACCAAAGTCTTCAGTCGGCAGTCTCCAGTCGTCAGGCGCAAACCTAAAACCTAAAACCCAAAACCTGCTGCCTGAATCCTGCATCCTGGAGCCTGGAGCCTATTTCGGCCACGGCGGCTGCACCAGCGGCGGAATTGATGCGACCGCCTTCGCGTCCGGCGCGTCGACTCCAAGCTGTGCGGCGAGGAACTGCAAACGGTCCCGCGTCGCCTCGGCGTTGAGCGCGTGCGGCGCGTCGTAGATCTTCAGCGTCTTGGGCTCGCTGACGTACGGCAGATACTGCCTGGCTTGCTCGGGTCCAAGAAACGGCTCGTCGGTGGCGAACTGCAACAGCTTGGGCGTGCCCGCGGAGTGCGAGACGTACTTGCCGGGATCGGTCCAGGAATACTTGGCGACGAAGGCGTCGAATTTCTCCGGCCCGACCTTTTGCCGGTATGCCTGGCTCGTCTTCGATTTCAGACTCACCTCGTCCGACAGCCCGCCGGCCATGATCACCACTGCCTTCAAGCGCTTGTCAATGCCGCTGAGAAAGCCGCCGACCTCGGCGTTGCAACTGTGTCCGGCGTAGGCCAGGCGCTTCGCGTCCACGTCCTTGCGCGCCAGCAGCAGGTCGGCGCCACGGCGCATGTTGGTCACCTGCTGCACCAGCACGTCAATCTGCTGTGTGTTCAACGGCTCCTTGCTCTCCACGAATCCGGGACGCGCAATCACGTGGTCGGGCAGCAGGGCGATCACGCCCGAGCGCGCCAGCACCAGCGCCTCGTCGAGAAATTCCGTGCGGTTCAATTTCTCCGATCCCGGCATGCACCAGTGGCCGTAGATCACGGCAGGGAAGGGTCCTTTTCCCGGCGGAACGACCAGGTACGCGGTGACACGTCCGCCGTTCGGCCCGAGCGAGGCGGCGCGGTCGCCGGTGGGCACGGCGTACGAGAGGTCGTGAACCTTGACGCCACCGCGATCCTGAACGCCCGCTTCCTTGATCGCCAGCGGCGCTTTGGTGTCGTAGTCCCAGTGCCGCAACAGTTGGTCGTACGCTCCCTGCTGGGCGAATGACACGGACACCGACAGCAGCAATAGGCAGAACAGACGCTTCATCCCATCACCTTTACAAAGACATGGAAGTATAAACGTCCGGAGTGCAGGATAATCCCATCAACGCCCCTGCGCGCCGACCCGCGGAACTTACCCCATCCGCGCAAGGGCAGGTGGAGGTGTGCATCGTGCCTGTCGGAGACGTTGTTGCATGGATTCAGATCGCCATCGGGGGCGCGGCCGCAACTTACGGAGCGGGAGTTCAATCCCGCCCCGTTGCCCTTCCATCTGATTAGAACGTGAGGGTGACTGCGATTCCGGGGCCGGGGCGCATGCGGTTGTACAAGTAGTACCCATCGTTGTTGTAATTAAGATATACGTCGTCGGTTTGATACCACGTTGCAGGCCACATTTCCGGCCACGGATCAACGAATGTGACCCCATAGCCGTTGTACTGGAAGCGCGGATACCCGCCTACGAATTCCATCGGAAGGCTATACATGCGGAAGTAGTGGTTACTCCCGAAGTAGAGGTTGTAGCGGTCTTGAGGTACGCGGTAGCCAATATAACCGCCGCGCTGCGCCCAAGAGCGGTGGTCGCGATCCCACGACCTGGCGCGAGACTGGACGAAACTGCTGTGCACCTGCGCTCTCTGTTGCGGGACGCCGCCACGGTGGACGCCGCTGGAGCTCCGTTGCGGTGTTACCTGACGCTGTCCCTGACGCTGCGCAGATTGCTGACGCTGCGCGGATTGCTGACGCTGCGCGGGTTGCTGACGCTGCGCAGATTGATGACGCTGCGCGGATTGCTGATGCTGCGCTGGTTGCTGATGCTGTTGCTGGGCGGGTCTGTTAGCCTGCTGCTGATGTTGCTCTCCCGGTTGCGATTTACCCTGCTCCTTACCCTTTTCCTCGTGCTGTGCGTAGGCAGGGGCAGTAGTTCCGAGAAGCAAGAACAGAATTGCTGTGCTGATAACGCCAACTCGTTTCATTTTTCTGTGCTCCTTATGAGCGCACGTGTTCCGTTGGCGCTCAGTCCTTCTTCTTCATCATGCTAGTCAGGTGCGACTTGGGGGTCTGTTCAAAAAGGACCACTTCACCCGAGGTTCCGTTAGCGCTTTCCGAGACCTCCCCAACTCCCCCCAAAGAGGCTAGGCAGGAGTCTCGTTCTCCAGTCCTGAATCACCGGAATCATACTGATGGTGAGCGATACCTCTGAATTTGGTAACTTGTCATTAGGGGGTTTGGTTTTCAATTACCAAATTACCCGATTACCAAATTCCCATGATCCAACTCTCCTCCGCCGGCAAGCGCTACGGCGAAAAGCTGCTCTTCGACGACCTCGACTGGCTGGTCACGCCGCAGGACCGCGTCGGCGTGGTCGGCGCCAACGGGACCGGCAAGTCCACGCTGCTGAAGATTCTCGGCGGGCTGGAGACCCTCGACTACGGCACGATCAGCGTCGCCAAGGGAATTACCTTCGGCTACCTGCCGCAGGAAGGGCTGGCGCTCGCGGGCCGCAGCGTCTTCGACGAGTGCATGTCGGTCTTCACCGAGCTGTTGGGCATCGAGCAGGAGTTGCACGCGCTGGCGGGGAAGATTTCCGAGCTTGATCCGGCGAGCGCCGAATATGCCGACGTTGCCGAGCGCTACCACCGCCTGGACCACGAGTTTGGCGCCCGCGACGGCTACGCCATTGAAGCGCAGGTGGGCGCGGTGCTGGCCGGACTCGGTTTTCAAAAAGAAGACTGGCAACGGCGCACGGAAGAATTTTCCGGCGGATGGCAGATGCGGATCGCGCTGGCGAAACTGTTGCTGCAAAAGCCCAACCTGCTGCTGCTCGATGAGCCGACCAACCATCTCGACCTCGACGGCATCCTATGGCTGGAACGGCTGCTGGCCACCTCGCCGGGGGCGAGTTTGACGATCAGCCACGACCGCTACTTTCTCGAGAACGTCGCCACGCACATGGCGGAGATCGACCCGCTCTATCCGGAAGGGATCTTCGCGGTACGCGGCAACTACAGCGAGTTTTTGGAAAAGCGCGAGGCGTTTCAAGAAGCGCAGGCGAAGCAGCTCGAGTCGTTGCGGACTCGGGTGAAGCGCGAGATCGAGTGGCTGCGGCGCGGACCGAAAGCGCGCACGGGCAAGTCGAAAGCCCGCATCGACTCGGCCGGAAGGCTGATCGAGGAACTCGCCGATGCCAGCGCGCGGGCGGCGACGGCGACCGCGCAGATCGAC
>DASWAR010000067.1:0-1579 GCA_036391015.1 Terriglobales bacterium
AGGTCCTGGAAAAGGTCGCGCAAATCACCGGCGGGCAGGCAATCTTTCCCAAGTCGCTGGAAGAAGTGGAAGCAACTTGCGTGCAGATCGCCCACGATATCCGCAATCAGTACACGCTGGCCTACTATCCCACCAACGCCAAGAAAGATGGAACGTTCCGCACCGTGAAGGTAGACGCCGTCCCCTCCCGCAGCCGCGAAAAACTCGTGGTGCGCTCCCGCACCGGATACTTCGCACCCAAGACGGCGGAGCCGGCACGCGCCTCCTCGGGGAATTAGCCTTCCCGCCCGACCCACTCCGGCTCGAAAGCCATGGAGAAATGATTCGCATCACGACGGGAGTCAAAGCGTCCGCGCGCCCAGAGTCGTAGTGGATCGTTTAGCAGTTTGTTGAAAAATGCACTTTGTTCGTATCGTTGAATCGAGTTCGCGCATCTGTTGTTGTGAATCTGGAAGCGAAGGAGGCAGGATGCGCGGAGCCGATGAGAAACAGGAAGCGATGTTCAGCTACGTCTCGCCGGAGAAGCGGGTACCGAGCGAGCATCCCTTGCGGCCCATCCGCGAGATGGTGGACGCGGTATTGAAGGAGATGTCGCCGCGCTTCGCCCGGCGATATGCGAAGGTGGGGCGGCCGTCGATTCCGCCCGAGCGGCTGCTGCGCGCCCTGCTGCTGCAGATCTTCTATTCCATTCGCAGCGAGCGGTTGCTGATGGAGCAGCTGGATTACAACCTGCTGTTCCGCTGGTTCGTGGGGATGGAGATGGACGAGCGGGTCTGGGACCACGCGGTGTTCAGCAAGAACCGCGAGCGGCTGCTGAACGAAGAGATCGCCGACGCGTTCTTCCAGCGGGTACTGAAGATTGCGCAGCCTTATCTGTGCGACGAACATTTCACCGTGGACGGCACTCTGATCGAGGCTTGGGCCAGCCACAAGAGCTTTCGTCCCAAGGATGAAGAGCCGGGCGCAGGGGGTGGAAACCGCGAAGTGAACTTTCACGGGGAGGCGCGCTCGAATGAGACGCACCAATCCACCACCGATCCCGAGGCGCGGCTGTATAAGAAGTCGAAAGGGAGCGAGGCCAAGCTCAGCTACTTGGGTCATGGGCTGATGGAGAATCGCAACGGGTTGCTGGTGAAGACTCAAGTGACCCTGGCCGGCGGCACCGCGGAACGCGACGCGGCGCTGGGGATGGCGAAGCAGATGGCGGGCCGCAAGCGCCTCACCTTGGGAGGAGACAAGAACTACGACACCCGGGACTTCGTGCGCGCCTTGCGGCGCATGCAGGTGACGCCGCACGTGGCCCAGAACACCACGCATCGGTCGAGCGCCATTGACCGACGCACGACACGGCACGCGGGCTACGCGGTCAGTCAGCAGAAACGGAAACGCGTGGAACAGAGCTTCGGGTGGATGAAGATGATCGGCATGCTGAGAAAGGTGAAGTTGCGGGGCCGAGAGAAAGTCGCTTGGCTGTTCACCTTCGTCGGGGCCGCGTACAACCTGATCCGGCTGCAGCGGCTGCAAGCGCACGCGGTGGCATGAGCGGAAGGACGGAGAGGTACTCCGCAAGGCCGCAAGC
>DASWAR010000068.1:0-1664 GCA_036391015.1 Terriglobales bacterium
TCACGCCCACTTCCCGATCGGCCCGGCCGGCAAGCTGACCGAGTTCATGCAGATCACCCAGGCCATGCTGTTCAAGTATTCCAAGTTCCCCAACGCGGCCAAGGAATACCTGCGCTTCATGTGGGAGCAGGAGCAGTTCAACCCCTGGCTCGAAGCTTCCATCGGCTACGTCAGCCAGCCGCTCAAGGCCTACGAGAAGAACCCGGTCTGGACTGCCGACCCGAAGCACACGCCGTTCCGCGACGTCGCCAAGGGCTTGATGGACAACGGCTACGCCTACAAGCTGGGCGCAGCCTCTGCGGCGGTGATGGCCGATTACATCCTGCTCGACATGGTGGCCGAGGCCGCCTCGGGCCAGCAAACGCCCAAGGCGGCGGCGGAGCGCGCGCAGAAGCGCGCCGAGCGCTACTACAAGATCTGACCGCCGGCGGTCCCGGGGCGGCCCACGCCGCCCCGGGTGACCCCTGTTCCCGGAGCGTATGCCCATGACCCTTTCGCGCCTGCTGGAAAACCGCAACTTTCTCGGCGCCGTCTTCATGCTGCCCGCGGCTCTGCTGCTGCTGGTCTTCCTCACCTATCCGCTGGGACTGGGCACGTGGCTCGGCTTCACCGATGCCAAGATCGGTCGCGACGGTGTCTGGGTCGGCCTCGAAAACTACATCTACCTATTCGGCGACCAAGTGGCGCGACTCTCGCTTTTCAACACCTTCATCTATACGGCTGTCGCGACGGCCGTAAAGTTCGTCCTCGGACTCTGGCTTGCGTTGCTGCTGAACAAAAACCTCCCGTTCAAGTCCTTCGTCCGCGCCATCGTGCTGCTGCCCTACATCGTGCCCACGGCGCTTTCGGCGCTGGCTTTCTGGTGGATCTACGACACGCAGTTCTCCATCGTCAGCTGGGGCCTCATGCGCCTTGGGCTGATAGATCACTACATCGACTTCCTCGGCGAACCCTGGCTGGCGCGCGCCTCGGTGATCGTCGCCAACGTCTGGCGCGGCGTTCCATTCATCGCCATATGCCTGCTGGCGGGCCTGCAAACCATTTCGCCGTCCTTCTATGAGGCCGCGGTGCTCGACGGCGCCACGCCATGGCAGATGTTCCGCCACATCACGCTGCCGCTCCTGACACCGATCATCGCGGTGGTTATGACCTTCTCGATCCTGTTTACCTTCACCGACTTCCAGTTGATCTACGTGCTGACGCGCGGCGGTCCCCTCAACGCAACGCACCTGATGGCGACGCTGGCGTTCCAGCGCGCGATTCCCGGCGGCTCCCTCGGCGAAGGCGCGGCATTGGCCACAGCCATGGTGCCTTTCCTGCTGGCGGCGATCCTGTTCAGCTACTTCGGCTTGCAGCGCCGGGCCTGGCAGCAATAAGGAAAACGCGCCATGGCACTTCCGAAACCGGGACAGACGGCCGATGCCGGCGGCATGGGCTACCTGACCTCACTGCCGCGCAAGGTGGTGACGATCTACACGCCGATTGTGGTGTTCCTGATCGTGCTGCTGGTCCCCTTCTACTGGATGGCCATCACGGCCTTCAAACCCAACGAGGAACTGCTCTCCCACGTGGGCAACCCCTTTTGGGTGCATGCGCCGACCCTGGCCCACTTCAAGAAGCTGCTGTTCGACACCGCATATCCGGAATGGCTGTGGAATACCGTG
>DASWAR010000069.1:0-1993 GCA_036391015.1 Terriglobales bacterium
CGCACGATCAACGCGGCTTTGCCGTGGACCTTCAACCCGGGCAAGCCATACACCACATGGCCGCCTTGATTTTCCAGCGCTCTTGCCCATTCGATGTTGCTCTCTTCGTCGAAGCGGGCTTTGAGTTCGACCAGCACCGCCACCTGGGTTTCTTCCTCGATCGCCTCCAGCAACTGCCTTACCACCGGGGAGTTCCGCCCCACGCGATACAGCGTCATCTTGATGGCCAATGCCGCCGGGTCGTGCGCACCTTTGGAAAGCAAATCAAGAACGGGAGTGAACGAATCAAAGGGATGGTGCAGCAGGATGTCGCGGCGCCGTATTGCCGCAAAAATATCTTCGTCTTCGCTTTCGTTTTCCAGCGACGCAGGAACGCGCCCGACAAAATTGGGCCACTTGAGGTCGGGGCGGTCGATGTCGGCCAGATGCCTGAGTCGCGAAGTCGACAGCCGGCCTTTCAAGCGGTAGACATCCTTGCGGTCTACTTCCAGGTTGCTGATCAGGATCTTGAGGATGTGCTGCGGGGTACCGACGCCCACTTGCAGCCTGACAACGTCGCCAAACCGGCGCTGCCGCAGGCTTTCTTCGGTGGTTTCCAGCAAATCGCCGGCCTCCAGTTCCTGGATCTCAAGGTCAGCGTCGCGGGTCAGGTGAAAAGGGTGGGATTCCACGATTTCCATTCCCGGGAAAAGGGCCTGGAGGTTGGAAGCAATCAGGTCCTCAATCCAGATGAACGCCTGCGATTTGACCGGCGCCTTCTTGCGCACCACCCGGTCGACGGCAATGATTTGCGGCAGGCTGTCGGGCACCTTGACACGCGCGAAGTGCTCCTGGCCTTTACTGTCGCGAATCAGCACGGCAAGGT
The DNA here is from genome assembly GCA_036391015.1 of Terriglobales bacterium. Classification (GTDB taxonomy): domain Bacteria; phylum Acidobacteriota; class Terriglobia; order Terriglobales; family Acidobacteriaceae; genus JAIQGF01. The sequence goes on from DASWAR010000069.1 coordinate 866, forward strand.
TGACGCTGAGATTCGAGATGTGGGGAAATGGCCGTCCCGGGTCGAAGGCGAGAGGCGTCAGGACCGGGAAAACTACGTCGGAGAAATACTTGTCGGTCTTGAGCCGCTGCCGGCCATTCAGTTCCGAGTACGCAAGGAAATGAATCCCTTCGCGTTCGAGTGCCGGAAGCAACTGCCGGTGCAGACAGCGCTGTGCGGCACTCACCAGCCGGGCAACGTCGGTGCGAATAGCGTCAAGCTGTTCGCGCGCTGTCATCCCGTCGGCGCCGACCTCGGCAGTGCCGGCGTCCATTTGCCGAATCAATCCGGCCACCCGAACCATGAAGAACTCGTCGAGGTTCGACCCGACAATGGAGAGGAAACGTACCCGCTCCAGCAACGGATTGGATGGGTCAACCGCTTCCTCCAGAACGCGCTTTTGGAACGCCAGGAGGCTGAGTTCGCGATTGATGTAGAGAGCCGGATGGTCGAGGTCCGCGGATTGAATCGGCACGATCTTGCCGGCAGACTCGGCGACGCCCTGCGCTTTGCGTACGGCCACGCTCTTGGATGACATACGGGAAAACTCTGCGGTGCACCGCGCAGAGATACGGCGGTTAGGAGACCGTGAACATGATACCTGAACCGCCGCTGCAGGTGGTGAGTTCCGCACCCGGCGGGCGCACGCCCATCCCAAGGCAGAAGGCATTCTGCTGCAGGAGATCGTGACCGCGCTGCCCGACGCCGAGCACGTCGCAACGACCTCGAAGCCGGTCGTGCGGCCGCCGGAGCCGCAACCGATTACGGGAACGACGCCGAAGGAGCTGGCGCAGGCGAAGGTGCTGGCGGGGCAGCCGTTGAACGATGCGGAGGAGGACGCCATGCTGTGGCCGTGAATCGCGGTTTGAGCCGACGGCGGGGTGGTGCAGCGGCAGCCAGCAATACAAAGACATGCTTTTGCTTCCGGCCTCCACTTGTAGAGCTTGTTCAGCAGGGCTAAGCGCCGGCACGACCGAAATGACCACACGGTAGCGCAGTGGATCGGGGACCGTATCAGGAACGCTGCGAACAGCACGGGGATCGGGTGAACGAAGTGCCTCGTTCACCGGCCAAACAGAAAGCACCCAGAGACCACCTGAGTAGCGGATG
>DASWAR010000070.1:0-1751 GCA_036391015.1 Terriglobales bacterium
CACGTGCTGGAAGGCAGCCTGCGCCGTGAGCAAGCGAGGTTGCGAATCACCGCCAAGCTGGTCGACACGCGCACCGGGCATGCGGTTTGGGCAGAGCGCTATGACCGGCAATTGGAAGACGTCTTCGCAATTCAGGATGAAATCGCGCACAGCATTGCGCGCGAGTTGCGTCTGGCGTTAAGCGAGCACGAGCAGCGCGCGATCCGCAAGATTCCCACCGCCGACTTGCAGGCCTACGACTTCTACCTGCGCGGCCGGCAGTTCTTTCACCAGTTTCGGCGCAAGGGATTCGACTTCGCGCGCGAGATGTTCGCCAGGGCCATCGAGCTCGACCCGTCGTTTGCGCGTGCCTATGCCGGCATCGCCGATTGCAGCGCGTTTCTGTATTTCTACTGGGACTCCAGCGAAACCAACATCCAGCAGGCCGATGAGGCCAGCCGCAAAGCGCTGGAACTTGATCCTGAACTGGCGGAAGCGCACGCTTCGCGGGGCCTGGCTGCATCCCTGCGCAAAAACTATGATGACGCAAAACGGGAGTACGAGACCGCAATGCGCCTGGGGCCGAACCTCTTCGAGCCCTACTACTTTTATGCGCGCAATTGGTATGCGCAAGGCGAACTCTCGCAGGCGGTGGCGTGGTTCGAACGCGCCAGCCTGGTGAATCCGGAGGACTACCAGGCTCCGATGCTGATGGCGAGCGCCTTGCACGGGTTGGGGCGAACCGAGGAAGCGACCGCCGCCTACCGCCGGGGGCTGTCGGCGGCGCAGAAGCACCTGTTGTTACATCCGGGCGACGCGCGAGCGCTGTATTTCGGGGCGAATGCACTGTCGCAGGTCGGAGACCGTGAGCGCAGCCTGGAGTGGGCGGGCCGCGCGCTCGAACTGGAGGGCGAAGAGCCGCAGGTGCTGTATAACGTCGCCTGCGTGTATGCGCTGTTGGGAGAAGCGGAACGTGCTATTGATTGCCTTGAGAAGTCGCTCACACACGGCTGGGGCCAGCGGCAGTGGATGGAACACGATCCCGACCTGGCCAGCCTGCGCGAGCACTCCCGGTTTCGCGCCCTGATGCGGCAATAGAATTGGGATTGTGGATGTGAGCCGGTTCCTCAGCTCAGAACTCACAACTGAAACTGAAACTCTCTAGATGCCGAGCTTCTTGACTGCCTCGTTGTAGTACTTGCGGTAGAGGATGTCCCACTCCTGGCTGCCTTCGAGGATGGTGCGCTTCTGCGATTCGATCTTGCGGCGTGCTTCCAGGTCGATCTTCTTCTCTTGCGCGAGCAGTTCCTCCAGCAGTCGCCGGACTTCCAGGCGGACGGCGTTCTTTTCCTTGACCAACTTCACGCCTTCCGTGGCGTCCAGGGCTTCGGTGACGGCACGCGCCAGCACGTTCATCTTGTCGCGGCTGATGCGATACGGCTCTTCCGACCTGATGTCCACCCGCACTACAGCACCGCCTTGTACTTGCGCACCAGTTCGTTCTTCACTTTCTTGAACATTTCCTGGTAATTGGCGCCGGTGCGGCGCATTTCCTCGGAGTAGGTTTCCAGAATGATGCGGACTTCGTCGTTGATGCGGTCTTCCAGCGTCATTTCGTCGAGCATGGCGCCGTGGACGCGCTCGGTGACGGCGGGCAGATTCTTGGTCTCGATGAATTCGCCCTTGACCAGTTTTTTCGAGATCTCGCGGGCCAGGTAGCCCACGTATTCTTTCGACAGGACCATGTGCGCAAAAGTTATGTGTCGTTAAAC
>DASWAR010000071.1:0-2065 GCA_036391015.1 Terriglobales bacterium
TTCAGCGCCACGGCCTGGGCAAAGTTGCGGTGCGAAACGATTTCGGGCGTGATCGCCTGCCAGGGCGGATCGTTCATCACATAGCCGAGGCCGAGAACGAACGTGAAGAGCAGGAGCAGCCACGGGGTCACCAGCCCCATCAGAGTGAGCACGCCGAGGGCAGCCGCGGCAACGACCATCCACGAGTGCGTGAACAGCAGCAGGCGTCGGCGGTCCACGATGTCGGCCAGCGCGCCCGCGGGAAGAATGACGAGAAAAACAGGCAAGGCGCTGGCGGTCTGGACCAGAGAGACCATCAGCGGCGAACTGGTGAGCGAGGTCATCAGCCAGCCGCTGCCGACGATCTGGATCCATTTGCCGGTGTAGGAGATGACGGCGGCAGTCCACAACGAGCGGAACAGACGCTCGCGCAACGGCGCCCACGCGGAAACACCCGCCGGGTGCGTAAGTTCGATTTCGTCCAGATTTTTTCCGAGTTCCGCCATCAGGCGCTGGTGGACCACACTTTCCGCATAACTTTATACGAGCGGCACCGCGAAAGGTGAGCGAAAAGGTGGCCCGAATGAAGGGAGCGTTGTAAAGATGCGTTAACACTTCGAGCCGTACGCCGTCTTGGGAAGCGAGGTGAGGACAAATGAAAGTTCACAAGATTGCAGTAACGATGGCTGTAATAATGGCAATGGCCGTCGCCGCATACGCTTCCCCGATCTTCGGAACGTGGAAGGGAGAACTGAACGGGCGGCCGATCACGATAACGGTCACGTACACCAACCGGCACACGGACGTGCGCATGATGGACGCCAGCCGTGAGTTGACGGTCAGCAACGCGAAATTCGCAAACGCGCCGCCCACGCTCCTGCAGTTTCAGGCGGCAAACCAGGAGGGCAAGGCGAAGCTGGTGTCGAGCGGTGGAAGCAATCTGAGCTTCGAATTGGAAACTGCCGACGGGCAGGTAGCGGCGTTGCGCGTGATCGACCAGGGAAAGACGATTGAGACGGTGAAGATGACCAAGGCCCCAAGCGCGAAGTAGGGCGATACGCCGGTGCTACGATTGCTTCCCGGCGCCGAAGGCCAAGGCGATGAGTGTCTTCTGCTCCAGTTCGTGGGCCTTGGCGGAACCGGTTGCGGGGCTGGCAGAGGCTGACCGCTTGATGGAACGCACCGGCCTTCCGCGCGCCAGGCGGCGCAGACGTGGCATTACGAACCAGAGCGCGCCCATGTTTGCCGGCTCCTCCTGCATCCAGATGATCTCCTCGGCGTTGGGGTGACGCTCGAATTCGGCGGAGATCTCGTTTTCCGGCAGCGGATACATCTGGTCGAGGAAGAGGATGGCGGTCGAAGTGTCTTTGAGCCGCTTTCGCTCTTCGCGCAGCTCATGCCCGATCTTGCCGGAGCAGATGAGGATGCGCCTGGCGCCGGTCACTTCGCGGTCGGGCACCAGGTTGAGGAAGTGCGGGCGGCTGAAGTCTTCGATCGCGGACGACGCTTCCGGATGGCGCAACATGCTCTTGGGCGTAAATACGACGAGCGGCTTGCGCCACTTGCGCAGCGCCTGGCGGCGCAGCAGGTGGAAATACTGAGCGGCCGTGGAGGGCTGGCAGATCTGGATGTTGTCGCGCGCGGCGAGCTGGAGGTAGCGCTCGATGCGGGCGCTGGAGTGTTCCGGGCCCTGCCCTTCGTAGCCGTGCGGGAGCTGGAGCACCAGACCGCTGAGCAGTCCCCACTTGTCCTCGCCGGCGGCGATGAACTGGTCGATGATGATCTGCGCGCCGTTGGCAAAGTCGCCAAACTGCGCTTCCCAGAGAGTGAGTGTCTCGGGAAAGTCGCGGCTGTAGCCGTACTCGAAGCCCATCACGGCGGCTTCGGAGAGCGACGAGTTATAGATCTCGAACGGCGGCTGGTCGGCGGCCAGGTGCTGCAGCGGGATATACACCTGTTCGTTCTGGACGTCGATGAGTGCGGCGTGGCGCTGGTTAAATGTCCCGCGGCGCGAGTCCTGGCCGGTAAGCCGAACGGGAGTGCCTTGCAGCAAGAGTGATCCGAAAGCGAGCGCTTCGGCCATGCC
>DASWAR010000072.1:0-1609 GCA_036391015.1 Terriglobales bacterium
CGGTAATCCATGAGCTGCGTGGGCGAGCGTCCAATCGGAAGCTACCGACGGAGATGGAGCAGCGAGCAATCACGATCCTTTCCGACCCGGTGTACCGGGGATTCGGGCCGACGTTGGCGGCAGAGTACCTGCACCAGCGGCACCAGATGACGGTGAGCAAGGAGACGCTGCGGCGATGGATGGCGCAGGTGGGATTGTGGAGAGCTGGCCGTCGCCGCGTGGTGGAGGTGCACCAGTGGCGGTCGCGGAGGAGCCGCTGGGGCGAGTTGGTGCAGTGGGACACCAGCGACCACGACTGGTTGGAGGGCCGTGGGGAGCAGATCTATCTGATTTCGATGATCGACGACGCCAGCAGCCGGCTGTTGGCGCGCTTCGTGCGGCATGACTCCAGCGAGGAGAATATGCGTCTACTCTGGGCGTATCTGGAGCGGTTCGGCCGACCACTGGCGTTTTACACGGATAAGGCTGGCATGTTCCAAGTGGCGGTGAAGACCAAACGGCAGGAGCAGCGTGAAGGCCGGGACCGGCCCGAGATGCCGCCGACGCAGATTGCGCGGGCCTTGCGCGAGTTGGGCATCGTCTGGATTCCGGCGCACTCGCCGCAGGCCAAAGGACGCGTCGAGCGCCAGTTTTCCACGGCGCAGGATCGCCTGGTGAAAGGCATGCGGGTGGCGGGAGTGCGCACGATCGAGGAGGCCAATGCATACCTGGAGAACGAATATCTGCCCTGGTGGAACCAGACCCTGACGGTGAAGCCGGCCGAGGCTGCCGACGCCCATCGGCCATTTGGCAAAGAGCATGATCTGGCGGCGATCCTGAGTCACGTCGAACCGCGGCAGGTGACCAATGACTACACCGTGCGCTACCGCGGAAAGGTCTATCAAATCGATCGTCAGGACATCCGGGCGGGAATGCGCAAAGCTATAGTGCGCGTCGAGCAGCGATTGGACGGGACCATCGCCGTGCAGTTCCAGGGCCGATATGTGCGCGCGCGCCGCTGCGCACCGCCACTGCACGAGTTGCCGTTCCCCAAAACCAGAGAGGCCAAACCCCCGTGCCCAACCGGCAAGGCCAAACGCCAAAGCGATTGGATGAAGAATTTCTCTATTCGGTCTGGTCCCTCTCTGCGCCGGGCCGTCGAGGTGTCTAATGCTCGCAGCTGAGCACAGGCGCCGCCACGAAAGGCCAATGGAGCGCCGGGCAAAACCGGCCCGGCGATCTTCGCGCTTTATGGATCCGAAGACCGCCGCTCGGAGGCTTCACCAAAGCAGATCTGCCCACAAAAACCAAAACCCCCAGAACGGGCATCTTATGGCCCGGTTTGACTGGGGGCTTGGCGCCGTCTGCTTCGGAGCCAGCCCCGTCGCAGCGGTCTTCGGATCTGCCCCAGGGAGCGCGACTCCCCCGGAACATCGAATCCACTCTAATCCCTCCTCCCAGGCAGCCCTCCTAAAACAGGACATTTCTACTTTGCTGGGAATAGGACATTTCTACTTTGCCTTGACAGAATGGCTGAGGAAATACGGCGCGAGCGCAATGCAGTGCTCAGCGACGCTGTCGACACATGGTATAAGACCTGGTTTCCGCGCACGGCGGACGCGAATGGCCG
>DASWAR010000073.1:0-8628 GCA_036391015.1 Terriglobales bacterium
CGTGTATCCATGCCATATGCGGGCAATCATTTTCAGTCTCCAGTCTGCAGCGATTCGCCGGACTACGGACTACCGACTACGGACTACCGTTACCGCCCCAGCTTACCGACGATCTCTTCCACCAGCGAATACGGGTCGCGCTTGTGCTCGGCGATTTCGGCGGCGTAGCGGGAGATCGCGCCATCTCCCATTTCGTCGCGCAGCACGCGCTGCAGCAGCGACTCACGCAGCATTTCTACCAGGCGCTCCTGCCAATTCTGCACTCTTTTCTGCAGGCCGAGGTTGTGGGTGCGCAGGAAATCTTCGTAGGAGGCGATTGCTTTCGCCAGCTCCGGGACGCCCTGGCCGTCGCTGGCAACGGTCTTGACGATCGGCGGCGTCCAGTTATCGGACCGCGTGGAGAGCGACTGCATGGCGCGGATCTCGCGCTCCACGCGCTCGGCGCCCTCGCGGTCGCTCTTGTTGATGACAAACACGTCTGCAATTTCCATGATGCCGGCCTTGATGGTCTGCACGTCGTCGCCCATGCCGGGCACGAGAATGACGACGGTAATCTCGGCGAGGCGCACGATGTCCACCTCGTCCTGTCCGACGCCGACGGTTTCGATCAGCACCAGGTCGCGCCCGCTGGCATCGAGCACGGCGGCAACGTCGGAAGTGGTGCCGGCCAGGCCGCCGAGCGAGCCGCGTGTCGCCATGCTGCGGATGTAAATGCCGGGATCGGCGTAGTGCGAGCCCATGCGGATGCGGTCGCCCAGAATCGCGCCGCCGGTGTAAGGGCTGGTCGGGTCAACGGCAATGATGCCAACGGTCTTGCCGGCTTTGCGATATTCCTTCGCGAGCTGGTCAACCAGGGTGCTTTTCCCTGCTCCGGGAGCGCCGGTCATGCCGATGATGCGCGCGTGCCCGGTGTGCGGAAACAGCGCCTTCAGAAGCTCAATGGATTCGGGCGCGCGGTTCTCGACCGTGGTGATGGCGCGCGCCAGGGCGCGGGGATCGCCGGAGCGGATGTGTGAAACCCAGTTGTTGGTGTTGGTCGCCAATGTCGAACGACTAGTCTTTCAGAAGTTGCCGGGCTATGACCAGCCTTTGGATCTCGCTGGTCCCCTCCCCGATGGTACACAGCTTGACGTCGCGATAGAACTTTTCCGCCGGGTAATCCTTGATGAAGCCGTAACCGCCATGGATCTGGACACCCTCGTTGGCGCAGCGCACCGCGACCTCGCTGGTGTAAAGCTTCGCCATGGAGGATTCCTGGGTGGTCTTCATGCCCTTGTCCTTCATGTCGGCGGCGCGCATGGTGAGCAGGCGGGCAGCGTCAATTTCGGTGGCCATGTCGGCGAGCTTCCACTGGATGGCCTGGAATTCGCTGATTGCCTTGCCAAACTGCTTGCGTTCTTTCGAGTACTTCAGCGCCGCCTCGAAGGCGCCCTGGGCCATACCGAGGCCGAGGGCGGCGATGGAGATGCGCCCTCCGTCGAGAATGCGCATGGCATCAACGAAGCCGCCGCCTTCCTTGCCCAGCAGGTTTTCGGCGGGAATGCAGCAGTCCTCGAAGATCAGTTCGGCAGTGTCGCTGGCGCGCAGGCCGAGCTTGTTTTCTTTTTTGCCCGGCCGGAAGCCCCTGGCGTCTTTCTCGACGATGAACGCGGACAGCCCGTGGGTGTGCGCCGCCTTGTCGGTGACGGCGAGAACGACCACGACATCGGCGTAGTGGCCGTTGGTGATGAAGGTTTTCGTGCCGTTCAACACCCAGCAATTGCCGCGGCGAACCGCGCTCATGCGGGCGCTGCCGGCATCCGATCCGCTGCCCGGTTCGGTAAGCCCCCAGGCGCCAAGGTGCTCGCCGGTGGCAAGTTTGGGGACGTACTTGCGCTTCTGCTCTTCGCTGCCGGCGACAAAGATGTGGTTGGTGCACAGCGAGGTGTGGGCGGCCACAATGATGCCGATGGAGCCGTCCACGCGCGAGAGTTCCTCGATGGCGAGCACGTACTCGACATAGCCCATGCCGGCGCCGCCGTATTCGGGCGGGAAGATGGCGCCCATCAGGCCGAGGCGGCCCAGTTCCTTGACCGTCTCCAGCGGGAAGCGCGATTCCTCGTCCCACTCCATGACGTGAGGACGGATTTCGCGCTCGGCAAATTCGCGCACGCTCTTGCGGAGTTGCAGTTGTTCATCGTTGAGTTGAAAATCCAAAACCAGCCTCCGGTGCGGGCGGGTGCGGCCGCCAAGGGGGGAACAAACAGATATAACATACGCTGGGGGCAGGGCAAAGTGCAGCTTATGGAGAAGTAAAGTACTTCAGTAACTTAGCGGACGAGCTTGTCAGGAAATCGCCATGTCGGCGGACGAACCACGGATGAGCTCCAGAAAATTGCTAGATCATTAGGTCACAATTCACTAAATCAAAATGCTCTCACTGGCTGATGACCACGAAGGTGGGCTGCGGCGAGCCGGAAGCATTGGTGTTGATGACGGTGTCGTCGGAAGTGCGGATGGAGGAAATGGTGTTGGAATCGCGGTTGGCGACCACCACCTTGGTCGAAGCGGCATCGGCGGCCAACGAGACCGGCGTGCTGCCCACGGTGATTGTATTTCGGATGGCCAGGCTGACGGCATCCACAACGGACACGGTCGTCCCCGAGCACCCCGCCAGGTTGACGGCATCGGTGCACCCGGCATTGGCCACATAGACGCGCGTGCCATCGCGCAAGGCAGCGATGGAAGCAGGACCGGCGCCGACGGCTACCGTCTTGATCAGGGTGAGGCCGATATCGGCGTCGAAAACGGAAATGGTGTTGGATCCGGTATTGGCGACGTACAGGCGCCGCCGGCTGGAATCGAAAATCAGGAAGTTGGGGGAAGCGCCGCTGGCCACGGTCGCGACCACGGAGTTGCTGGCGGTGTTGATCGCCGAAACTGTCCCGCTACCCTGGTTCGCCACATACAAGGTCTTGCCGTCAGAATTCATGGCGACGGCGACGGGAGAACTGCCCACGGGAACCGTGGCGACCACGGAATTACTTTGCGTAGATATCGCGGACACGGTGCCGTCGCCCTGATTCACGCTGTACAGCAGGCTGGCGTCGGGCGTCTGGACCAACGCCACCGGCGTACGTCCCACCGGGATCGAAATCTGTAGGGCAAAATTCGTAACTACGCCGACCGAGTTGGTCCCCGAGTTGGCCACGTACATGATACCGAACTGGGTGCTGGCGAGGTATACCGGCGCCGAGCCCGCTGGCAACGTGACAATCACCACCGTGGACCCCAGCGACAAAGGCGTTAAGACTGACAAGCTATCGTCATTCTTGTTGGCGACGAGCACCTGCGAGGAGGAAGGTAAGAAAGCAGCGTGAACCGGGCTGCGTCCGACCACGAAGTTGCCGATGTTGGTGTCTCCCGAAACATCAATGGAAGTTGACATGCCCGGAGAACCATTGTTGTTGCTAAGGACCACGGCAACGCGGGTGACTTGCGGGTCGCCGCCGGGCTTGGGTACGGGATTGGCGACCGGACGGTAGGCATCGCCGCAGCCGCTCAGCAACACCCACGCCAACGCAGCCGCAATGCCGGCGGGCACACTGCGACGTGGCTTCCGGACGGTTACGGATGATTCCACCGGCGGCGCCGGGTGTTCCAGGTGTTTGCCCATGAGGAAATTTCTATTGTAATCGGCAGGCAGCCTGGACGCTAGCTCTGGGCGCAAGACTGAACCTGTTCCGCATCATGCCGGGGCCGAATGCCCAAAACCTAACGCCCAAAACCTAAAACCTTCCTTTGGTACGATGCTGGGCAGCGAACCTGGTGCCGCCAGCCATTTTGCACGCCCTGATAACCCAGCACGTTTCGGTCGCCGTAGCCGTCACCGCGGCATTTGCTGCGGGCGCATGGCTGCTGCGCGGAGCGACGGCGGGAGGAGCGCTGGCGGGATTTGCCGTCGCGCTGGCGTTATTCGTGACCGCCGGACCGGGCGGGTTCGCGTCGCTGGTGAGCGTATTCTCCCTGGCGTGGTTGACGACGCGGCTTGGCTACCGGCGCAAGCAAGCGCTGGGCCTCGCGGAGAGCGCGCGGGGCCGCTCCGCCACGCAGGTGCTCGCCAACCTGGGAGCTGCCGCCGGGTTCTCAGTCGCTGCCAATGTCACCGGGTATCACGCGCTGCTGACGGCAGCGATGGCTGCCCTCGCCGAAGCTGCTGCCGATACGGTTGCCAGCGAATGTGGCGAAGCGCTCAGCGAGCGCGCCTACCTGATTACCACGATGGGCGCCGTGCCGGCCGGCACCAATGGCGGCGTAAGCGTCATGGGAACGGTCGCCGGAGTAGCGGCGGCGGCGATGGTCGGCGCAGTAGCGACAGCAACCCACGTGGTGCCGCCCTCGGCGCTGCCGATCGTCATCGGGGCGGGAGTCGTGGCGACGGTCATCGACAGCGTGCTCGGCGCCACCCTGGAGAAACGTGGCGTCATCGGCAATAACGGCGTGAATTTCGCCAGTACAATTGCGGCTGGGTTGATCGCGCTACTGCTGGGGAAGCTCGGATCATGAAGAAAATCGTATTCGCATGCGTGCACAATGCGGGCCGGTCGCAAATCGCCGCCGGATGGGCGCGGCACCTGGCCGGGGGCCGCCTGGAAGTCGTTTCCGCGGGAACCCAACCCGGTCCGCACCTCAATATGCAGGTGGTAGAAGCGATGCGTGAGGCCGGGATTGACCTGAGCGGCGTCCAACCCCAATTGCTCACGCCGGAGTTGGCTCACGGAGCGGACTACATCGTCACCATGGGCTGTGGCGAGTCCTGCCCGGTGGTTCCCGGCGTGAAACGCCTCGATTGGCCGATCACCGACACGCGCGGGCAGCCCCTGGAGGTGGTGCGCCAGATCCGCGACCAGATCCAGGAGCGCGTTTTGGACCTGCTCCGGTCCGAGGGTGTGCTCCACCGCTGATCCCATTAACTCCAAAGTGCTATCTCCAAAGTCCCGTTTTTTTGCCGCAACATCTGCGCTAACATCCGCGTCTAATACGGAGGCAGTTCTCACCATGCGGTGGCGGACCTTCATGATCGGCTGGACGATGGCGCTGGCGGTGCTGTTGCTCGCCCATCCCAAGCCTCCGGCCGGAAACGAAGACGTGGGCACCGCGGTGGTTGAACTCACCTACGCTGCCTCACCAAGTTCGTCGGCCAACCGGCAGTGGAACGCCAATGCCGGGCATGCGCCGCGCATCGTTGCCCCGCTGGTGGTGCTGGATGTCACTGGGCGGATCCGTGCCGACGCCAACTACCTGCTCAGCATGGAAGACATCGCGCGCTGGGAAGAACTGCACGGCCACGTGCCTCCAAGCGCGGTGGTGATCGCGCGCAGTGAGGTACCGGTCCTGTGGCGCTCGCAGCCGGAGCGCGGACACGATGACGGCAACGCCGGGCACTTTCCCGGATTCAGCGAAGACGCGATTCGTTTCCTGGTGGAAGCGCGCTACGCGTACGGCCTGGGCACCGAGACGCCTGCCAACGGGCCTTCGGTGGTGCTGGTTTATCGTGGAACGGAGTAATTAGAAAGCTGTTTTTGTCACGGGACGAAAACATTCGGCCCTCCCATTTTCTGGAACCGTCCTTCCAAAAATCACAAGTTGATGTGATGAACATCCCTAAATTCTTGTAAATAAAGCACCCGCAGTTTGGCCGGTGGAATGCAAACTGGTCCGACCAGTGGGGATCCCGTAGGACCGTTCGGCATCGCTTACTAACCCGACCGCACCGCAATTTTCTAAAGGAGAGGTGTCGAATGAGAAGTTCAGCATTGGGGACCCGATTTATCGTTGCAGCGCTTGCGGTGCTGTTGCTGGCTGCGATGTCCGCCTTTGGCCAGTCAACGGCAACTTTGACTGGGACGGTGACGGACCAATTAGGGGCGGTAATCCAAAACGCCCAAGTTGTGGTCACGAATCAAGAGACGAACCTGCAACGCACCACTACCACGGATGCGACCGGCAATTACCAGTTTCCATTCCTGCCCGCCGGGACTTACCGGGTCGCAGTGGAGGCATCCGGCCTGCAACACCAGATAATCACCAATGTGAGACTCGATGTCAGTCGCACCGTGGCTCAGAACTTCAAATTGAAGCCCGCCACGGTCGAAGAGTCGGTGACCATTACGGGCGAGATGCCCACGGTTGAAAGAACAACGATGGCTGTCGGCGCTGTCATGGATCCGAAGCAGGTGCAGGAAATCCCGCTGAATGGCCGCCACTTCGTGGATTTGGGCGTTCTGGTTGCCGGATCGGTTACGCCTCCCGCCAATGGCTTCTTGACCTCTCCCATTCGCGGCCAAGGTTCGCTGGCCATCAACACCGCCGGCCAGCGGGAAGACACCGTGAACTTCATGGTCAACGGCATCAACCTTGCCGATATGGCCAACGGACAGATCACATTCCAGCCCAGTATCGCAACGCTGGATGAATTCAAGATAGACAATCAGACCTACAGTGCGGACTCGGGGCGCAACTCCGGTGCCGTGGTGAACATGGGCACGCGCTCGGGCACGAACACGTTCCATGGTGAAATCTTCGACTACTTCCGCAACAACTACTTCGACGCGCGCAACTTCTTCAACAAGGCCACTGTGCCGCAGTCGCAGTTCATCCGCCATGACTTCGGCGCCGATATCGGCGGCCCGATCATCAAGAACAAACTCTTTTTCTTCGCGGCTTATGAAGGCCTTCGCCAGCGGCAGGGCCTCAGCCTGAACCAGACGGTTCTGACAGCGGCGCAGCGCACGGCCGCACTGGCATCACCCAGTGTCACCATCCAAAAGCTGGTACCGCTGATTCCTGTCGCCAACGACGCCTCGGGAGCGAAGTTCATTGGCTCAGCGTCCGCCCCGGTGTTACTTGACCAGTGGACCGGCGACATCAGCTACAACATCAGCGAGAAAGACCGGTTGCACGGTTACTACGCCATTCAGCGTGACGTGCGCACTGAACCCACGGACGCCGGTGCGGGCAGCACCGTTCCCGGCTATGGCGATCAGCGCGTCGCACGCCGGCACCTGCTGACGTTGAACGAAAGCCACATCTTCAGCTCGAACGTCGTGAACGACCTGCGAGTTGGCTTTAACCGCATTCACATCACCTTCCAGGCAATCAACAACCTCGACCCGACGTCGTTCGGAATTAATGACGGACGCAGTGGCGCCTTCGGATTGCCGGAGATCTTCATCACATCCACTGGTTTGGACTTCGGGGGTTTCTCCGGGTTCCCGCAAGGACGCGGCGATCTGACTAGCGTCATCAGCGACACGATGAGCTACCTCCACGGCCGGCACAACTTCAAATTCGGCTGGGAAGGCCGGCAGGTCAATGACAACGGAACCTTCCAACACGATATGGGATTTGTCGGGTTTGCCAATCCCACTGATTTCATCGCCGGCAACCCGAATTTGTTTACCTCAGTCGGCGACATTAGCCCACACATCATCGCGCGGGCCATTGACGCATTCGCGATGGATAGCTTCAAAGTCACCTCGTACCTGACGCTCGAACTCGGCCTTCGTTATGAGTGGAACTTTACGCCGACCGAGAAGGACAACCGCATGAGCGAATTTTTGCCGGCGACGGCAACGCTGGTCCAGGTCGGAACGAGCGCGCTGCCAAAGCTGTTCAACGAAAATAACTTAAACTTTGAACCCCGCGTCGGTATTGCCTGGGATGTCTGGCACGATGGAAAAACGATCGTGCGCTCTGGGTATGGATGGGCCGCAGATGAATTCTTGCCGGGGGCGCTTGCCCTCACCGGCAATCCGCCATTCGTTCACCCGTTGCGCTTCTCGACCAGCGTCCTGAAACCGTTCACGAGCTTCGCGACCCTGACCACTGATGCGGCGGCCAGCGGAGTTGCCATCACCACAACCGATCACAACTTCAAGAACGCCTACGTCCAGTCGTACAACTTGAACATCCAGCAGGAAATTACGCCTTCGACGTCATTGATGATCGGCTACTTTGGGTCCAAGGGCACTCACCTGCGCCAGAACATCAACCTCAACCAACCGTTCTATACGAACCTGGTCACCGGCGCGCAGTCCCGCCCATTCCTGGCAATTTCCGCCAGCAGTCCGATATTGCCGGGCTCTGCGCTGGGAACCTCGCTTACCGACCGGATCAGCAATGGCAACTCTAACTACAATGCTCTTTGGGTAACGGCCAACCGCCACTTCGCCAAGGGCCTGCAGTTCAGCGCCAACTACACCTGGTCAAAATCGCTGGACTACGCCTCTCAAACCGGAGCGGCGCAGCCTGAGAACAGCTTGAATGTGCGGGGTGACTACGGCCCTTCGGACTTCGATGCCCGTCACCGCTTCACGTTTAACGGTGTCTATGACCTGCCCTTCAAGGGCAACCGCCTGGTGGACGGATGGCGGTTGAGCGGCGTTCTTTCGCTGCAAACCGGAAATCCGCTGAACATCCTGGCCGGAACTCCGGTAACGATACCCGGCATTTCGGGAGCATCGGCCTCGCTGTTTACCGGCGTGGCCACTAACCGCCCGGATCTCATCGGTCCCGTGACAATTGTGAACCAGGCCATCACGACCGGCGCGCAGGCGGGCAACATCCAGTGGCTGCCGGCGAACTCGG
>DASWAR010000074.1:0-3895 GCA_036391015.1 Terriglobales bacterium
GAAAAGTGAGAAGTCATGGAAATTCGTAAAGTTGGTGTTCTCGGCTGCGGCCTGATGGGCTCCGGCATTGCCCAGGTCGTGGCCACTGCCGGTTTCGAGGTTACCGTGCTCGAGGCCGAACAGCGCTTCCTCGACAAAGGCTTTTCCGGCATCGAGAAGTCGCTCGCCAAGTTCGCCGAAAAAGGCAAGCTAAAGGAATCGCCCGAAGCGATTCGCGCGCGGCTCAAAGGCACGCTCAAGCCCCAGGACCTGGCCGACTGCGACCTGATCATTGAAGCCATCATTGAAAACGTGGAAGAGAAGAGGAAGATGTACGCCTCGCTCGACGCGGTGGTGAAGCGCGACGCCATCTTCGCCAGCAACACGTCTTCCATCTCCATCACCGAACTGGCGGCGGCCACCAAACGTCCCGACCGCTTCATCGGCCTGCACTTCTTTAATCCTGTGCCGCTGATGCAACTGGTCGAGGTGGTGCGCACCATCACCACCGCGCCCGAGGTTTTCGAAACCGGCTACGCCTTCGCGCAAAAGGTCGGCAAGGTGCCGGTGCGGACCAGCGACAAGACCGGGTTCATCGTCAACCGCCTGCTGGTGCCGTACCTGCTCGACGCCATCCGCGCCTATGAAGAAGGCGTGGGCTCGATCACCGACATTGACACCGCCATGAAGCTCGGCTGCGGCTACCCAATGGGCCCGTTCACGCTGCTGGATTTCGTCGGGCTGGACACCACCTACTACATCACGCACGTCATGTTCGACGAATTCAAGGAGCCGCGCTTCGCCTCGCCGCCGCTGCTCAAGCGCATGATAATGGCCGGGTGGTTCGGCAAGAAATCCGGCAAGGGGTTCTACGACTGGTCCGATCCCGCGAAGCCCGTGCCGCAGGACGCGCAGTTACAAGGGTTGCCGGCTGCGGAGCGCGCGGGCAACGTGGCGGCGGACTGAATTTGCCGCTGATTAACGCGGATGAACGCTGATCGGAGAATAGGTTCGAATACATATTTCATTTGTGCCGCCCCGCTGGGGCTCGGAGCCCCTTTGTTGTGCTTTCCCACGGCTGCCGCCGTGGGCTAACGAATTCCGCCGCTCTGCGGCTGATGTAGCGTCAATTTTGCACTACTGGAGATTTATATGGCCTCATCTCCCGTTGCTACTTCGTTCGAGAACATCACTTTTGAAAAGAAAAACGCAATCGCCTACGTCACCATCAGCCGGCCGAAGGTGCTCAACGCGCTCAACATGGCGACCATGGAAGAGCTGCGCGCGGTGTTCCACGCTATCAAGGCCGACGATGCCATCCGCGTTGTCATCCTGACCGGCGCGGGCGAAAAAGCCTTCGTTGCGGGCGCCGATCTCAACGAGCTCGCCAAACACAATGCGGTCGAAGGCAAGGCGTACACCCACAAGGGCCAGAGCGTGCTCAATCTGATCGAGAACCTGGGCAAGCCGGTGATTGCCTGCATCAACGGCTTCGCGCTGGGCGGCGGCTGCGAGCTCGCCATGGCGTGCACCATGCGCCTGGCCAGCGACAACGCCAAGTTCGGCCAGCCCGAGGTCCACCTCGGCATCATTCCCGGCTACGGCGGGACGCAGCGCCTGCCGCGGCTGGTCGGCAAGGGCATCGCCATGCAGGTGGTGCTCGCTGGCGAGATGATCAGCGCCGCCGAAGCGCACCGCATCGGGCTGGTGAACGAAGTGGTGCCGCAGCCGGAGCTGATTGCGCGCGCCGAAGCCATCGCGCAGAAGATCATCGCTAACGCCCCGCTCGCCGTGCAGTACGCCATCGAGGCCATCAACAAGGGCATGGAGATGACGTTGCAGGAAGGCCTGTACCTGGAAGCCACGCTGTTTGGCGTCTGCTGCGCGACCGAAGACAAGACCGAGGGCACGAAGGCGTTCCTGGAAAAGCGTGCGCCGCAGTTTAGAGGAAAATAATTAGCCACAGAGGACACAGAGGGACGAATGTTTCGCTAAGGTGTCCTCCGTGTCCTCTGTGGCTAGATTTTCGAGATGATCAAATCACTACACAAGCTGCTGGTGGCGAGAAGCGAGCAGGATTACCGCGCGCTGGTGGAGTTTTTCGACGCGCTCGGCGTGGCGCGCGGCGAATCCTGGGAAGGCCGCCGCAGCAAGGGCGTGAAGTTCGACGCGCGCGAAGCCGGCGTGGAGATCGGCATCGGCCACGGCTTTCCCGATTGCGACCTGGTAATCGAAACCGACAGCGCCGATGTGGCCTACGAAATCGCGACCAAGCGCGCGTTCAAAATCGCCGGCGAAATTTCCGACACCGACTGGGGAGCGCGGATGTTCACGCTTGAAATGCCTGCCGGCGCCGGCCGCATTACGGTCTTTTCTTATCAAGAAGACTGGCGCGCCGCGAACACGCGCGAAGGCAAGCTGGACGCAACCGGCCTGCGCTTCGCGATTGTTGTCGGGCGCTTCAACGCGTTCATCACCGAACGTCTGCTTGCCGGGGCGCAGGACGCGCTGCTTCGCCTCGGCGCCGATGCGAAGCACATCGTCATCGTGCGCGTTCCCGGCTCGTTTGAAATTCCCGCGGCCGCGCGCATGCTGGCGAAAACCGGGAAGCACGACGCCATCATCTGCCTGGGGTGCCTGATCCGCGGGGAGACGGCGCATTACGAAGTGATTGCCAACGAGGTGACGCGCGGCATCGGACAATCAGCGCAGGAAACCGGGGTGCCGCACGCGTTTGGTGTTCTGACTTGCGACACGCTGGAGCAGGCGATTGACCGCGCCGGACTGAAGTCGGGCAACAAGGGCTGCGACGCGGCCCTGGCTGCAGTGGAGATGGCGCAACTGCAGTCGTCAGTTGTCAGTCGCCAGTCGTCAGGCCGTGCCGCGCGGACTTCGCGCAGTCGTGTCGCATCCAATCGGAAGACGAAAAGGAAAACCACAAGCGCAAGGCGTGCTAAGCGAAAGTAGTTCGAGAGCAGAACGCTCCGTTAACTTACAACTCGAAACTCACAACTAACGACAGCCTGGCGACTGACGACTGGAGACTGGCGACCAACATGGGTTCTCGCCGCAAATCCCGCGAACTGCTGTTGCAGATGCTGTTTCAGTCCGATATGGGCAAGCAGCCTCCCGAGGAGGTCCGCCGCACCTTCTGGGCCGAGCGCAACGACATGGACGACGAAGTCCGCGATTTCGCCGAGAAGCTGTTTTGTGTGGCCCAGGATCGAGCCGGAGATATTGACCGCATCATCGAGCATCACGCTGTGAACTGGCGCATGGAGCGGATGGCCGCCGTGGACCGCAACCTGCTGCGCGCCGCGGTGGCGGAATTTTTCGCCATGCCGCAGACGCCCCGCCCGGTGATCATCAATGAGGCAATCGAGATCGCGCGCCGCTACTCCTCACCCGAGTCCATCGTCTTTATTAATGGCGTGCTAGACTCGGTCGCCCGCGGCCTGGACAAGGACAAGGACAAAGAACCCGGCTAGCAATTCGTCACCGGTGACCAACTGTTCCAACTACCAGCAACTGGCAACTGAAATGACCTGGTCCGACGAAGCCAACGAAATTGTTGCCGAACTGATCGGCGCACTGCCGGCGCCGGTTCGCGACGCCGTCAAAGACGCCATGGAAAGCCGCGCCGAATCGCTCACTGCCGATGATGGCGAAGACGAAGTCTCCATGGAAACCGCGGTGCGCGCTTTCATCGAGGCGACGCCCGGCGATCTCCGCAGCCGCCTCAAGCACACCCTCACCTACCACGGCATCGATCCCGAGGATTACGAGGAAGCATTCAGCTCCTGACAGGCTCCAGTCGCCAGGCTCCAGGCCGCAGGGAACTGCCAATTAAAGTCCGCATGAGAAAAGCCCTTGCAGGGCACGAGGGCTCTTGCCTGGAGCCTGATGACCGGCGACT
>DASWAR010000075.1:0-11099 GCA_036391015.1 Terriglobales bacterium
AGCGCTTTGGGCTGCGTTGCCGAGCGCACCATTTCGAGGCGCTGCTCGTCCCCGGAACGGCGGCCGCAAAGTTGACTCTGCTCGTCGAAGAGCAGGTATCGCGAGGTAGTTCGGTCCTGCACCGCGAGCGTGGCGAGTGCCTGGGATTGGTTGTGATATTGCACCATGCGCCGGAGATCGATGGTGCTGATCACATCCACATTGTGCAAGAGGAACGGTTCATCGGAAGGGTCGGAATTCTCCTGAAAGAACCAGGCGGCTTTTTTCAGGCCACCGCCGGTGTCGAGCAGTGCTTCTTCGCGCGAAACTTGAACGCGCATGCCGAAATTTTCATTCGCCTCCAGGTAGGCGACGATCATGTCGGCGAAGTGGTGGGCGTTGACGATCACCTCGCGGATCCCGAAGCTGCGCAGGCGTGAGAGCGTGATCTCCAACAGGGTGCGGCCGGCGATCTCCACCAGCGCCTTGGGGCGGCTATCGGTGAGCGGCCGCAAACGCGTCCCCAGGCCGGCGGCCAGAACCATCGCTTTCATTCGCCCGTATTCTCCAACGCAAGATGCCGCACCACGACATCCACGCCGTTTCTGGCGCGCAGGTGTTTCGCCAGTTGCTCGGCCAGGTACACCGAGCGATGCCGGCCGCCGGTGCAACCGAACGACACCATCAGGCTCTTGAAACCGCGGCGTTGATAATCGCTGACGCTGGCGTCCACCAGCGCGGCTGCGTTGGCGAGAAACTTGTGCGCGCTCTCCTGCTGCTCCAGATATTCGGCGACCGCCCGGTCCTTCCCGGTCAAGGTCCGGAAGCGCTCTTCGCGCCCGGGATTGGGGATGCTGCGCGCATCGAAAACGAAGCCACCACCGTGCCCGGTGTCATCTTTCGGCAGGCCAATGTGATACGAAAAACTGAAAATCCGTACCACCAGGTTTGGGGAACCGGAGGCCACCGCTTGCAGTTGCTCCGATCCCAGCATGCTCTGGAACGCCTTCATCAGTGCGGGCGCGGCAAAGGGCAGCTCAGTATTGTGCAGCAACCAGCGCAGGTTCTTCATGGCATAAGGCACGCTTTGCAGAAAATGCGGCTTGCGCTCGTAAAACCCGCGAAACCCATACGCGCCCAGCGCCTGCATGATGCGGATGTACACGTACGCATAGTAGTGCTGCATGAAAGCGTCGCGGGTAAGGTCGACGAATCCGCCCAGTGTTTCCAGATAGTCGTCGAGCAACTGCTGCCGCAGCTCGGGCGGCAGGTCGGCCTTGGCGTCGTACAAGAGTGAAGCGATGTCGTACTGCAGCGCGCCTTTGCGTCCGCCTTGGTAATCCAGGAAACAGGGCTCGCCGCCGCGCAGCATGATGTTGCGGGACTGGAAATCGCGGTAGAGAAAGTAGTCGCGGTCGGCGGTCAACAGGAACTTCGTGAGCCGTCCAAAATCATCTTCCAGTGCCTGCTCGTTGAACGGGATGCCGGCCAGCCGAAGGAAATAATATTTGAAGTAGTTCAAGTCCCAGGCGATGGACTGGCGGTCGAAGCTGCCGCGCGGGTAGCAACGCTTGTAGTTCAAGTCGCGGCCGGCTTCGACCTGGAACCGCGGCAAGACGGCGACGACTTTGCGGTACGCCTTTATCGCTTCGGGAGCAATGCTTTCGCCGTCACGATGCTCGGAGAGAAACTGGAACAGCGTGGTGTCGCCGAGGTCTTCTTCCAGGTAGGCGCCGCGCTCCAAGTCTTCCCCGTAAACTTGAGGCACCGGCAGCCCGTGGCGGCGGAAATGCCGGGAGAATTCGAGAAAGGCTTCGTTCTCCTCGCGGACGTCGTACAAGATTCCGATCGCGGTGGCGTTTTCGCCGGAGAGCCGGATGATGCGGCGTCCGGAGCCGCCGAGTTGTCCCTGCAGCGGCTGCACCCGCGACACCGGCGAGTGGAAGTGCTGCTCAAAAAGTTGGTCGAGTATGTCCATGAATAATGGTGGGACAAAGATATCACCGGAACGCGTTCCAGTGACGGTCAGGCGTTCTTGAAGCGAAGCAGCGTTGGATTACTAGAACTCAGCCGCTTCCGGGTAGGCTCCGGCGTCCAATTCGTCGCCAGCGCACTGGGGCGCAGGCCTGAAGGCCTGCGCCACCCAACAGCACGCCGGCAAATGTCAAGCAGTCCTAAAGCGCGGCGACGCCGCGTTCTTCGTTGCGGATGCGAATGGCCTCGTCCACCTTGGAGAGAAAAATCTTGCCGTCGCCGATCTTGCCGCTGCGGGCGGTCTGGATGATGGATTGGACGGCATCGTCAACCAAGTTGTCCGGCAAAACCATCTCGATCTTGATCTTGGGTATCAGGTCCACGCTGTACTCGCGGCCGCGGTACGTCTCGGTGTGCCCCTTCTGACGGCCGTGGCCGCGCACCTCGGATACCGTCATGCCTTCCACGCCGACTTGATGAAGGCCATCTCGGACGGACTCGAACTTGTTCATCTGCACAATCGCTTCAACTTTCACCATTGCTCTTCCTCCGCGGTCTCAATGCGATTCAGGCGCCTTGTTGCAAGCGGGTTCCGGCAGATGCCGCAACCCGAGTTACATCTCTGTGGCTACACGGGAGACGGTTTTTGCCACCATATTAGCGGGAGCATGCGCAGGGGCAGGTTGCGCTGTCGCTCCGGCGGGCGACGCCAACGAGGAAATCACGTACTCGGGATACGCCGAAATCCCATGCTCGTGCAGGTCCAATCCGTAAAGCTCGCCTTCCTCAGACACCCGCAGGATTCCGAGCGCGTTGACCGCAGCCATCATAGCCATGGCAACGCCGAAAGTTGCGACAGTGACGATTGCGCTACCGACCAACTGCGCAAGCAGCACTTGCGTACCGCCTCCGTAGAGCAGTCCTTTGAGCGGAGCGGAGTTATCAGCGCCGATGGGACCGGCTGCTCCATACTTGCCGCAAGCAAACAGGCCGAGCGAGAGCGTGCCCCATATCCCGCACATTCCATGTACGGGTACGGCGCCGATGGGATCGTCGATGCGCAGCCACTCGAGCAACTCGACACCGGCAACGACCACCAGACCAGCGACACCTCCGATGATGATTGAGCCGGTTGGGCTGACCCAGTAGCAGGGGCAGGTAATGGCAACCAACCCAGCCAGGAACCCGTTGACGGTGAAACTCACATCCCACTTCTTGCTTAGAGAGTATCCGTAAGCCATCGCCGACAAGCCCGCTGCGCATGCCGCTAGAGTCGTATTCGCGGCCACGCGGCCGATGCCTTCAAAGTCCATCGCTGACAGTGTGCTGCCCGGATTGAACCCGTACCAGCCAAACCACAGCAGCAGTCCGCCGCAGGCGGCGATCGTCAGGTCGTGGGGCATCATGGGGCCGCCGCCATCGCGCTTGAATTTGCGGCCCAACCGCGGACCGAGCACAATGGCGCCGGCGAGCGCAATGAAACCGCCAATGGTATGGACGACCGTCGATCCGGCAAAATCGTGAAATCCGGTTCCCAGCCGCGAGAGGAAGTGGCCGTCGCTGCCCATCGTGGCCAGGAAGCCGTCGGGTCCCCAAGCCCAGTGGCCGACAATCGGGTAGATAAAGCCCGACACGCCTACGCTGTAGACGAGATCACCGACAAAGCCGGTGCGGCCAATCATGGCTCCGGAAGTGATCGTGGAGCAGGTATCGGCGAACGCGAATTGGAACAGCCAGAACGCCAGGAACGCCACGCCGGTAGATTCGTAGGTTGCGGGAACGCCCTGCAGGAAAAACCAGTGATACCCAATGAACCCGTTGCCGTGGCTGAACATGAAGGCGAATCCGAACGCCCAGAAGAGCAAGCCACAAAGGCAGGTGTCGACAATGCACTCCATGAGGACGTTCACGGTTTCGCGCGAGCGGCAGAAACCGGCCTCGAGCATGGTGAAGCCGACCTGCATCCCGAAAACCAGGAACGCAGCCAGCAACGTCCAGACGGTGTTCATGGGATTTACGACATCCGCCGCCTTGACCTCAGTATCGGAAGCCAGCACCGTCGCGAAAAACAGCGAGGAGATGACGGTGATCAAAAGCAGCAGTACGACGATTCCTGCCGCTTTGCCCGCCAACGACACTGCCGCATATCGGCGCCATTCGGGATCCCGAAGCCGGCTGGACAACCGCAAAAACTTGTCGTGTAACGATAATCTCTCAGAACTTGCTTGTTTCTGATTCGCTGCCATCTCGAGTTCTCCTTAAGAATCTGGTCCGGGTACGCGGCGCGGGTGCTGGTCGTTCGGGGTTGATTTTTTCCCATGCCGCGATCCCCGGGTGTTGGCTGCCCCCCAAGACAGCCGCTTGGCCCTACTACTGCTTCCACAAACCCTGCTTTACGGTTCCGATCAGCCCCGCGACCAACATCCCCGCTCCCACCAGGCAGAGGATCGCGCGCAAAACAACGTCGTGCGCGATCATTGCTTGGTTTCCCGCGAGTCAAACGAGTACACGAGGCCGGCTGCCATCGTGTTCTGTCCCATAACCGGCGTGGTGCCCTTGGTGAACACAGGGCGGTTGGAGAAATCACGGCGGAATTCCAGCCTGGTGATCAGGTGGTGCGCGACGATGCGCTGGAATGTGCCGGTGAATTCGTTCAGGTGCTGCGGGGTCCCGGTGGTGAAGCCGTCGTGGTCGTTGTAGTACTCGTACCGGGTGGCCACCGCGTACAGGTCGTTGAAGGCGTACTTGACGTAGCCGGCGATACCGGTCCAGAACACCGGGGTAGGAATTCCCGTCACGCGATCGCCACGGCCATAGTCAAAGTTCAACGACGTGGTCAGCCGGCCCGTCGGCGAGTAAGTCACCACCGTGTCGCTCAGTTGCCGCCAGTGCGCGTTGGTGCCAGCCGTCTCCGGGCCGAACATGTAACCCTGCGCAATGCTGATCTTCTTGGTCGGGTTCCAGCCGAAGGTGACGCCGTAGGTCTTGCCGGTATTGTTGTCGTAAATATCATTCCAGCCGTTCACCACGAAGCCGGTGACCGAGTACTTGTCGTTGAACGAGTACTTGGCGCGCAGACCGTAGTGGTAGTACGGGATGGCATAGCCAAACAGCAGGCCGCGCGAGTAGTTGAAGTTGTCCTTGGTCTCGATGACCTCGGCGCCGTGCGGTGTGACGAACTTGCCGATGTCCATCTGCAAGCCTTTTCCGACCGGGGCAAGATAGGAGACGTAAGCTTCCTTCAGGTATTGCGCGAATCCCAGTCCGGCGGGATCGGTGGAATTCACCGCGTTCATCGCCTGACCGAAGCCCAGCCCAAGGTGGTAACCGAGGCGGCTGTTGGTGGGATCCGGAGGTTTGTCGAGGTTGAGTTCGATCAGGTTCAGCGCGAACTGGTTCGAGGGCCCCTCGAAGGAGCGCAGCGTGTTGGTCTGCGACTTCGGCTGGTTGAAGTTGTAGCCGTAGTAGGTGTCCACAAACCCGCTTAAACTGGCGCCGCCAAGCAACGATGCGGCGCTCGGGGACGCGGTGGATACGGCCGCCGTCTGCGAAGACGGAACTGCGTTTTCCGTCGCTGCCGCAGGGATAGTCTTTTGCTGCTTCAGCGCTGCGACTTCGGCGCGGAGGCCAACCACTTCTTTTTGCAGGTCGCGAAACTGCTGCATGAGTTCCGCCGATTTGTCTTCCGGTACGTTGACCTGAGCTTTCATCGTCATGGAAACCGCCACTACTGCGACCAGTACTGCCAGGGCGCCTACTTGGGACAACTTCATGGGAAAAACTTCGCTTTCCCCCCACAGGACGCGTGCAATTCGGTTGTAAGAATCTTCGCGACTTGTTAACCAGCGAGGCGAAAGTAGCCGGGCCCCGCGACCGCAGTCCAACGCATACTTCCGGTCGCAGGCATCGGATTTACATTTACAAAAGAAATTTATGGCGCCGATAAGCGGAAGTTTTTCCGGCGCGCATGTCCCCGTCCGCTGTTGTATCGTGTTGCGATATGCAGGCGCGCCTCACCAGTCCATGGATTGTGCCGATAAAATGTGCCTTGAATGGCGCCAGCGCGGCCGGAACAAGCCGGTGAAATTGCGGGCTGGCGAGCAGCGAAACCGGCGGACTGCGATCGCCGGCGCGGCGGCAAGGGCGAGGGTTTTCCCATCGCACGCATCGAAAATTTGCGTTCACGGTGAACCGCGAGGCCCGGCTGAAACCAGACCGGAGCTGTGACTGGAGAGGTCCCTCGCTGCGCTCGGGATTTCGGCAGCGGGCTCCCGCTCGTCCTTCGACTTCGCGGCGGACTCGCTCACGCCCGCTAAGCGCCTCAGGTTAGCCGGGCGCTTTCTTCTTTTCAGGCGGGGGGACGAACTTAAGGGCGGCCGAGTTGATGCAGTGACGCTTGCCGGTGGGCGCCGGCCCGTCCGGAAAAACATGACCCAGGTGGGCCTGGCAGCGGGCACAGCGCACTTCGGTCCGCGCCATGCCAAAACTGCGGTCGGTGACCGTCCCAATGCTCTCTTGCTTCACCGGCGCGTAGAAGCTCGGCCAGCCCGTACCCGAGTCGAACTTGGTTTCGGAGCTATAGAGCGGCTCGCCGCAGCAGACGCAGGCGTATACCCCGTGGTCCTTGCTGTTCCAGTACTCGCCGGAGAAAGCCTGCTCGGTGCCATGTTCGCGGGTCACGTGGTACTGCTCAGGCGAAAGCTGCTTCCGCCATTCCGCATCGGATTTCTCGAGTTTGTCAGCCATGGTTTCGGACCTCACGGCAGTACCTGGTAATGCGTGGTCATTCCGCCGGTCATGTGGTCGGACACGTGACAGTGGAACATCCAAATACCCGGATTATCCGGCACCATGTCAGCGGTGACGAACGTCGCCGGCGACAGCGGCAGGATGTCGGTGCGCTGGCCGTTCACGGTGACCACGTTCCCGTGCCAGTGCGGTGTGTGGAAGTTGAAACCGTCCCCCATCGAGAGCAGGTACCAGCGCACGTGCTCGCCCACTTTCATGGTCATCATCGGCCCGTTTCCGTACAAATAACCGTTGATCGTGAACTTGTGATTCACGAGTGCAAAGCCCCGCCCCAGCACCAGGTGAGCGTTGCCGTCGGGATCGGCGGGAACTGCCTCCAGCTTTTCGACTGACTTGGGATCGCCGGCGTAGGTGTCGATGTTGTGCTGCAGGTACTGCGTCTGGTTCTCGTCAATGATCATGAACAGCGCGGCGAATTCGCGGTCCACGTCCTTGGGGCTGCCGTCGGCGCGAGCCATGCCCTTGCGCGTGATCACCAGCGCTCCAATCAGCCCGGCATTCACGTCCTTGGGCTCGTAGTTGTGCGAGTGATACAACCACACGATCGAGCTGGGATCGTTACGGCCCGGACCAGCGCGCTCCGGCACCTCCCAGGTGTAGCTGTGCAACTGGTGCGGCGGCACCAGGCCGGTCTGCGGCATGGTCAACCCCGGATACGGCGCGCCCTCCGAGTCTTTCTTGTACGACACGCCGTGCGGATGCATGCCGTAGGGGTTCGACGTGTTGTTGCGGAAGAGAATTTTGATGGTGTCGCCAACCTCGGCGCGGATCAGCGGCCCCATGATGCCCAGGTGCTCCCACTCCGGAGGGCGTTTTTTCAGGGTTGCGAACGTGCTGTCGGTGTACTCGCGGTACACGGCTTTGCGGTAGACCTTGCCGATACGGTTCTTGCCTTGTTCGACAAACAGCTTTCCGTACGCGTCAAACTTTCCGCCATCATTCATGTGGTCCTGGTTGCTGGGGGCATAGTCCCACTCCACCTCGTCGGCGGCGATGTAGTAGGTGCGGACCTTGCCCGGTGCGGCGCTGTGCGCTGTACTTGCTTTTTGGCCTGGTGCGGCCTTTGCAGGTTTCGGTGAGTTTTGCGCCGAGGCACTGAGAGCGGCGGCCCAGAGCAGCAGGCCACACGAGAGCAGCAACGCGCGCGCGCGGGAAATCCTTGCCATTTTGCCATCCTCCTGACAATGTGCGGGTGGTGAATTCTGCTCCCGAAGAGGGCGTCGGCGCAAGATTGAATGCGCCCGGCCGGGGAACGGTCTGGCGCTGGCACGGAAAAATTTCGCAAAGGGATGAATCCGCCGCCACTGTACCGTCTCCAATAGGTGAGGTGATTCATGGGCGACGTGGTCTACGTATCGAACGTGAGAATCGAGCGGAAGTCGGGACCCTTGCGCGTGGCGGAACTCCCGGGCGAGTCGCAGCCGGTCAGCTTCAGCGTGCATGGCGCCATTGCCAAGCACTATGGACTCGACCCCGCCCGGCTGAAGGAGTCACATGCCGCGACCATCGACTACGTGGTCGCCGGGCTCGGCGGTTGAATGCTCGGCACATTTGCCGGTGCGCTGGATGCGCGCCAAATCGATGCCAAGCATGGCCGCCTGATTGCCGAAGTCAGGGGCGAAATCGAGGAGTCCGATGACAAAGTGCTGGTGATCCGCCGCGTGCACGTGCGCTTCCTGCTCAAGGCCGCCGAGAACGTGCGCGACACCGTGGAGCGCGTGCACTCGGTATATAAGGACAAGTGCCCGGTGTATCGCTCGCTGCGTCCGGCATTCGAGATCACATCCGCTTACGAACTTGTGGCCGACGCCTGAAATAAGGAAGTAGGCGTTAGGCGTCAGGCTTTAGGTTCTCGGCTTTGCACACCAGGTGTTAAGCAATCCGAGATTCCCCGACGGCCTGAAGCCGGACATCTGAAGCCTAACGCCTAAAGCCTAAAGCCTGCTTCCCAAAGGGCCATTCTTTCCGCCGCAGCGAGCGCACCATGTAGACCACGATGCCGACGAGCAAAAGAACCACTGCGTAGCGGATTTCCTTCAGGAAATATTTCCTTTCCACCAGCACAAACAGGAATCCCATGGTCGCCAGCAGCGCGGGCACCGGATAGAGCCACATGCGGAACGGCCGCGGCAGATCGGGACGCCGCACGCGCAGTACGATGACGCCCACGGTCTGGAATAGGAACTGGATCATGATGCGGATGACCACCAGGGCGGCAATGATGTCGGCCAAACGCAGAAAGCAGGCGGCAATCGCAACCGCCCCCAGCGCCAGCATCGAAACGTAGGGAAATTTTCCCTCGGGATGCACCCGCGCGAACGCCCGGAAATAGTTGCCGTCGAGCGCCGCCGCGTAGGGGACGCGCGAGTAGCCAAGCAGCAGCGAAAATACCGAGGCGAACGCCGTCCACATGATCAGCACCGTCACCACGCGCGCCGCCCACGGACCGTAAATCCTCTCCATGAAAGTGGACGCCACGTAGAAGCGCGTTCCCGAATGTGCCGCCGACTGCAATTCCTGCCAGGGCAACACGCCCACAATGCTGATGTTCATCACCACGTAAAGGCAGGCGACGAGGGCGATCGAAAGCAGCAGCGCGCGCGGAATCGTGCGCCCCGGGTCCTTCACCTCCCCGCCGAGAAAACAGATGTTGTAGTAGCCCCAGTAGTCGTAGGTCGCCACCAGCATGGCCGCCCCGAGCCCGAGGAAAAATTCGTGCGTCAGGTGAAATGCACCCGGCGGGAAGCTGAAGGCGCGTGCCGCGTTGAAGTGGGTCAGACCGGCGAAGATGATCCAAAGAACGGTGCCGATGACGCCAATCCAAAGCAGGCGCGAGATCCACCCGATCACCGTGATTTTTCGGTACAGCAACAGTACGGCGGCGATGACGGCGGCGATGGCGACAAACGTTCCGGCAGTGACCACCACGCGCGCCTCCAGCGGGCCCAGCAGCGGCAGTACCAGGCGGAAATCGCGGCCGGCAAGCGTGCGCTCCAGCGCCGGCCAGTAATAGCTGCCGTACTGCGCCAGACCGATGCACCCCGACGCGATGGATAGCGGCGCGCTGAACGAGAGCTGCCAGATAAACAGGAAGGAGAGCAGTCGCCCTAGGCGTTGCGGCCCGTAGATTTCCTTCAGGTAGCGGTAGGAACCGCCCGAGCCCGGCAGTGCGGCGCCGAGTTCGGCCCAGACCAGGCCGTCACACATGGCGAAGAAGGCGCCCAGAATCCAGCCCAGCATCGCCTGCGGGCCCCCCATGGCGCTGACGATCAGCGGCATGGTGATGAACGGCCCCACCCCGATCATGTCAATCATGTTCAGGGCGGTGGCGTTGACCAGGCCGACCCCGCGAATCAGCTCGCGGTCATTTTCCATGTCCGCTGGCGTCACCGGAGTTGGTGCCGCCGCTCACTTTCTGCTGTGAGGCGCTCAGCAGGTTGACGAACAGCCGCACCGCCCCCGGCACTCCCGCCGGCAATTGCCGGAAGAACGCGTAGCCGGTGTAGATGTACAGTCCCTTGCCGTAGGGCGCGACCAGCAAGCCGCCCTGGCGCGGCGGTTCGCCGGGATCGTGCGAGGCCAGCAGCGCCATGAATTGCGGGTCCCACGAGCTCATGAAATACAGGCCACGTTCTTGTACCCACCCGGTGAAGTCGCTCGCCGCAATGGGGTTGGGAGAGTGGAAGATGGGGTTCACCGCATCCAGAATCTGCACCGGCGCTTCCTCCACCGTCACGCGTTCGTTGCTCAGCGATGCAGGATAGGGCGTGAAGTGGCCGGAGTTAAACACGCCGATGGAGGCGTTGTACTGCACGATCAGCGTGCCGCCGTTGTTGACGTAATCGAGCAGGCGCCGGTTGTACTCGCGGACATCGGTGCGCACGTCGTAGGCGCGGATGCCGAGCACCACGGTGTGGAAGCGGCTGAGATTGCCCGCAGCCAGTTCGGCGGGCGTGATGACCTCGACGCGCACGCCCAGTTGCTGCAACACGGTCGGGATTTCGTCGCCCGCGCCCATTACGTAGCCGACGTGCAGCTCCGCAGGCACCACCACATTCACGGCGCTGATTTTCTGCACCGCTGGGCGGTAATAATAGAAATCGCCGATATCGTGCCGACCGATAATCTCGTAGCCTTCCTTGTACTGCTTGCCCTGGTAGTCGAGCGATGCGCTCAGCGGGTACGCGCCCTCCTGCAGCGGCGGCGACTGCACGCTGAAGGTGAAGTTCTTGTACTCCGAGTCGGTGGTGAAATCGGCGGCCTGCGATGCCGGCGTCACCTGCCATCCCACGGGCGCTTGCAACTGGATGGTGCTGTGAGCGGCGCCGTTGATATCG